>NZ_CP150481.1:3501692-3820027 GCF_047922965.1 Neptunicella plasticusilytica
GTATCTGGTCGCCGCCGGTATCGGACAATTAACCCTGGTGGATGACGATCAGGTTGAGCTGACTAACCTGCAACGACAAATACTGCACAACGAAGCCGACATCGGGATCAGCAAAGTACAATCTGCGGTTGATAGCCTTAATCAGCTCAACAGTGATTGCCAATTGATAGCTATTGCGCAACGTCTTGCTGATCCACAATTAACCGAGCTCATCTGCCAACACGATCTGGTACTGGATTGCAGTGACAATCTGGCCACCCGCAATCAGTTAAATCGCCTATGCGTAACCAACAAGATTCCGTTAGTCTGTGGCGCGGCTATCCGTATGGAAGGCCAAATTACCTCGATTATTCCAGGCGGTGATAATCCCTGTTACCAATGTTTGAGCCAGTTTTTTGCTGAGCAACAACTGTCCTGTGTGGAAGCGGGTGTAATGGCTCCGCTGGTGGGCATTATCGGCGCTATGCAGGCCCTGGAAGCGATTAAAATTATCACGGCTTATGGGCAAAACTTGGCCGGAAAATTAATGCTACTTGATGGAAAAACCCATCAATGGCAGTCTTTTAATTTAGTCAAAGATCCGCACTGCAAGCTTTGCGGTCATTCCCCAAACGAGAATTAAGTATGCCGACACCGCCAGTTGACCAATGTAGCGCACCGGACTTAATGCCAGTAGAACAGGCAATAGATACCCTATTGAGCAGCGTTGAGCCATTATCGGCGATTGAAAGCTGTTCGGTTTTTCAGGCTCAGGGACGTATTGTTGCAGAAACCGTGAGCTCAGCAATTAATGTTCCATTGGCCAACAATTCGGCGATGGACGGTTATGCATTAAAAGCAGCTGATCTAAAGCAATCCTCGTCGCTATTGCTGGTAGGTAGCAGTTTTGCCGGGCGCCCTTTTGATGGACAGCTACAAGCGGGGCAATGTATCCGCATTATGACCGGCGGCGTATTACCAGCAGGGGCAGATGCTGTCGTCATGCAGGAAAATTGCACCGCCAATGGTGATACTATCGAGTTTTTACAAGCGCCACGTAGCGGTGAAAATGTACGTTATGCCGGAGAAGACATTCGTCTGGGCCAAGCTGTTTTAGCCCAAGGCCATAAACTCAGTGCAGTGGATATTGGTATGCTCTGTTCTATCGGGATCAGCCAAGTCAATGTTTATCGCCGCCTGAAAGTCGCACTATTTTCAACCGGCGATGAACTCAAGCCCCCTGGCACCGCACTGCGACCCGGAGAGATATACGATAGCAATCGTCCGACTTTACATTGTTTGCTGGATAAAATGGGCGTCGAGGTTATTGACCTGGGTGTCATTGCAGATCACAAAGATCAACTGCGCGATGCGTTTTTGCACTGTGATCAACAGGCTGACGCATTGATTACATCGGGCGGGGTTTCGGTAGGAGAAGCCGACTATACCAAAGAGATTTTGCAACAGCTGGGCAAAATCGGCTTCTGGAAATTGGCAATGAAACCAGGCAAACCTTTTGCTTTTGGTTATCTACCCAACAGCTATTTTTTTGGGTTACCGGGCAATCCGGTATCAGCACTGGTTACCTTCTATCAATTAGTGGTGCCTACCTTGCAGAAAATAGCCGGCATGACACCCTTGGCTCGCACTCGTTTACCGGCAATCGCCTCTGAAGAGTTACGTAAACGCCCCGGCAGGAGCGATTTTCAGCGCGGACATTATTGGGTGGCGGCTAATGGACAAATTCAGGTGCGAGGAACCGGCAAGCAAGGTTCCGGAATCTTAAGTTCAATCGCCCAAGCTAACTGTTTTATTCTGCTGGAACAGCAGCGCGGCGATGTACTGGCTGGAGAAAATGTTGTTATCGAACCTTATGATGAGTTGTTACGCTAAATTCTATTTCTAACTCAATTATTTTCCAAAAGAGTTTGGCTAAGTGACTGATATAGCATTTCCATGCTTAGCGGTTTGCCAAGGTGGGTTTGAAAACCTTCCTGATTATAACGCTGTATATCCTCTTCCATGACATTAGCGGTTAATGCAATGATTGGCGTATTCGGCAATTTGGCCTTTATTTGTCGACATGCCTCAATCCCGTCCATTACCGGCATCTGGATATCCATATAAATCAAATCAGGATGATGTTGCAAACTCAGCGCCACTGCCTGCTGGCCGTTTTCGGCGGTAAACAATGTCACACCTGTAGGTTCAATCAATGATTCAAACACCATAGTGTTAATCGCATTGTCTTCAGCCAATATCACTGTAAACCCGCTCAAATCCGGCGTAGCAACAGGCTGCTGCTCACTATCTTCAGCAGGGACTGTCTGAGCTGCGGGCAACGGCAAACAAACAGTAAACACAGATCCCTTACCTAATTCACTGCTCAGTTCCAACGTACCGTGCATTAATTCTACCAAACGCCCGGTAATGGCCATTCCCAAGCCAGTTCCGCCATAACGACGAGTAGTCGATTGATCAGCCTGTTCAAAACGCTGAAACAGCTTTTGTTGAGTTACATCATCCATACCAATTCCGCTGTCCGACACCGTCACACACAAACCTTGCCCGTTCTGCTCATCGGCATAATGCCCGACACTGATCCTGATTTGTCCTTGGTGGGTAAATTTTACCGCGTTAGATATCAGATTAAGCAGAATTTGATGCACCCTGACTTGATCCCCGCACCAGCCATCCTGAAACGCCGGTTCAACATCCAACTCGATCGGAACCTGTCTTTTTGCCGATTCGGCTGAAAAGTCGGACAAAATAGCCCGTATTAGAGGTAACAACTCGAAATCAGCCTTTTCCAGCCTGAGCATATTGGCTTCGACTTTGGAGAAATCGAGAATGTCATTGATAATACTTAACAGTAATTTGGCCGACAGCGTGGCATTGTCCAACAGGCTTTTTTGCTCGACAGGAACAGTATTAGAGCGATCCAGTATTTGTAGCGTACCTAGAATGCTATTCATGGGTGTACGGATTTCATGGCTCATGTTGGCCAAAAACTCACTCTTGGCGGCGTTAGCTGACTCGGCCTGTTCTTTGGCCTGCAATAGTTCGTTCTGATGTTTTAAACGTTCCGATATATCACGGAACAATCCGACAAACACCTGACTATCTGCCGCGTCCACTTTACTGATTACGGTTTCCATTCCAAATTGTCTACCCTGTTTGGTTACTCCCGTCAAAGTGGCTTGTTCGCTTGTTGTCAATTGTCGAGTCGAACTGTCAAACAGCGGAACTTGCTGATCTTCTGCCGGTATAGCCAGAGCATTAATATCCTCTCCCAGTACTTCGTCTTCACTATATTCAAACAGTATTGCCGCCGCGGCACTGAAACGAATAATATCGCCGTTCCAGTCAAATATAACCAACGGTTCGCCCAAATCGTTAATCACCGCATCCTGCAATGCGAAATTTTTAATCAGACTCTGTTCATTTTTTTGTAACCGGACAGACTGAAGCCTGGAGCGTGTCCATAGTTGCACAACAAATGACAGTAAAATAGATAAAATAAAACCAAATCCCATCATCACTTCCGGCAAAGCACTGCGATATTCATCATACAAACCCATTTTAGCGGTCACAGTGAGAACATAACGTTTGTCTCGCGCACTAAAATCGGCTGTTAGCTTGGTATTTTGGCTATCCATTAAAGATTCAGACTCAAACACCGGTTGACCGTTAAAACGCATAACCATATGAAATAATTCGGGACTTTCATGAGCAATAATGGCTTGCAGGTAATCCTGAATGGCAAACTCTCCCAACAGGTATCCGATAAAGTCTCCTTGCGCAGAGAACATCGGAACCACCATTAACAGCACATAACGACCATCAGTCAGATGAATCGGCAAAGACAATTCAAAACGCTTTTGCTGTCTGGCTTTTTGTAATGATTGTTGTTTGATTTGTCGATATTCTGCATCTCCCTGAAATTGCATATCGGCTTTATCAGAGACCTCTTTCCAAATAATCGATGCCTGGCTGTCTAAGCGTTCTATCGACAATGGCCAGCTCTGGTCTCGAATAAAACTGCGGGCATCGACTTGATCCGCTGCTGCGGGCAAATCGCGCGAATAACTCCAGCGTTCAGCCATTCGCATCAATGCCTGTGCGGTACGTCCATATTGCAATCTGATACTGGTATTAATCCCTGCTCCCCGTTCTTGCAAAACGGCTCTGATATTGCCGACTTCAGCATGCGTCATTAATTGCCAAACCAGTACCGTTAACAGGGTACTAAACAGTATCAAGGTATATTGGGGCCTGATAACGGATAAAGCATACTGCTTAGCTAACCCGTAGCTATGTAATGCCAGACCGATGCTAAACAACATAAGACTGAAAACAGAGGGTAATGATATGGCTCGATATTGAGCTGCGTCGAGACCCATTTGCATGCCAAAAATATCAATAAAAATAACGGCGGCAGATAGCGTAAATATAAATAAACAAAGGGTTAATGAGCTTTGCAGCGTCTTATCTTGCCTGTGTTGTTGTACACTGGCAGGTAACAGTAACAACGCCAAGGCACAAATTCCTACGCAAATTGCGGCCATTGGCGTCATTAACAGACTGGCAAAAACACTATCCTGGGTCTTGGCAAGAATAATCTCAAAAACATAATAAGTTAGCGTTAAACAAGACAGAAACAGACAAATAATTGCCAGTAAACGGGAGACAACAATAAACCGCTTGAGCATGTAGCTCGCACTTAACAACAGACAGCAGAGTATCGATCCAGCCGGCATGGCCGACAAGAAACCGTCAAGTGGTGTCAATCCTAATCCACCCAGCTTGACGACAACTGCCAGCCCCGCAACCAGCAGAACAGTTACAATACAAAACGACGGAAGTTGGCGGTAAACAAAATGCATCAAGGTTTTTCCCTGTTATTTATAACTGTATTCAAGACTGTTTCCATTGATAATCAATAAGTTAACCTTTCACGACCTTACTATAGGCTTTAAATGAAAAATTTGGTAATAGTTTAATCTGCACTTAATCTATAGCACTTATGCTGGCGTGCAACCGATAAGGATCAAATTCGTTATGAACTCAACACTCTCAACTAAATATCCACCCTTGATGATTATATTGCATTGGCTGATGGTACTGTTGTTTATTGGTGTCTATGCGACAATTGAAAATAGAGGTATGTTTGAGCGGGGTAGTGATGGACGAGAACTAATCAAATACACCCATTTTGTGCTGGGATTCAGCATTTTTGTACTGGTTTGGTTAAGGTTGCTCATTCGGCTTAAAAACCCTATTCCACAAATCATCCCCCCTCTGGTGAGTTGGCAACACTATTTATCTAAACTGGTCCACTGGCTGTTATACGGATTAATGGTGACAATGCCGATACTCGGTTGGCTGATTATCAGCGCGGAAGGTAAGACGCTGGATCTCGGCTTATTTAGCTTGCCCAATATTATGCCTACCGATAAAGATCTCGCCCATGATCTGGAAGAAATTCATGAAACTATAGGTAAAGCCGGTTATTTTCTGATTGGTTTTCACGCGCTTGCAGCCTTGTTACATCACTACTTTTTCAAAGATAATACCCTGCGCCGCATGCTACCGGGTAAAAGTCATTAACATCCGGTATAACTGGTCGTTAGAAAACGGTTAAGACTGATTCCAGTCCCTGGCCAGGAAACGTCCCGGGTTGCCTGACAATACACTTATCGCCTTTTGGCAATTACGCTGTTTTGCCGCATCTGACTTTAATCCCGCAAAATAGCGCAGAATTTCTTTTTGTAAGCTGGGAGTCAGATTTGCCATTTCTGCAGCGCCTCAGCACACTGATCTAATTCCTTGCCAAACCAGTCCGGCATTGGATGGGCAGGCCCACTGCGATATTCGTTATCAAAAGCAAGATCAACATTAACCCGGTCACCAACCCGGGTTTTTGAAGCTTTCCTGACGTCCTCGTGCAAATACAAGTAAAAACTGCCATCCCCCACCGGCATGGCATTAATCCGCCAAGCGGTATCCGGTTTGTTATTCACTTTCACTTTAACCGGCAGCGGTTTACGCCAGCCGGGCTGTAACCGTTCAGCATCTTCGGCTGTGATTAATACCAATCCGTATAAACAATTGCCCACTCAGAATGCATCCAGCGGTATTTGAACAAGGCGTCGCTATGCAGAAAGGGTGGTTCCCTTTTAAGTAGCGAGAACGCAGAGCAAATGCCGCTGGGGCATTTCCTTCGGACGTGTTTTAAACGGACTTACTCTGCGTTGCTTAAATTCGAAAGAGCACCACTATTACTTCATTCAAGCGTCTTGATTAAGCCCGTTTAAACTCTCGCTGAGTGCGCAATTGTTTATACGGATTGGTATGCCACAAAGGGTTAATGCCGATAATTTTCATTTCAGCAACAAATTGTATTCTATGCATCGAAAATCTCTTAAAGGTGTTTGGTGAATTGAGGCTGTTGCCACCACTTATTCTGACGTCCGTTTATATAACGGATTGGAGCGGACAACAATTCTTGTGGTTCAAGATCATCTAACGTATTGACTTGCACTGACACAAACTTATCTTCCAGCATATCGCTATTGATATAGGCAAACAGCCGAACACCACAAATTCGGCAAAAATAATACTGCATCGAGCGGCGATTAAATCGATATTCGCTTAACACAGCTTGACCGGCTACAATACGCAAATCCGTCGCTTTCACGTAAGCGTTCCAGAGCCTGGCTTTAGTACAAATGGAGCAGTTACACCTTGTTGTTCCCGCCTGCAGATTCAGATTGACCTCAAATCTAACCGCCTGACAATGACAACTTCCGCTATAGGTTCTGGTCATCTGAAACACCTATATTTCCGCGCCATTGTCAGATTCCATATAGCACAGTTCCCATATGTGCCCATCCAAATCATGAAATCCATGCACATACATAAAACCATGATCTTGAGGTGAAACCGGTACCGTAGCGCCCGCCTCCTTTGCTTTGGCTACCAGTGCATTGACTTGCTCGCGGCTGTCACAAGATAGACAGATCAAGGTTTCGTTGGCGTGATGAGAGTCGATCATTTTCTTGTGCGAAAATGTTTTAAAGAAAGGCTTAGTCAGTAACATGACATAAAGGTTATCGCCAAGGATCAGGCTAGCTCCGTCGTCGTTGCAATAGCGACTGTTAAATTGATAACCGAGATGTTCAAAAAACGCTTTCGAGCGCGGCAAATCGTCTACCGCGACATTAACAAATATCTGTTGATGCATTCCAGACTCCTGCTTCCCCCTCACGACTGCGTTACTACTGACTTAATTGCAGTTCCCTAACCGGCCTGACTTCGATACTGCCATGCTCTGCCGGCGGAATTTTGGCCGCCCAGTGAATGGCCTCATTAATATCCTTGGCATCAATCAAATAAAAACCGGCCAGATGCTCTTTGGTTTCCGCAAAAGGCCCATCGGTAACCTCGACCTTCTGATTGCGCACTCTGACGGTGGTGGCAGTTTCAATCGGATGCAGCGGTTCGGCGGCAAGTAAATGGCCGCTATCCTGCAATTCACCGGCATATGCTGCGCACTTGTGGTCCGGACAGGCGTGATATTTTTCTTGAGCCAGATAAACCAGACAAAGATATTTCATTGTTTTCTCCTGTTGCTATCGCTTATACAGGGTGAAAAATCACCCGAATTTAATGACTAGTCGAACTCGTCCCTCGCCAATCGACATAGATAATTATTTATTTTTCAATCACAGCAAATTTGTAATTTCAGTCGGGACTGATTTTGCTGCTTACTTGGTCGATACGTTGTTGTAAAAAGCGTTGTTCAGGAAGCTGTTCGGTTAACGATAGGGCTTTTTGGTAGGCAGTCATGGCATCGGCAAAACGATTTTCACGACGCAGTAAATCGGCCTGCACCGCATAACTTAAGTGATAGGATTGCAATTGCTTGTCAGCCAATAATTTGTCCAGCTGTTGTAACCCTATCCCTGCACCATCGCGCATGGCGATGGCCACCACCTGATTGAGCCGGATAACCGGATTATTTTCCATCCTGAGTAAGGCCTCGTATAAACCGACAATTTGTGACCAGTCCGTGCTAGCAAAGTCACTGGCTTCAGCATGTACCGCCGATATCGCAGCTTGCAGGGAATAAGTGGTCAGTTCACCGGCTTCCAGTGCATCGGTGACCAACTGGCAACCTTGCCGGATCAGCTCCTTGTCCCATAAATTGCGCTGCTGTTCTTCCAGCGGCACCAGATCACCATTGGCTTTGATACGAGCGGCTTGGCGGGAATCATTCAACAGCATTAACGCCAGCAATCCATTCACCGCACAATCTGGCAGCAGCTTTTTCAGGCTTTCAGCCAATCGAATGGCTTCCACGGTCAAATGCCGTTTTTGTATTTGTTCGCCTGAAGACGCGGAATAACCTTCGTTGTATACCAGATAGATAACTCTGAGTACTGCCTCCATCCGTTCCGGCAGTTGATGTTTTTCGGGGATTTGATAGGGAATATTGGCATCACGGATTTTATTTTTGGCTCGCACTATGCGTTGGGCCAAAGTGGGCGCCGGAATTAAAAACGCCTGGGCAATTTGCTCGGTAGTCAATCCGCAAACTTCACGCAACGTCAATGCAATTTGCACGTTTTGAGCTAACGCCGGATGACAACAGGTAAAAATCAGCCTGAGTTGATCATCTTCAATATTCTGTTCGTTGTGCAGACTGATTTCAGGGCCAATATCGTCATGTTCGTCAAATATCTCGGGCTGATTTTCAATCGAGGTGTAGCGGGATTCACGCCTGAGTCGATCGATGGCCTTAAAGCGACCGGCAGAAATCAACCAGGGTACCGGTTTTTCTGGCACGCCCTGTTGTGGCCACTTTTCCAACGCCGCTCGAAAGGCGTCATGTAACGCTTCTTCTGCCAGTTCAAAATTACCCAATAGTCTGACTAACGTCGCATAAACCTGGCGGGACTGGTTCTGGTAAAGTTCTGCTATTAGGTTTTGCACAAGTACGTCTCTGCTGGTAGGAATTAATCGTTATAATCGCCGGGAAATCGTTGCGCTTCAATCGCGTTCGTCACATTTTCAAGACCGTTGGAAAATGCTGTAGCAACGGATTATATCTTTGCTCATCAACAGCTTGCTCGAACTTATTGCTTGTGCACTGTATTAGTGCTGTTCAATTCCAGCGCCTTTAATTATGGTGCAACAATGAATTTATAACACCATTAACATATTGTAACTATTTGTTTAATAATGAATTAGTATGAATGGCGTAACCCTTGCCTGTATTTTATCTAAACAATTAATCTGCATGGAAAATGTCACATCAAGCGGACGCCCTTTTGCAAAATGAAGCAGACAACTGGCAACCTAACTCCATTGTACTGGTTGAATTGTCGTCAACCGATAATTCCATACTGAAACAAGGTTTGGAAGATTTCGGCTTCACAATTTTAAGCCAGTTGCAGGATACCCAACATTTGTCCAGCAACGTCACCCTGCACCTTCCCGATGTGCTGGTGTTGGCTATCGACTATCCGGATATGGCGACCATTGAGCAATTAAAACGCATTAACGACACCCACCCATTGCCGATTGTGATGTTTTCCGAATACGACATGCCGAACTTTATCCAGCGCACCATCAAGGCCGGAGTGAGCGCGTTTATTGTGGATGAAATCCAGCCACAACGTTTAAAGAGCATTATTAATGTGGCTTATTTCCGTTTTATCGAATATCAAAACTTAAAAAATGAGCTGTGTAAAACCAGGGAAGAATTGGCAAACCGCAAAATTCTGGAACGCGCCAAAGGGCTGCTGATGCAACAGAAACAGCTTAATGAAGCCGATGCCTATAAGCTAATGCGCAAAATGGCAATGGATAAAGGCATACCAATCGCCACTGTAGCCGGGCAAATTATCGATGTATTCAGCTTGCTCAATGAATATTAGAAGCCCTATTTTCAGCTGTTTAAATTGGTGCAGTTTTCAACCTTATGGTGCACAAAGGTCTTGCTCATTTTAGAGCTTTCTAGACTGGAATTTAAAATATTACTTATAAATCATAATGTTAATACTTTGGCACAATAACTGCTATTTAAAATCCGTAAGAACATATTCCGGTTAGCTTTCAACGGCGAAAGAAAACCTTTTATAACAACAGCTGCAATGATGCAGCGATAAAACATACTCTGGATGCTTCCAGACATGTCAGAGCAATGGCGCTCATTATCTTGTTTTCCCTTTGCGGGAAATAAGCTGATGAGCGTTTTTTTTTGCAAAAAATTTGCACTCAAGCAACAAGAGGAACAAAAAATGAATTGGGCAAAAACGATAAAACTCATCGCAGTTGTCAGCTTTATCACTGCGACTCTATCCGTCAGAATCGCCAAAGCTGAAATAGGTTATCCGGAAAAAGAAGAGCTTACATTCGGCTTTATCAAACTCACCGATATGGCGCCTATCGCCATTGCCTATGAAAACGGCTACTTCGAGGATGAAGGCCTGTATGTCAACATTAAAGCTCAGGCAAACTGGAAAGTTCTGCTCGACGGGGTAATAGACGGACGGCTGGATGGCGCGCATATGTTGGCAGGCCAACCCATAGCGGCAACAATGGGATTTGGCACTAAAGCGCACATCATTACGCCTTTTTCAATGGACCTCAATGGCAACGGCATCACCGTATCCAACGAAATCTGGCAACAGATGAAAGCTAATATCCCCAAGCAGGCAGACGGCAAGCCAGTGCACCCGATTAAAGCCGAAGCACTCAAACCGGTGATAGATAAGTACAAAGCCGAAGGTAAAGCATTCAAGATGGGCATGGTATTTCCGGTGTCCACCCATAACTACGAATTACGCTACTGGCTGGCCGCAGGCGGAATCAATCCGGGTTTCTATGCTCCACACAAGTCGGATACCACCGGTCAACTGAATGCCGATGTGCTTTTGTCGGTTACCCCGCCACCACAAATGCCGTCCACCATGGAAGCTGGAACAATCCACGGTTATTGCGTCGGCGAACCCTGGAATCAGCAGGCCGTCTTTAAAGGAATCGGCGTGCCTGTAGTGACCGATTACGAAATTTGGAAAAATAATCCCGAGAAAGTCTTTGGGATAACCGCCGAGTTCGCGGAAAAATATCCCAATACCACGCTGCGACTCACACGCGCACTGATCCGCGCAGCCAAGTGGCTGGATGACAACAACAACGCCAATCGCCCGGCCGCGGTCAAGATATTGTCTCAGTCCAATTATGTAGGTGCAGATTATGAAGTGATAGCCAATAGCATGACCGGCACCTTTGAATATGAAAAAGGTGACAAGCGTGACGTACCCGACTTCAACGTATTTTTCCGCTACAACGCCACTTATCCCTATTATTCGGATGCCATCTGGTATCTGACCCAAATGCGTCGCTGGGGACAAATCCCGCAAGATAAAAGCGACCAATGGTACAAGGAGATGGCCAAAAGCGTTTATCGTCCGGATATCTACGCGGCCGCGGCTCAATCACTGATTGACGACAAATTGATCGACGCGTCAGAGTTTCCGGACTTTGCCCATGAAGACGGTTTTCGCCCTCCCCAGACCCATTTTATCGACAATTTGACCTATGACGGCCATAAGCCCAACGACTACATCAACCAGTTCAGCATCGGTTTAAAACAGGGTGACAAGCTTTAGCTTGCCACCCGTCATCGATTAGGAGCTTATTATGACCAGCATCGCCAACTTAACAACCCGGCTAACTCTGCCAGACGCGCTGTCGCATCAGATTAAAAACCATGCTTTAGAACTGATGAAATCGCTACTGGCTCCCATTGCCGGAATCAGTCTGTTTTTATTTTTATGGTCCATAGCGGCGCAGAATATTGATACATCACTGGGCCAATTTCCCGGCCCAAGTGCAGTGATGAACCAATTTCAGGCGTTGTATCAGGATCATCGGCAGGAGCGACAAAAGGCCGCCGCATTTTATCAACGGCAGGAACAGCGCAACCAGCAACGCATCGCCGCCGATCCAGGCTATGAACCTAAAATAAGGCAATATACCGGCAAGAAAACCTTTCTGGATCAAATCGGTACCAGTCTGGTTACGGTGATGTGCGGCTTTGTCACCGCCGCGGTTATCGCTATTCCATTGGGCATAATGCTGGGGCTCAGCCGCCGTTTATATGCAGCAGTTAACCCGATTATCCAGATATTTAAACCAGTATCGCCGCTGGCCTGGCTGCCGTTGGTAACCATGGTCGTCAGTGCCTTGTATGTCTCCGACGATCCGGCAATCCCCAAATCTTTTGTTAACTCGATGATTACTGTCAGTCTGTGCAGTTTATGGCCCATGATGATCAATACCTCCATCGGAGTCGCCTCACTCGATCAGGATCTGGTCAACGTCAGCCGGGTATTACGCTTACCTGCGCTTAAACATGTACAGAAAATCGTTCTGCCAGCCTCAATTCCAGCCATTTTTACCGGCATGCGTTTATCACTCGGAGTCGCCTGGATGGTGCTGATCGCTGCCGAAATGCTGGCGCAAAATCCGGGACTCGGAAAATTTGTTTGGGACGAATTCCAGAACGGCAGTTCCGATTCTTTGGCGCGCATTATGGCAGCTGTGGTGGTCATCGGTTTTATCGGCTATCTGCTTGATCGGGCCATGTTGATACTGCAACGGCGGGTTAGCTGGGACAAATCCGCCACCATGCTTTAGTTGTATAACAGGAGAAACACTCATGAGTATTTTACTGGATATTAGCCATATCGATATGACATTCCCTACAGCTAAAGGTGAGTTTGTCGCGCTGCAGGACGTAGATCTTAAAATCAATAAAGGTGAGTTTATCTCGCTCATCGGTCATTCGGGCTGTGGCAAATCCACTGTATTGAATATTGTCGCCGGTTTATATCAGGCGAGCGGGGGTGGCATCATTCTCGGTGATCGGGAAGTCACCCAACCCGGCCCAGAGCGCGCCGTGGTGTTTCAGAATCATTCGTTGCTGCCCTGGCTTAGCGCCTACCAGAATGTGGAACTGGCGGTAAAACAGGTATTTGGGCGACGCAAGTCCAAAGCTGAAACAAAAGACTGGATTGAGCACAATTTAAAACTGGTGCATATGGATCATGCCATGCACAAACGCCCAGATGAAATATCCGGTGGGATGAAACAGCGTGTTGGTATTGCCCGCGCATTGGCGATGCAGCCTGAAATTTTGCTAATGGACGAACCCTTTGGTGCGCTGGATGCCCTGACCCGTGCCCATATGCAGGACTCGCTAATGGAGATCCAGGCTGAACTGAACAATACAGTGATTATGATCACCCACGATGTGGACGAAGCCGTTTTGCTTTCTGACCGGGTGGTGATGATGACCAATGGTCCAGCCGCCACCATTGGCGAAATATTAGCGGTTAATCTTGAGCGCCCACGCGATCGGCTGGCGCTGGCCGAAGATAAGGAATACAACCGTTTACGCTCCTCCGTTTTGCGCTTTTTGTATGAAAAGCAACGCAAAATCGAACCCATCGAAAAACCTAACAAAGCCGCAACACCAGTTGCGGCACACACTAATAAAGCAATTTAACACTCAACACACTTATGGAATAACACAACATGCAACACACCAAATTACAGCAAAAAACGATAACCATAAGCTTGGCCAGCCTGTTTTGCAGTACTTTTAGCGCTGCGCCTATGGCGGAAAGCGTTAACGATATATTCACCGACACCCATGCCAAAATAGATATGCGTTTGCGTTACGAATCAGTTGACCAGGACAATGCCCTTAAAGATGCCGACGCCCTGACATTACGCACCCGGTTTAATTTTATCACCGGCAGTTACAATGGTTTTTCTGCCGTGTTTGAACTCGAAGACAGCCGCAGTGTGCTTGGACTGGATAATTACAATAATGGCAATGGCAGCAAGTCTGACTATTCGGTGATAGCCGATCCTGAAACCACCGAACTGGATCAAGCCTTTCTGCAATATATAAATGCAGACTTTAGGGTTAAGTTAGGCCGCCAGGTCATTGCACTGGATGGTCAACGTTTTGTCGGTCATGTGGGCTGGCGTCAGGACAAACAAACCTTTGACGCCGTTTCAGCCATATATCAACCGCTCAAAGAGCTGAAACTCACTTACGCTTACGTGACACAACGTAACCGCATTTTTGCCGAACAAAAGGATATTGATGCTAGCGATCATCTGCTTAACGCAGCCTACATCACCCCAATTGGAACACTGACCGGCTACGCCTATTTACTGGAGGCCGATAATGGCAGCGACAACGGTCTCGATACCTGGGGTGCGAGTTTTGCCGGACAATCTCAATGGAATGAGACTAGTGTCAATTATCGATTCGAATATGCCTCTCAGGATGCCGACAACGGTGCCTCCTCTTTTTCGGCTGATTATCTGGCTGCAGAAGCCGGAATCAATCTAGCGGTGGTGGATATTAAACTGGGTTACGAATCATTAGGCTCGGATAAGGGGCAATACGGTTTTGCCACGCCCTTGGCGACCTTGCACAAATTTAATGGCTGGAGCGACCAATTTCTATCCACCCCCACAGTCGGACTCAACGATGTCTATGCATCAATAGGGGGCAAAGTGATGGGTGGCCAATGGAATCTGATTTACCATGATTTTAGTGCCGATAAAGCTTCCAGTACTGTTGATGACTTAGGTAATGAAATCAACGCACTGTTTAGCAAAAAACTGGACGATCACTTTTCTGCCGGTACAAAGCTAGCCCGTTATTCAGCGGGAGACGCCCCTGCCGGCAAGGTGGATACGGATAAAATCTGGCTATGGCTGGGGGCCAGTTTCTAAACGATTCATTACGACAAAAGGATTTGTCGAACTTTTGTTCTCCGTTTTATACGTTGTCATCTGCAGGATCTGTTTATCTTTGTTACCTTTTGTTATCGACAGCTATTTTTTCTGGCAAAAAATGGGATAATTATCATTATTAAATAATGAGTTATCCATTATTAAGGAACATTATGAGTCAGTCGGTATCGGAAGCACATGCTTTTTGTAAGGAAGTCGCCAGAACAGGCAAGATATGGTGTATTAAAGACAGTGCAGGAATTCCCACTCCAACGGGTGATGGCGGGATTAAAACCATGCCATTCTGGTCAAGTGCGGATAAGGCCCAGGATATTGTCGATAATGCTAAAGCCTACGCTGGCTTTGAAGTATTCGAAATATCCTGGGAAATGTTTAGCACCAAATGGCTACCAGGGCTGGCCAATGACGAATTACTGGTCGGGGTAAACTGGAGCGGCGAGCATGCCATCGGACTGGATATGGAGCCGGAAATTCTCAAAGAAGCGATTGAATATCAGATCAATCAGGACGACTACAGCGACTAGCGAGATTAGCTGCCGGCGACGACGCTGCTAAATTCCAGTACAATAGCCGCATTGCATTTTTCAGGCGTTATTTAATGTCCATCCACTGGTATCCGGGCCATATGCACAAGGCCCAAAAAGAAATCAAACAGTTACTTCCACAGGTCGATTTACTGATCGAAGTTCTGGACGCCCGCATCCCCTACTCCAGCGAAAATCCGGCTATTGCCAAAATTCGCGGTGACAAGCCCTGTATCAAAATTCTGAATAAAACCGATTTGGCCGACCCCGATGCGACACTGGCCTGGCAGGCTTATCTGGAGCAACAAAAAAACGTCAAGACCTTTACCACCAGCATAGAGGAACCGGGCAAAATTAAGCAGTTGCTGGATTTGTGCCGTAAAATGCTGCCTGAAAAAGACGCTGGCATAAAAACCATTAACGCGATGATTTGCGGTATCCCCAATGTGGGTAAATCCACCCTAATTAACCATTTAGCCGGACGGATCATAGCTAAAACCGGCAACGAACCCGCCGTCACCAAAGCGCAACAACGGATTAACTTGGGCAGCGGTATTGTATTATTCGATACGCCCGGCATTTTATGGCCCAAGGTAGAAAACGCCAACAGCAGTTATCGTCTGGCGGTCACTGGCGCAATCAAAAATACCGCAGCAGAATTTGACGATATGGGCTTTTTTGCCGCCGACTATCTGATTAAAGCCTATCCTGACTTGCTGAAACAGCGCTTTAAACTCGATGACATTCCTGATACCGAAATCGAGTTCCTGGAACTGGCCGCTAAAAGCCGTGGGGCGATTATGGCCGGCGGACGAGTTAACCTGCATAAAATTTGTGAAGTGCTGATCAATGAATTCAGGCTAGGCAAAATAGGCAGAATAACCCTGGAATCACCGGATATGGTGGAACAGGAAGAAGCAGAAATGGAGCGACAAGCTGCGGTCAAAGCCAGCAAGGATGCAGAACGCAAACAGCGCTTTAAAGACGGCTCACTGACTCCGGATAAAAAAGACGCCAAGCAGATACGAATTGAAAAACGCAACGAACGCTCGGCACAGCGCAAACGCCAAAACAGGAAATAAGTTGCGCTTCACCCAGTGCCAAACTAAGCACAAACAACAGTATTTTTGCCTTTGCGTTTAGCCTGATATAACGCGTTATCCACGCGTTTTAACGCATCTTCGTAACTCTGATCTTGCGGCACAAAAGTTGTTACGCCAATACTGACGGTGGCTTCAATCCCGTCCTCAGAAAATGATGCGAGCTCCATTTTAATGCACTCGCACAATCGGGCAGCGAATTGCCCGGCGTGCTCAATTTCGATATTGGGTAAGGCAATCACAAACTCATCGCCACCAAACCGGCAGGCAATATCAGTTTGCCTAAGTTGTGAACGACAAATATCGGCAATGGCAAGAATCACTTTATCACCAACGTGGTGGCCCAATGTGTCGTTAATCTGTTTAAGATTGTCGAGATCAAGCATCAGCACAGAAGTTTCCGTGGAATGACGCACAAAGCTTTGATATTGAAGGGTTAAATCCCTTTCCATCCGGCGGCGATTATACAAGTTCGTCAGTTGATCAGTATCACTAAGGGTACGTAATCGGCTTTCCAGCTCATGGCGCTCCGAAATATTACTGGCCACCCACAGCACTACTTCTTCATCCTCAACCAGAAAATCCAGTGCCTGGATCCGCCCCTCAAACCAAATCGGTTTATCCGGCCCTTCATCAGGCAAACCTTTTACATCGCTATTACTTAATTCGTATTCCTCAATTAATAATTTTCGGCTTTGCAACGCCGCATCTATTTTTTGCAGAAACCAGTCGGCCTTGTCAGCACGAATCAAATCACTGATCTTTAAACCGACAAGGCCACTACCATCATGGTAGTAACGGGAATCTTTACCACCGAACACGGCGACGTACTTGCCACTGCGGGACAGGATAAAACAGGGATCGGGCAAGGCATCAAGTACAGAGGCCAAATGATTAAAACTAATCATCACCCTATCCTGGCAAGCGAACTGGAGACACAACTAACTGCATAAACTTCATCTTGTGCTGAATCGATCTCGACATTGAAACTGAATGACTATAGCACTACATTTTTGTCACTGACGCAACAACGGATATCCATCTATTTACCCTTGTTAACCAACCATGATGGAATACAAAAGAATGCTCGGATTAATCTATAAACATATTAATCTCGATGGACTGGACCCGTTTGTCTGCGAGACGAAAAATTATCGGTGAAGATCCGGTATCTCCATATCTTACCCAATAACGTATTTCCGACTGTGTATATTGAGTGGGGATCCCGAAATCGGCAAAAACTGCCTCACTCTTTGCACCAATGTAACACTCAAAGGTTATTTGCGGATCGCAATGATAAATGGTTAATGAGCGAAGCAATTCCTTTTGAATAGGCTGTTCCGGTTGACCAAAGGCAAATCTGCCCACTACCAGTTGAATAAAGCCGTAATCCAAGAAAGATGATTGGCTGCGCCAACGCCATAATCCGTTCGGCCTGAGCGCGGAGCAGTCGAAGGGTGAATGTTTTATCGGCTACGCCGACGGCATCCATGCCTTTTTTCACGCCCGGTCCCATGGGGCGCAACCCTATTTACTGCGCACATCCATGTGCTTCGTCCTTCGGATCAGCTAAAGCTGTTCCAATTCATTCCCGATGAATTGGTGGAAAGACCCAAATAGGCGACAAATTTTTCTGGAAATAATTTGAACGCACTTTAGTGCGGCCCCAAGGCGCAGGGCAGGATGCCCGGAGTAAAGGTGCTTCGCGACACAAACTTTCTTGATCCGAATAAAACACCGGCTTTAATATCGAAATGGCCAAAGGTAACGTCCGTGTAAAGCATTGGCCTTGTCCGAACATCCATGTTCGGCCATTCGACAAACCCGCGTTTTTTCGGGAAAGTGAAGTCGCTAGATAAAACCAAAGTCGGTAATGTGCCAGAAGCGGACCATCGGTAACGCCGTGGTTTGGGGCAGCCGAAACAAAGCGAAGCGGCGTGTAGGCTGTCCCAGCCGCGCGATTTTTGCGCGGTGAACAACACCACCTTGTTATGTGTTTTACCTGCCATAGTAAGTTATTGACCCCATTTGATGGACAAGGTGCTCAAAGTACAAAAACTGCTTTGCTTGCTCCTCGGCTGGCATTTGCCTAAATATGTTGCGAGCTTCAGGTGCAAGGGTGCGGACATAACCTGCGCCGTTGACTGCAAGATAGGTAACATAGAAACCTGACTGCATAGGAACAACTTGAAGATTACCTCTTGTAGCCCAGTAATAGTTGTCGCCTTCTTTAACGATAGTGACTTTGTTTTCGGAGCTTTGAGCCTTGGTTAATAGGCTTGTATTGGATGAGTTTTCATTTGTTTCTATTTTCTTGACTGGATAACCTTCGAAGACCACTTCAGCAGCGTTAGCCACAAACGGTAGCATTAGAATTATTCCGATGATTATTTTTCGCATGATCTCTCCTGACACATAACAGTGTATTAGCGCGACCTTGCAAGCTCGTCTACCTTGTAAGGTAGGGGGGATTTATGTATCGACACACTAATAGAGTTTCAAAAAATATTTATAAATCAAACAGTAATCAAAAACAACAAGCTCAGCAAGAGAATGATGAAACCAATCCGGTGCAAAAAACTCCCAACTTGAGAAGGCTAGTAATTATTACCGACTATAACAGTGGGGAGCCAGTAACGCACAAATTAGAGTTATTCAAAACTGACCATATTGACTGCTACAAGGTTTTTGTTGACTGGAGACTTTGGAAAGAACGAATTGGATGGAGCAATATTCTAAAAGGGATAAGAAAAGCCCTGCCTAGATTACTCAGGGTGTGAAAGACTATAATTCGCTCTAAGCTGCCATAGGGCAAAACTGGATCATAGTATCGTGCCTGCTATAGATAGTAACTTAAGACTATCGTGCTAAATGTTTAAGCTCCGTTTCTTAAATGAAACATAATTGGGTCAAGAATTTATGACCCGACATTAATGGCGTTTTTTTCACCTAAAACACCTATACAGCCTT
This sequence comes from Neptunicella plasticusilytica, assembly GCF_047922965.1. Lineage (GTDB taxonomy): Bacteria > Pseudomonadota > Gammaproteobacteria > Enterobacterales > Alteromonadaceae > Neptunicella > Neptunicella plasticusilytica. The sequence continues at coordinate 3,521,119 of NZ_CP150481.1, forward strand.
TATTTGCAAAGAGTTTCACGCTTCTGGGCACTTCTTTGGAAACTCAAAACAGTCCCATACTTCCAATATCAAAATGTGTTTGACCCAACCACGCTTAAATTCTATACTTTCAGAAATTTCTGAAAATTCAAATAAAAGAGTATTTATGCCTTTATCTGCCGAACTCGAATCCTGTGTCATGCACTTTGGTGAAATGGGCAGCCGTTGGGGGTTTAACCGCACTGTGGGCCAGATGTTTGCCCTGATTGTGTTTACCGAAGAACCACTTAATGCGGATCAGATTGCCGCGACCTTAGGTATTTCACGCGGAAACGTAAGTATGGGCATCAAAGAATTACAAAGCTGGCAGCTAATTCGTACTCAGTCACTCCCTGGCGATCGCAAAGATTATTTTAAACCTAATGGCAGTATCTGGGACTTGGCGATGCAGGTGATGGTGGAACGGCGAAAACGGGAAATGGATCCTACACTGTCCTTATTACGTAGCCAGTTGATTGCCAATGAAAACAATGACATCAGCGAATATACCCGGACACAAATGCATGACATTCATAACCTGCTGGAAATGTTTGGTGGCTGGTTTGACGATATGCAACGCATGAAGCCGGAACAGCTTAAAACCTTGCTAAAACTCGGCTCCGGCGTTGGCAAAGTACTGGATATGAAAGAACGCCTGCTTGGTGAAAAAAGCACGGACTAAAAAGGTTCTGGCTTAACAAGATTCTGGGTTAATGCCTACAGCGTTGACCCGACAAAATTTCAATTTAACCCTCAGGAGTATCTGATGCTAGATACCTTAATATTGTCGCGGATCCAGTTCGCTGCCAATATCAGTTTTCACATTCTGTTCCCCACCATTACTATTGCACTTGGCTGGTTCCTGTTTTATTTCAAGGTTCGCCATGATATTTCCGGTCATCCGGTGTGGATGCGAATATATCGCTTTTGGGTAAAAATATTCGCATTAACTTTTGCCCTGGGCGTGGTCACCGGGATTACCATGTCATTCCAGTTTGGTACCAATTGGCCGGGTTTTATGGAAAAAGTCGGCAATATTGCCGGTCCATTGCTGGGATACGAAGTACTGTCCGCTTTTTTCCTCGAAGCGACTTTCCTGGGTGCCATGCTATTCGGTATTCAACGCTTACCCGGCTGGCTTCATACTCTGGCAACTTTTTTAGTAGCCGTGGGAACCAGTATATCGGCATTCTGGATAATCGCCCTCAATTCCTGGATGCACACTCCAACAGGCTTTGAAATGATTGATGGCGTTGCCCATCCCACCGACTGGTGGCAGATTATTTTCAATCCGTCCATGCCTTATCGGCTGGCTCATATGATGATTGCATCCGGTTTAACCGCCAGTTTTTTGATTGCCGGTATTTCGGCTTATCGGCTCCTTAAAGGCGATAACAAAAGGGCGCCCAAAGTGGCGTTAAGGATCAGTATTTATGCTGCGGCGATTCTTATCCCGATCCAGATTATGGCGGGCGATATGCACGGTTTAAATACCCTTGAACACCAACCGCAAAAAGTGGCAGCCATGGAAGGGGCCTGGAAGACCGAAAAAGGCTTGCCGTTATTATTATTTGCCTGGCCCGATGAACAGGCCAAACAAAACCACTTTGAAATCGCAGTTCCTAAAATGGCCAGTTTGATCCTGACCCATAAACTGGATGGCGAAGTCAAAGGACTGGAAGAATTTCCGGAGCATCCGCCGGTTAAACCGGTATTTTTCAGCTTCCGGGTCATGATTGGTATGGGCTTGTTAATGTTGGCGATTAGCTGGTTTGTCGGCTTCGGTATCTTGCGCCGACGTTACCCGTCCAAACTCATGCTGAAAGTGTTGGTGGGGATGTCCTTCTCTGGCTGGATAGCAACATTGGCCGGTTGGTATGTTACCGAGGTCGGTCGTCAACCCTATCTGGTGTCCGGCGTACTTAAAACCGCCGATGCCGTTACCCCCATCGCCCCGGCGAATGTCGGTTTCTCGTTGGCCATGTATCTCATCCTGTATGCGGTGCTGATGTTGGCTTATTTACAGACGGTATTTTATATGGCCAGAAAATCCGTCGACGTCGATGAATTTGAAGATCTCAATAGTGTGCAAGATAAAACCGTAAACGCGGAATTGGACGACAAAGAGGAAAATCCGGCATGATCGAAAGTAATCTTCCGACAATATTTCTAGCCTTGATGGGACTATCGGTGCTGATTTACGCCATGCTGGACGGCTATGATCTCGGCGTAGGTATATTGTTACCTATGGATAGCCGCGAACAACGCGACAAGATGATTGCCTCCATCGGCCCATTTTGGGACGCTAACGAAACCTGGCTAGTGCTGGCCATCGGCATATTGCTCATCGCCTTTCCTACGGCTTATAGCCTGGTACTTAAAGAACTGTATATTCCAATCGCGTTAATGCTGGTCGCCCTTATTTTGCGCGGGGTGGCGTTTGATTTTAGGGCCAAGGCCATTACCAGGCTGCAAAACCGATGGGACAGACTATTTAAACTGGGTTCCATCACCACTGCCCTGACCCAGGGATATAGCCTGGGCATGTACGTGATGGGTTTCGAGCACAGTTTGCATGCTTACGGATTTGCACTGCTCAGTGCCGCTGGCGTTACAGCGGCCTATGCCTATATTGGCGGCGCCTGGCTGGTGCTGAAAACTGAAGGTGAAGTACAGAAATATGCGGCCAAATGGGGACGTCGAGGTGGCTGGCTGGCCGCCATTGGCATCGGCGCTATTTGCATAACCAATCCAATGATCAATGAATCGGTAGCGGCTCGCTGGTTTACCCTGCCAGAAGCAATTTTGCTGTTACCCGTACCCTTGATGTGTATTGTGCTGGTCGTGGTAGTCGATCGCTATTTACGCCGTGTTCCGCATGCCAGCGACTTTGGCTGCTGGATCCCCTTTACGGGTGCCGCATCATTATTTGTACTGAGTTTATTGGGATTGGCCTACAGTTACTTTCCCTATGTCGTGCCTAACCGATTGACCGCAATTGAATCGGCCAGCGCCAGCGAATCCTTGATGTTCGTATTCTATGGTGTGGCTATCGTTTTTCCGGTTATTCTGGCCTACACCGGCTTGTCATACTGGATTTTTAGGGGCAAATCTACCGAACTTAAATACTGGTAACCGAGGTCGTAACTATCCCTGTCTAGACATGCCAATTTTTAGCTTTAGACAGGGATTCAATCTGCTGGTATGCCAGCAATTTATTATTTTGTTCAGCATAGCCGCTGTTATCCAGCTTTTCAGCTGCCCGCTCCGCCGCTTCACGCACCATTTCCTCCAACTGGGTAGTGAGCATTTCCAGTTGCTTTTTTTGCTGTTCGGTCGGGTTTTCCAGCTTCTCCAGCTGTTCTATCTTGTCTTTTAGTTCGTCCATTTTTTCTTTGTCCAACCCAATTCGGTTGGCCAGCATCTGTTCGAATGCTTCACTGAGAAACACTTTGTCATCCGCAGCTTTATTCTGGTCAGAATCTGCCACCGTTTCGGCATCTTTTTGCCGGGTTGCAGAGGCCTGAGATTGGCTGGACGCCGAGCTATTTGCAGCAGATGTAGGCGTGGTATAAGACTGATTGCTAATAAACATGGGCTTAACTCATCCGGTTACAATGGCTAGGTTAGGCTTCAGCAATTAAAATGCCAGTTTCTGCAGGCTCTGTTGGTTTTTGCTATGTGGACTTCGCTACCAAAGATACATACTGGCTTGCTTATTGATGATTTGCAGCTGATAGACTCGGGAACAGTAAGTGCCCGTCACACCGCAGCATACATGTAGAGGTAACAGATGTTCCTCTCTGGGATGACAAAAACGGGCAGCTGGGGCGTTTTCCCAGTCAACCAGGCGTTGCCTTCTTTGCTGCTCAGACAAGTTCGCACTGCTACAGGTTTCGATTAACCACTGTTCAAATGCGTCATTCATTGCGCGCGACTCAGCGTTATCAGGTGTGAAAAACGCTCGCATATTATGAAACGAAAAACCGGAACCGATGATCAACAGATTGTCATAATTCAACTTTTTTAGTGCCGAGCCGATGTTCAGATGTTGTTCGGCATCCAGGCTGTTAAGTAAAGAAAGTTGAACACAGGGAATATCCGCTTCGGGATACATAATTTTAAGCGGTACAAACATACCATGGTCAAAACCCCGTTGCGCATCCAATTGACAGGCTATCCCTTGATGTTCCAGTTGTGCCTGAACAAGACTGGCTAGCTGCGGGTCGCCGGGACAGGGGTAGTTGATATGGTAGGATTCTTCCGGGAAGCCGCCATAGTCATAGATTAATCGCGGCATTTTCCCTGATGTCACCGTCGCAACCGGCTCTTCCCAATGAGCGCTGATAACAACGATGGCGGAGGGTTTACTGATTTCCCTGGCGATAGACTTAAGACAATCCACCATTTGCTGATGTCCCGGATCTGCCAGTAAAGGCATGGGTCCACCACCATGAGATAAAAATAATACCCGAGTATTGTTCACTTGCTCTCCTGGCGGATTAATCCGTGCCTTCAGTGGTAATATGCAGCACTTCGCCACAATGTTTGCAATGAACGGCATCGCTATCATGACGGTTTAAACCACAAGAGGGACATTCATGGCGAATCTTGCCAGGTCTGAATATGGTCTGGAGTAAACGCAGAAACAACGAAATGCCAAAGATCATGATCAACACTGCCAGAATGTGTCCACTGGTACCGATCAAGGTAATATCGCCAAAACCTGTGGTGGTCAGGGTCGCGATGGTAAAATACAGCGCATCAACATAATCATTTATCGCCGGATTACTGCTCTTCTGACTGACATAAACTACCGCAGTAATCACAAAAATAAACACCAGCAAGTTAACCACACTAAAAATCACATCTTCGTATTTACGTACAAAATTGGACTGCTTACGCAAGCTTTTGATCATGTGGTAAGAGCGCAGCAACCGTAATGAGCGGGCGATACGAAGAAAACTGAAATTTTGCGCCAGCGAGGGCGCCAGCAACGAAAAAATAACGATCAGATCCGCTAACCCTACCGGGTGAAAAATATCGCGGATGGGCTTGTTACTAATCGACAGACGCGCTATCAGCTCTAGCAAATAAACAACCCCAATCGCTATCTCTATTACACGCCAGTCATCACCATGATGAACAAACGAAGCTGCGACAAAATAAGCGATAGTTATCGCGTCAAACGCCAGCAGCGCCCAACGGAAATTTCGCGCACGCGAGCTTGAACCGTTATACAAATGATCGATTTGCTGATGAAGTCGCGACCAGAATCCCTGACTGGATTGTTGTTTATCTGTCATTGCGTCTTCATCCTTTTGGTTTAATCAATCACTATGCAGGGCTTCAATCGGGTTAAGCTGCGAGGCTTTGATAGCGGGGAATACACCAAAACCGACACCCACCGCCATACAAATAGTTAATGACAGGAATATCGCCACCATTGACCAGCTCACCGCCCAGCCGGAATAAAAGCCGATAATTTCAGACAACGCCAGTCCAAATACAATCCCCAGCAAACCACCTAATACCGAGATCGTAAAACTCTCGGCAATAAACTGTAGTTTGATATCTTGCTGAGTGGCCCCCACCGCACGTAATAATCCAATTTCTTTGGTCCGCTCGAGTACATTGGCGAGCATAATATTCATAATACCAATACCACCGACTAGCAAGGAAATACCGGCCACACAGGCCATCACGATATTAAAAATTTGCTGGGTTTGCTTTTGTTGGGCCAATAATGCTGCCGGAATAATCATCTGATAATCTTCCGCCTCGCCGTGGCGCAGCTTGAACAACTGGGAAACCCCCTTGGCCGCTATCATAGGATCGACGTCATCGGATATTTTCAGTTTAATCATATCCAGTTCACTGGCCAGCGCATTACTGTTAAGTTTCTTCAAACTGGTGCTCAGAGGCACAAAAATACGCGTACTGTCACCGCCAATCTTGACGCCCTGAAATTCATCTTTAGCCATATAGGGCGCAGCTAATACTCCCACAACCTGTACCCAAAGATGATTGACTTTAACGTATTTTCCCAGCGCATTGCCGTCAGGAAACAGCTGTTTAGCCGCGCTGGAACCTAACACCGCCACCTGTGCGACAGCTTTGTCATCTTCATCTGTCAGGGTGCGCCCCTGCTCGGTATGCATATTGGACAAGCTGAAATGATTGGCCGTCACGCCGACCAGATTGACATCGGCCTTGCCGTCACTGCTGTACACAGATTGGGTCTTCACCCGGCGTTCGGCGCTGTGATCCACCACAAAAGGTAAAGTGCTGGCAGCCGCTTCCACATCCGCCAGAGTCAAGCCGAGTGATTCCTGACGAATTTCATTCAGCTCTTCGTTGGCAAACACCTTGGATTCGATAATCAGGTTCCTGAGCCCCATCGAATCAATCATTTTTAACGCCTGACGTTCCGCTCCTTCGCCAATATTCAACATAGCGATGACGGCTCCAACCCCGAAAATCATCCCCAGCAAGGTCAGTAACGTACGTAGTTTATGCGCTGCCATTTCTTCCAACGCATCAATGATTAATGGAAAAAATCGGCCAATCATGACTTGTCATTCTCCGCGCTGCTAATCACGGGTTCACTTAATGCGATGGCATCACCTACATTTAAGCCATCAACAATTTCCACAAAATACAAGTTCTTACGGTCGGTGGTGACATTTTGACGCACAAAATCCGTGCCCTGTTGTAGATACACAAAATTGTCATTCTGCTGATTGAAGATAGCTTGTAACGGAATAATCACTTTGGGCTCGGGTGGCTTGACCTGAATATGCGCGATGACTTTTTGCCCCGGCTGCATCAGGTCATTTTTTTCAGGTAAATCAACCACCAATTCAAAGTATTTGGTCGGATTACCGCGTTTTATGGTACGTGAAAAACCCGACACGCTGGCCAGCTCTCCATGTAACAACTGATCCGGATAGGCTTCCATGGTCAACGTGACCGGTTGCCCCTGCTCCAACCCAATTGCGTCTTTATCCAGTACATAAATCTTGGCCTGCATGCGTTCCAGATTGGGAATTTTGGCAATGGTACTGCCGGGAAAAACCGTTTGACCAACACTGGCTTTATCACCTCGCCAGTTCTTTTCGTACACCAACAACCCGTCGTAAGGGGCTACGACCTCAAGTCTGGACAGGGCATCTTCGTGCTGCTGATATTTGGCTGCATGACCGCGCTTGCGGATACTCAACACGTCAAGGGCGCTTTGATTTTGCTCCTCAATACTTTCCTGTTTCCAGTCAATAAACTCGTCCTTGACGCCAAGGTACTCTTTATTCGACAAGGTATCGATAATTTCCAGTTTGGAATACAAACGCAGATCATCAATTGCGAAGGTATCAACAAAATCAAATTCTTTACCGATCAGCACTTCCTCGGAATTAAGTTCATTTTCCTGCTTGTTACGTTCGGCATTTTTCTGGCGCATATCCTTGTCCAGCAACATCATCGCCAATTCTTCCTTGCGGCTATCCAACGCCAACTGCTCGGGATCAAAACGGGCCACAACCTGCCCTTTTTTAACCCGCTGGTTTTCCTCGGCCAACCAGGCGATAGTCATGGGTCGCCGGCCGGGTGAAGCAATATTGGTCGCTTCTGCGGCTTCCAGTTCTCCAAAGGCCGGGATAACAATTTCAAACTCGCGTTGTTCAACCTCATAAGTTGGCACTGTAATTTGAGGCGGCTCGGAACAACCGGTTAACAGTGCGCCAGCCATAACTGACAATAGCAGTATATTGTTGGTCATAAGACCTCCACTTTAGCTTGCATACCAGGACGCATTTCAGCAGGCCCACCGCCGTTTAAGTCAACCAGCGCGTCAAATACCACTTTGGGATTATTCACCGATTTGGGATGGTAGGCCTCAGCCAGTTCGGCGACCTTGCCCAAAAAAGCTTTTTCAGGATAGGCCTCAAATACCACTTTGACTGGCTGGCCGCGTTTCAGTTTGGCTGTATCCGGCTCATCAAATTCCACTTTAATCGCCACTTCATCTAACGACGGAAGCGTCAACAAGCTGCGCCCCATAAATACCGTCTCGCCCACTGCCGGCTTTTCATCATTCCAGTTAACATACATTACCAGACCGTCTTTCGGCGCCCTGATTGTCAGCTTTTCTATATCACGACGAATCGAATTTGCGCGGCTACGCATAGTATTGATTTTACCCTGACTGACTTTACGGTTAATTTCTCTGGCTTTTTTATGATGAGCCAGACGCTGTTTGGCTTGCGCCAGCTTTTCGGCATTAAATTCATAGTCGGCCTGCTGTTTGTCTTTTTCTATTTTTGAACGTGACAGGTCGGTAATATCGGCTTTACGCTTGGCGATGTTGTAGTTCATTTCTGCCTCGGCCAAGGCCAAGACTAAATCATGTTGCTTGGCTTCATCGTTCAGAGCCTGATTTTCGGCTTTCTTAATCTCGGCGTTTAATTCACTTTCCCGGCCAATCAAATCGGTTTTTAGTTTTTGGCCATCAAATACCAGAATAACGTCACCTTTTTTTACTTCGGTATTTTCGGCCGCCATGCTTTCAATTTTGTACTGCCACATACGTCGGACATTAGGAGGGCCAATAGTGGCGGTTTTTAACGAAACCAGCTCTGCAGACGCGGTAATGGGTGGAATGTCTTGTGAGATGCTGGATGAACTTTCACTATCGCAAGCGCCAAGTACGCAAGCGATAAGACAGCATCCCGTCCAGCGAATCAGCTTAGTGTTAAATAACAACATTAGTTACCCTCCTGGACAGTCTTGTTTATAGCCGTCTGCGAACCTTGAGGATCAACATGGACCCGCACGCTCATGCCGGGGAAAATCGGATGTTTCAGCTTGGCATCAAAACCGATTTCGAGGTGATAATAGGCACTATCACTCCATTGCTGTTTTTGTTCTGCCTGACTGCTCATATTAATAATATGCCCGGGGTAATGCTCATCTGGATAAGCATCCAGAGTCAGTGTAAGCGAGACATCGTCAGGCACCAGTTTAACCGCATCGATTTCATGCACCCAGGTTGAAACCTGATAGGATGACTGCGCCTGTACTGCCAACACTTTCCAGCTTGCTTCCACATTGGTTCCGGCGGCAATTTTTTGTGAATTCCACGGATGCATCATATGGGTAACCGGGCCGGACACTTCTGCTACCACACTGAGCTTGTCTAGCTGGCTGCGCTGATAGTCGATATTTTCCTGCAATTTGATTATTTCAATTTTTTGCTTTTGAATACCGACGTCGCGTGCAGCTTGCGCCAGCTTAAGTTCTTCCTCAGCCTTGATTTTTTCCATCAGCGCCCGTTCATAGGCAATCTGATATTTGCCCTTCTCGTAATTACTCACTTCACCATCGGGAATATTCGCCTCGATCCGCGTTTTTTTAACCGTGATAACAGCCAGTTTGAGTTTACCTTCGGCTTCAACTACCGATTGATTTAAATCCATCTCGGTTTTAACCAGTTGTAACTTCTGCGTTTCCAGCGATTCTTCATTCTGCTCCAGTTGGGACTGAATCCCGCCACCATCAAATACGGTGATCAGATCGCCCTTTTGTACCACTTTACCTTCTTCAGCTAGCCATTGAATTTGTACTTGCCAGCGATCGGTGCGTGGTGCGGTGACAATTTGGCTTTTGGCTGAACTCACCACACCGGTGAGCAACAAGCTATCTTTTTGATCAGCTGCAAAACTGGCGCTGGAAAATACGCCAGTAGCCAATAACAACCCGCCGAGTTTACTGAGTAATCGCATAATCCAGATCCAGTATTTTGCCATCCCGCATCATCACCACACGCTGTGCATGTGCAGCAATATCGTCTTCATGAGTCACCATTACAATGGTCTGTCCCTGTTGATGTAAATCCTTCAGCAACGCCATAATTTCCACCGACGTTTTACTATCCAGATTACCGGTAGGCTCATCAGCCAACACCACTGTGGGTTCGTTGATCAGTGCCCGGGCGATGGCAACGCGCTGTCGCTGACCGCCCGACATTTCAAACGGTTTATGTTGCATACGATGTCCCAAACCAACCTTCTTTAATAATGCAATGGCGCGCTCTGTTGCCTGCTCATCACTTACATCGGTATAACGCAGGGGCAATTTAACATTGCCAATGGCATCCAGCTTGGGCAACAGGTGAAAAGTTTGAAAAATAAAGCCGATATGCTTATTGCGGATGCTCGACAGTGTGTCATCATCCAGCTTGGCAACGTCCTGATTATCCAGCAAATACTGACCACTGTTGGGCGTATCCAGGCAACCCAGAATATTCATTAAAGTGGATTTCCCCGAGCCGGAACTGCCCATAAAGGCGACAAACTCATTTTCATTAATTTTCAGCGATACATCCTGCAATGCATGTACCTGCTCTGCGCCATTAATGAACGATTTACATATATTGTTAAGCTCCAGCATTACCGGTTCCGACTACCTGCGACAAACAACAATCACCTAGCCTAACGATTAGCCCTGGGGTAAGCAACTAACTGATCAGGTGAATACTTTAATTTGACTAAAAAATACGACCAATAGAAACAGAGCCTGTACGGAGTAAATTTGTGTACACTGAATAACACGATAATCAATCCATTCGGCTGTATGCACAGAATAATAACAATTTGCCTGCTTATATGGTGCGCCGCACCGCAGGCTCAGCAAACTGACTGGGAAACCATTATTGTCAAGGGTAATCGACAAGCTCAGACGATAACCGAGCTTTCATCCAACATTGCGGTGCTAACGTCACAGGATATAAACCAGCAACGTGCTATCCATATCAATGAATTGCTATCACAAGTGGCCGGAAGCTGGATCAGTCGCGGCAATGGACAGGAAAGTCTCATAGCGATCCGCTCGCCGGTGCTCACCGGCGCTGGCAGTTGCGGTGCCTTTTTGATTGCCGAAGATGGCATTCCAATCCGGCCTGCCGGCTTTTGCAATGCTAACCAGCTATTTGAAATCAATAGCGAACAAGCGGGACAAATCGAGGTTATTCGTGGGCCGGGCAGCAGTATTTACGGCTCCAATGCGGTACATGGTGTGATCAACATTCTGTCTCCCGATATATTGAACCAATCGCCAATAAATATCGGACTAGAAACGGGACCAGATCAATATCAGCGTGGGAAATTCAGCCTATCCCGACATGATAATCATCAAGGCTGGATGGCTTACGGTAATGTCAGTAAAGATGCGGGCTATCAGCAAGATGCCGGATATGAACAGCAAAAATTGAACCTGCTTCATCAACTGCAACATGATGATTTTAGCGCTAAGACAGTGCTGACTGGCACCCATATTAACCAGCATAGCGCCGGTTTTATCCAGGGCAAAGACAGCTATAAAAATGAAGAAGTTAGACGTAGCAACCCAAACCCTGATGCCTTTCGACATGCCAGCTCAACACGCTTATCCAGCCATTTGACCTGGGTGACAGAACATGAGCGGACTTTTAGCCTGACACCTTATTTCAGACATAGTGATATGACATTTTCCCAACATTGGCTGCCCTGGCAACCTGTGGAACACAATCAGCAGCAGAGTGCCGGCTTACAGAGCCAGTACGAGGTTAACTGGCAATCACTTAAATTGCGGTCAGGATTGGATATTGAATGGAGTGACAGCGAGTTAACCGAGACCCAGACACAACCGTTTTCCGCTGCAATTCCGCCAGGACAACATTACAACTATCAGGTCACCAGCCGGTTAATCTCCCCCTGGTTGCAACTTGACTGGCAACTCGGCAGTGCCACCCGCTTAACTGGCGGATTGCGTTTTGATGATACCCGTTATGACTACCGCAACCGGCTTGATGTTGGCAGCGCTTGTGGTGCTGATATAGCCGAATGCCGTTTTTATCGCCCGCCAGATACTCAACTGAGCTATCAGAACTGGTCACCGCGATTAGGTCTGGTTCATCAATGGCGGGCTAATCAATATGTTTATACCAATCTATCCAGCGGCTTCCGGGCACCACAAACAACCGAGCTTTTTCGTTTGCAGGCTGGCCAGCAAAGTGCAGATTTAGACGCCGAACAATTGACAAGTCTGGAAGCAGGGTTGCGCGGCGGTGGCTCTGGTTTTTCCTATGATCTCAGCCTGTTTATGATGCGCAAGAAACATTTTATTTTTCAGGACACCGAGCGGCACAATATCAGTAACGGTAAAACCCGGCATAAGGGCCTTGAATTAACCGCAAGTTACCGGTTCACCGAAAGTCTTTTATTACAAGGCAGCGCGACCTTTGCCCGTCATCAATATGCCAATTCTATTCGCATTAGCAGTGAGGACATCAATGGCAATGATATCGACACCGCCCCTAAAGTGATGGGACAACTCGCCCTGAACTGGCAACCCGATACGGACTACCGTGCCCAGCTGCAATGGCAATATCTGGGGCGTTATTATCTGGATCCGGAGAATAGCGCCACTTATCCCGGCCACAGTTTATTGCACCTCAACACAAGCTACCCGCTGAGTAACAGTATTGATCTAAGCATCAATATTCGTAATCTGACCAATAAAAATTATGCGGAAAGAGCGGATATCGCCTTTGGCAATTATCGTTATTTTGTTGGTTTGCCTCGTTCGATATATCTGGGAATAAACTGGCAAATGTGAATAGGACAACCTTTTCCAACAATGGAAATAGGTTGCCCCGATTTGTTCTATGAATAAATTCCCTTTAATAACGCTATAGATTTAATTCCTTTAACATCAGTTTGCGGATCACCGGCACCGGTGCATTGCCATAGCTAAGGAACTGATTGTGGAAGATTTTAAGATCGAACTTGTCTGCCATTTTTTGCTTTAGTTCTTCACGGAAGGCGTAAATTTCGGCAAAACCGTTAAAATAGCTGGTGAGTTGTACCTGCGATAATGTTGCCCTGCGCCATTTGCCTTCGGCTTCAGTTTGCTGCTGGAACGCTTCGTTGATCAGAAGATCCAGCGCGTCTTCTTTAGTCATGCCCAGCACCTGGACGCTATAGTCCAGTATGGTATTAACCACAACGCGCAAATTCCACTTATCGTACATCAGCCACATTTCCGGCTCATTGTTGCCATAACCGGATTCCAGCATCATTTTCTCGGCATACACTGCCCAGCCTTCAATCATGGCACCATTGCCCAGGATAGACTTGATCTTGCTGGGTGATTTATTGGCATGGACTAACTGGGTGTAATGGCCGGGCAAGGCTTCATGAATGTTCAGGATCTGCAGAATCCAGTGGTTATATTCGCGCAAATAGCTTTCGGCCTGCTCATCGGTGTAATCGTCCAGCGGAGTCACATTGTAATAGGTATTGGCGGTGGCATCGTAAGGGCCGGGCGCATTCACCGACGCGCCTGCCACACCACGCTGATATTCCGGTGTTTCACGCACCACCAATGGCCGGGTCGGATCCATATCGAGCAAATCATGCTGGATAATATAGTCTTCAATAATCGGCATCTGACGGCGAATTTCATCCACAAACTCGTCGCGTTTAACATGATTAACCGACAAATGATCAATCAGTTGTTTAACTGCCTGTAACTTGATAGCGGGCATGTCGCTATCAGGAAAGTATTTGGGCCATAACTGCTCAGTGATACTTATCATATCCTGATGCAACTTTTGCTTGGCTTCTATCGCCTTTTGATACAACTCTTTGGCGGTGTAATCCGATACGATATCGTATTTGAATTTTTGCTCATAAAGCACTTCGCCAATGCGGAAATCTTTGGCACCACCATCGACCAGCACACTGCGCTTATCCTGTAAAAAAGCGATATAGTCGTTAATCGCCTCAACAGAAGCAGCAAGCAATGGTTCAAATTGCTGCTTTTGTTGATCGCTTAATGACGATTGTTGCAAACTAGTCGGTATTGATTCGGTAAAGATACCTAATGCCCCTTTGCTTTGCTGAATGGCTAAATCAGTGTGTTCCAACGTCGGTTGGGTAATATTTTGTTTGGCGGCCGCATAATAGGCAGGCACCTTTTGCAAACGCTTCAACACTGCCAATAAACGTTCATCCAGCGGTTTATAGTCGGTATTAAGAATAACCCCAAAAGCGCTGGCCACATTAAAATTGGACGGGTCCCATTGGTCAGATTTAAAGGAATCCCGGTACCAAATGGTTGATTCAATCTGGTTTTTAATCAATGCATAATCGGTGGCATTGCTATCTGACAGCTGAGTCAACTCAAACTGGTTTAATTTATCCAGTGTAGCCTGCAGATAAGCATTTTCTTTTTGTTGTTGCTGATCATCCGGAATCGTCAGTACATCATCGTATTGATAGTAACCTACATAGATCCCGTAATTGGGGTAGATACGCCAGGTATCCTCTAAAAATCGGGTTTTAAACTGATCAAATTGAGTGTTTTGATCAACTGAAGCGCTTAATTGCGTTTCAGGCGCAGAAGCTGAAGATTCGCTTGTCGACGGAGCGGGTTGACTACAGCCGGCCAGCAAGCTGCCAATCAGTAAAGTCATTGCGGTTTTATACATTGGGCAATCCATTAGGGTCTGTTGACCTTAGTATTATTGTTATTCGGGAACATCCAAGACTAGCTTATTGCATCGAAGCCGCCAAACAAATAAGGCTTTTATAAAGGCGTAAATGTAAAAAAAACCGGCATTAAGCCGGTTTCATCGTCACTATAATTTTCTTGCAGAAAATTTACTTTGTTTTACGTTTTCGTGCTGCACCCAAGCCTAACAAACCTGCAGCAAAAATAAGCAGTGAAGCTGGCTCCGGAACCTGAGTAGAACCGCCTTGGCCAACAATGATCTGGATTGAAGTGCTGGCGACAAGCGCATTCTGACCGGCAGGATCATAGGCGCTTAGCATAATGTCATATGTGCCATCTACCGTAGGATCAAAACCTGGAATAAACCAATGAGGTTTCCAGGAGTTTTGCGCCAGATTATTGTCAGCTAACAACGCTGTATAAGAGGCAATGTCCGTTGCTTCTGTACCGGCACTTTGTGCAGTAGTATTGTCGCCAATACTATGATCCCAATGACCGTCTGCTTCTCCAGTATTAAAACCATTGATGGGATCAAAAACAAAAAAGTTGGTGCCGAGACTAGGATCCATATCCAGCGCCAATTCATAGACTAAATCGTCGAGATTTAATCCAAGTAAATTATCGTCAAAATTAGTATTAATTGACCACTCAAAGCTCCAGGTTGCGGTGCTACCACTTTGAGTTGGTGCCACCCCTGCATCAAAGTAGTACATGCCGGGATTGAATTCGTTAAATGTATTTTCCGGAATACCGCTGGCATTGTGGCGAAGTTTGCCACGCAATCCGAGCTCTACGCCCATTTGAGCATTCTGATCAACAGTGAAACTGCCGTTAGACACACCACTTCCGAAAATAACATTATTGGTGACCAACGCTGCTGATGCGTTACCAGAAAAGATGGCAGCCAATGCAAAGGCTGATATTGCGATTTTATTTATATGTTTCATCAACTTATCCCCATTTATAAGTTTATTGAAATTAGATGTTTTTTTATGAAGAAATTGTATCCAGGGGTTATATATTCAAATACCATGCCAACAAAAAACAAGATAAATATCAACAAGTTAAATTAATCCACAACACCGAGCCTGACGACTGTGTAAATTATTCTGACACCTCTGCTCCAATACAGAGTGACCTTTGTCAAAAGTTCCTGTTTCGTTTTCATGGGCCGTGCTCACAACAATCATTCCCATATTCGTCAAGTTGGTGTAGGTTAATAATTAACCAAATAACAATAACAACCTAATCTATAAGTTGGAGAACTGTTCTGATGGACAAGAGCGGTCAACAGAATAATTCCACCGCGTCCGATTTCGACACGGAAACATTAGTCACCCGAATTACATCAGGGGATCGGTCAGCAGAACAATTGCTGGCAAACAGATACTGGCGCGGCCTGACCTTTGTGCTCAACCGGCAAACAGACGATAAAGAGCTGGTAGCAGATTTGGTGCAAGACACTTTCATTATTGTCATTACAAAAGCGCGTAACGGTGCAATAGACAATCCCGCAGCACTGAGTGCTTTTATTCGTCAAACCGGCATTAACTTGCTGATAGCCCATTACCGAAAAGAAAAACGTCGGGCAACCCAACCCGATGACGATATTGACATTCGTGTGCCGACAGATGCTCTCGGCATGTCACACTTACTGAATTCGGAAAAAGCTGTCCAGCTTGTTCAGCAGGTCATGCAAGAATTAAATACCAAACGAGACTGCCAGATACTACAAAATTACTTTATCTACGAGCAGGACAAGAAACAGATTTGCGCCGATTTGCAACTATCAGCGGAGCATTTTGACCGAGTGCTGTTTCGAGCCAGACAACGACTCAAACAACTCATACTGCATAAATTGCATGACACACAGAGCAACAATATTAGCAGTAGTTTATTGACCATTACCCTGCTCGTCAGTTTGCAGGGATATCAGCAAACCACCATTAATCTGATTTTTTTTCATATTCAAATGAGAGAAACGGCTACTACAGCACACCTTTTCAATAAGCAGCCATGGAGTGGACGTCCATTTGAAAGTAAGTCGTTAACGACTGAATTGAGGCCCGGATGAGACCAATGGATGAAACTTATATTGCCGAGAACGACATTAAAAGACGTTATCTGCACAACAAACTCACAGCGGAAGAAACCGCTGAGTTTGAAGCCTATATATTGGATAAACCCGCACTGCTGGAGGAATTGGAGTTGGATAGCGTTTTTATTTCGGCGTACCCCAATATGATGAAAAAAAGCCCCTTTTGGCGGAGCCTAACTGATAAATGGCTATGGCCAGGATTGGGAGTAGCAATAGGTGGAGCCTTAAGTGCCGCTATTATACTTATCGCTTTCATACCACAGACGTCCTTCGAATTATCAAAACAGAGTCCGGAAATTGTCTATCTGGAAACAATGCGCAGTGTATCGGGCCGTACCAGTGTCCGTTTTTTACCATCGCAAGAAGAAAAGCTGCTTGTCATAGATACGGGATTGCGCGCTCGCGAACACGTCAATCTAATACTGGAAAATGAAAGTGGAACCGTTAAGAACAATTGGTCCAGCATAACAACCAACAGCAACGGTGAACTAATAGTCATGTTGGTCAAAACCAGGCTTATCGGCGGAAATTACCGAATGACGGTAACTCCATTAGGTAGTAAGGAGCCTGTATTTAGCGTCCCTGTTAGTATTGAAATATCCAATTAAGGAAAAAGCATGAGTTGCAATGACCGACTTTTTCCAATATCCAGCTCGCAACCATTATTGTCAGGGGATCAAATTAAGGCACTGGCTAAACACATGCTCAGTGCCGATGCCAGTACAACATCACCGATCGAATCCACGCACAAGTACGTAGCGGGATATACCTACCTAGGCCAGCTAATTGCTCACGATATCGTTCCTAAGACACGCCCAAGCTATTTCGACAGAATGACGACACCCAGCCTTAATTTGGACAGTATCTACGGCGATCTGTCAGACCAAACAATATATTTTTTGTTCGATAACGAAGGAAGATTCCAACCCAATTCTAGCAACAGCTATGATTTATATCGGGGCCGAGCAAACGAGGCTTTGATTCCTGACCCCCGCAACGATGAAAATGTTATAGTGGCGCAACTGCATCGCCTATGGCAACAAGTACACAATTGGGTAATAGAGGACTTTGTTGCCCCTCATTGCCGAGATATAAAAGCACGTATACACGAAGCAAAAAGTATCGTTACCGCTCTTTTTCATCTAGTTGTTATTGAAGATTTCCTATTCGAAACCTTAGAACCGGAAACCTATAATTGCTATTTCAGCGACTGGCATGAATACATACTGCAGTTCACCCACCCGTTAACTGCGATTCCTCTGGAGTTTTCTCACGCTGCATTTCGTTTTGGCCACAGCATGACCCGCGCCCGATATATTCTTAATCAGGACAATACTGATAATCCGGTCCATTTATTGTCCTTAATACGGCAACGTAATTCAGGCTCAATCTCCAATGAACATAAAATTGACTGGACAAACTTTTTTGGAGCGGATGCACAGGAAGCTGCAAAGATTGATCTGCAAATAACCTCAGGCATGGATTCCATCCCGCTGGAAGGCAATATCGTCTATCTCAACCTCATGGCGGCCGACCATGCCAGGATTCCCAGCGGATATGCGGTACTGGATTGGTTAAACACACATCAAAAGACACTGGCTACGGATATTAACCTGGCGCAGTTTCCCGAAGTCACCGCAGGTGCAGAAAGAAATTTACGACCAGTCTATGACGAATTAACTGATAACTTTAAAAACCGGACCTTACCACTATGGCTATATGTTCTCAGAGAGTCGGCACTATCGGCCTATCCTGACTATCGATTTAGAAAAACCAGGTTAGGAAAAGTAGGCAGTGTCATCGTAGCCGAAGTACTGCGTCAGTCCATAATATCTTGCTATTTGCCAAATGGAGGCCACCACCCACTGGACAAAAAAACTCATCTGGAGATGATAAAACAATGCGCTAGCGAGCCTTACAGACAGATTGTTACCCAATATCCAAACCAAAAATTGAGTATGTCGAATCTCATTACATTTATCAGCAAACCAAAAGGATAGAACAATGCAACTTCCCGAAGATATCAAAAAATGGTTGACTCAAGAAGCCTATGTCAGCGACGTCGACTACTCTCAAATTCCTGAATTGGAAGAATATCATCCCACTGCCTACAGCATGCCGGTACCCGAAGCACACCGCCAGAAAACCAATGTTGTATTTACAACAGACAAAGATTGGCATGTTAAAGTCATACTAAATGGCAATATAGGTGAAAAATGGCCAGAAATAGCGGTTAAAATACTCGATCATGCCGAGTTCATCGTAGGCTCCCGGGACAAATTACATTCACAAAGGATTGCAATTAGAGACGTATTAAATGGCAACACGCTAAGAGGGTGGACTCATGTCACCATTTTTATTAGTTATTCGTTAGATAGCCAAGGAAGGAGTTATCAGTCAGAGCTATTTTGGGAAAAACACGTTGGGCCCAAGTCGGACAATATCGTTTCAGGTAATACCAGTTATACTTGGCGTGAGTAACTAAACTCAAGGTCTCATTTTGACGGTTTATAGCGGAATCAACCGTTTTGTTCAAAAACTGTTGATTCCTACCACTCTGCTTTTGCTGTTTAACTCATTAGTGACCAGCGCGGATGAGCGTTCTGTTGCAACCCAAAAATACTTGTTCGATATCGCCTCAAAAATAAACCAACGCCACTTTTTCAAGTTGGTGAGTCCCAAAGTAAACGTCACTATTAAGTTGTGGAAGAATGATAAATTAATCAGATCAATGCAGGGGCCACCACAAATAATCCAGACTGAGTACTTCTCGATCGATTTTACCGATGAAGGAAAGTACATGTTGGAGGTAGTACCAGAAATAGATGCCCTTTATCACCCTGATGATATTGAAGTCACTCAGATACCAATGACATCAGACCAACTGCCGTATTATTTGGTATTGGAATCAGTCACACTGCATTGGCAACAAGACAACTCCCGCTCATTTATCTTGAACCAGCTTCAGCAAGTACTGACCTCTGGTAGAATTCCCCCAGACATCCAGTGCTCATTACGTCAGACACTTTACGCTATGTTGGTTAATATGGGGAAATTTCAACAGTCATTGTCTGCGGCCTCCGACATGCTGGATGGTTATCGTTCAGAGATTACCGAATGCACTATAGGTAAGCTTTTGCTGGCAGACAGTAATTTTAATCTGTATCGATTTGCCGAAGCAGAAAGTGAGTTCCGTGAGTTGACACAGCCTGATCTGCAGCTGGTCAAGCAAATCAATCCAGAATTAACAAGCTACGCGTTGCTTAAATACGGTTTCAGCCAGATATTAAATGGCGCATCCTTGGGGGATTTGGCAAAAATAAATGACGGCAAGTCGACTATTGATAGCCTTTATTTAAAATTAGACAGTGAGAACCGGTTAGATCTCATGCCCGAGTGGTATAATGCGCAGGCAACGTACTACTCTGTCTCCAGTGACTATATCTCAGCCGGTCAAATGTTAAATCTGGCTATCGAAGCAAAACAAAAACTGGCCCATCCACTGGATATTGCACCTTATCTGAATAATTTGGCCATGACCTATCTCTGGACCGGAAAATTGGCAGAAGCACAGCAAACGATGCGTCGTTCAATCCAGCTAGCCAGGCAACAAAATAACTTCATCGCCTTAGCGACACAAACGGCTAACCTGGCTGCCACTTACGCATACATCGGAGATTGGATAACCGCAAAACGCTACTATCAGCGCTCTCTTGAACTAACAGACATGCATAATCCAGATGAAGGAAGATATAAAGTTTATCTGGAATTGGCCAGAATCTCAGCTTTAACACATCAATACGATGATGCGATAACCTGGCTGCTTAAAAGTGAAAAAGACTCGTTGATACGACAACCAGAAAAACTGGCTTTGATTTATGCCCGAATTGCTGAGGCTTTTCAGCAGCTGAACAACCCTGAAGAAAGCCTTAAATACCTTGATCTGGCCCTGCAACGTCAAACAACGCTTAGCCGCAACAAAGACAAAGCCGATCTTTACATCTCACTTGCCACATATTACCTAAATCAAGGTCAAATCAGCACAAGCGAAAGTTTTCTAGAACGGGCCGAGAGAATGCTCGAACAAGGCACCGCCGCCCAACTTAGTTATCATCACTTACGTATTTTGACGTTACTGGCCAATACTCAAATTCGGCATGAAACGCAGGTTCAAACAGTAAGAACCCATTTTGTTAAAGCATTTACCTTTATAAAAAATGTTGAACAAACGCTGGACTTTGAGAAATTGGGCCCTAGCTGGATGAATCAAGTCAGGGCATTGATGGATACCTATCTGAATTATCTGTTTTTATCTGATTCCTCCCCCAATTACCTTGCTGCCTTTGATATTATCGAACAATATCAATCCAGCGTGTTAAAAAGGAGCCGCGCATACTATAACAATGTGAATGAAAATTCTGGGGAAGAAAGGCAATCTGCGTGGAAAGAAAAGATAATCGCTGAGGCAGCGGTAATAGATGCGCTGACTGAGTCAGAAAAACAACAGGCTTTAGAGCAACTGGATGTTGCCAATGAAAAATATCAGCAAGTTCGAACGGTGAAGCAACACCCCGATAGCACTTTGTCTATCCACCAAATCCAGACTCGACTGGAAGAACATCAAGCTCTTTTGCGCTATTTTCGTACCCCACAAACCGACATATTATTCTATATCAGCAAAAATGAATGGCACGCCGAAACCGTTGATCTAACGCAATGGGATGAGTGGCTGGCAAACAATAAACACGCTGAGATTTTTTCCCAAATAAAAGGGGAAAGTTTGTTACCTGTTGCCTGGATTAAAAAGCAAGAGATTAACAAGTTAGTCATTATTCCGGACGGGAACCTTCATCTATTACCTTTTTCAGCTCTTTCGATTAGTGCAGAAAATGGCGGTGAGCAGTTTCTGACAACAGAGGTTGAAATAGTGAGAACATATTCAGCAAGTACTTACTTCTCTTCTGTAGCAATAGATAAAGCATCCGGACAATATGATATAGCGATATTCGCCAATCCTGCTTTCGATATTGAATATAACCCTGCGTATAGCAGAGACAATATTGAGCATTTACGCTCATGGGGAAAAAGTCTGACGCCACTATTATGGACAGCAAAAGAATCTGAAAATATTCAAAATATATTCGCTTCCAGGCGAATTAATTTAGCCACTGGAACTCAGGCAACAAGCAGCAGATTGATGTCCAAAGATGCACGCTATGCGACACTATTACATATTGCGACACATGGTTATTTCGACCCTGAAAATCCTGAGATTGTTGGGCTGGCAACATCCTATGTGGATGACAATCCTAACTATACAGCCGGATTTTTATCATTAAGCCAATTGCTTAGTCAGCCATTTCATTCCCATCTTGTCGTCATCAGTGGTTGTGAAACTCTACTAGGAGAATTAACGGCCAGTGAAGGGTTAAATGGATTATCACGCGGCATGATGGCCCAAGGAGCCGGCTCAGTGATTGGCACGTTATGGAGCATAGCCGACAAACCTAGCGCGGAGTTCATGCGCTATTTTTATCAACAGTTGGCTCTGTCGGGAAACTCCTCAACGGCACTGAGCAAAGCCAAAAATAAAATGCAGCGTCACCCCAGATTCAAACACCCCAGATATTGGGCGGGCTTTGTTTTACTCTCCAGCAATAGACAATATGAATCGATTCGGTTTAGTCAGCGGTAAATAACCACATTGGCCCTGTTAATTTAATCATCGACTGAAATATCGAGGTTAAAAACGTCTTTTTGACAATATTAATTTATATCTCCGTGAGAGTATTTGCGTCAGCACGTCACTCCTTTTTTAAACTCAATAAAAAGGATACTCGCTATGCAACGCTTCACAACATTTCTAACTGTACAATTTTTCGGCTTATTGCTTACGGGCTTTCACGCCAATGCCAGCGATGAAAATTTAAGTGACAGGATTAACAATAGACAACAAATTACCTTAAACCTTGCCGTAACAAGCTCTTGGCAACTGGAGGATGTAGAGCCAGGGCAATATGAATTCCAAATTGTGAATTTGCTCCCGGGACAGCGAGACAAATATAAAATTAACATCAACAAAGAAAATTTGTTCCCCTCTGCATTAAAAATGCCCGAGAAGTTAAAAGCTAAAGACACCAAGGAGGGAGGTGAAAAGGCAGTTCAAGGTCAGGAAGAAGGCAAGGGAATACAACAAAATGTGTGCGATAAGCCAAACGAAAAGACTAATGCTCTATCAGAAAAAATATACCAATTGACTGACGAAGCTGCGTTACCCGAATATATAAATGAGCTGACGGGCATCAATCCACCAAGCGCTTGCATTGAAGCTCGCGGCAGAATAGCGACTCTCATCGCGGCAACAATGGATTCGCATTTAGTAACCTTCTCTAAACATCAAAAAGTAACAATATCAGTACAACGGGGAGAAAATACTCTTACGACGCTAGTACTAGAAGATAAGCCAACCGAATGGCTTACCCACGTGGGATTTACCTTCCTGAATAATAAAGATGAATACTTCTATTCTGAAAAGGTTCCTGGCTCAACCACCGATGCACCTGCTACCTACAAAATAGCTAGAGGTACCCAAAGGGACGATATCAGCTATGCAGCAACAGCAATGTTTACATACCCCTTTGCATCCGAAGTGTGGGGCGAAGACATTGATATCGGATTCAGTGTTGGTTTGGGCACAGATAAAAATTCTATCGCAGCCCTTATTGGATTGAGTGCAATCATAAATGACAACTTTATGATTACTGCCGGTGTAATTGGAAGTCAATTTGATGTGCTAAAAAGGGACTACAAAGTGGGGCAAGATATAGGTGAGACAGCCATAGATAGCAGTAACTTGGTACAAAAAACCTACAAATTCCCGTTAATGGTCACATTCTCTTATAAATTTGGCGAATAGTGAGGAATAAAATGATGTTGAGACATTCCAGCCTTTTTATTATTGCTCCTCTGTTTTTATATACCATGTTATGCCAAGGGGCCGTACAAAAAAGCATATTTGACAGTACACCTTTGGCACAGGATCAACTGGACAGCGTTTTTACAGTAGAAGACTTCCAGCAACGTCGCTTCCGTCAATTTGAAGATAACTATCTTATTCTGGATTATTTAAATGGCAGTAAAGTCGATCAACATATCGATGCTAAATTAAGTGTCGCCTATCTATTAACGCCCCCGAAAATTGAAGAATATAAAAAAAATCAGGGGGCTGACTGGAATTTAGCTTTTTCTGCCACCGTCGAATTTGACTTTTATATGGGAACGCGTCATTCCGGTCCGGTTATCGGGAGGAGGTATAATCCGGGTATACAGTATTACTACTCAATGAACAGAGTTGAAGGGTGGAGAGAATACCGGCTTTCGGTTGAACACGAATCTAATGGGCAATCAACAGAAAGTCTCGAAACCTTAAATCGGATTGCGGCAGATATATTTAATGAATATAGCGATTCTAGCCACTTTGATATGAGTAAAGCCCGTGAACTTGCTAGTGAAACAATTAGCATGGGCAACAATTTTGTTTCATTGGGGGGAGTTTACCGCTTTAACCGCAAAGAACTGCCAGATAATCAATGTGATCAAGATTTCAGTTGCTTCGATATCCACTTTAAACTGCGTGATAACACGTTAATTACAGATGAAAATAGCGGAAATTTCCGTTCAATTGAGGCAACTAATCAACATTTGAGCCACTATCAAGGCACCACCATCAGCTACTTTAATCGCTTCAGGTTCGGCCTCACAGGAAAAGACTACTGGGCGCTCGAACTATCTTATACGACGGGCCAAATAAATGGTGGGCGTCCTGGCTCCAACAGTACTTTTCTGGCCAATATTTATTATGACCTTTCTGTTGGAGATGTCGTCATTCCACTTATGCTGAAATGCCGAACGGGGTATCTACATGACTTATACAACTTCGCTGAAAAATCTTCGGAGTGTACTACCGGATTTCATTTTATTTATTAACAGTCAAAACAACCCTAACTGGTCACTGGTCAGTTGTTCAAAATCGAGGCCGATAAAAGGCAGGATGCCTTCGGCCACCGGGCGAATTTGTCGTTCGATATAGTGATCGTAATCAATTGGGCTGGTCAGATATTCCAACGGTTCCGGGCCATTTAAGGTGATCACATAGGATACCCAGCCTTTGTGCTGATATTGTAGCGCTTTACCCTGCTGACGATTTTTTTCGTCAGCCAGTCGTGCCGCTTTAACATGGGGTGGTACGTTTTTAACGTATTTGTCCAGCAGCTGGCGTAAACGCTTGCGGTAAACCAGTGAAGAGTCATAGTGACCGTTGCGAATATCGTCGACTATGGTTCGTAAATAAGCCTGGACATTTTCACCGGCAAACACCATGGCATACAGTTTGGTTTGAAATTGTTTGGCCACCTCTGTCCAGTCGGATCTGACCGTTTCCAGCCCCTTAAACACCAGCTCATCACCCTGCTTACCGGATTTAATCCCGGCATAACGTTTCTTGCTGCCGGTTTCCGAGCCACGGATAGTGGGCATTAAAAAGTGTTTAAAATGGGTTTCAAACTCGATTTCCAGATGACAATCCAATTGAAACTCATCAGCAATTTTTTGTTGCCACTGCTGATTAATATTGTCCTGTAGTTGCTTTCCTATCTGTTGGGCCTGTGATTCGCTTAATTCTCCTTCCAGCCATACAAAAGTCGAATCGGTATCACCGTAAATCACCTGATGTCCCGCCTGCTTAATCCATTGTGCGGTGGTTTGCATAATATCATGCCCCCGCATCGTAATAGAGCTGGCCAAGCGGGTATCATAAAAACGGCAACCTCCCGATCCCAGGACGCCATAAAAGGAATTCATCAAAATCTTGATTGCCTGGGAGCGTGCGGCATCGTTGTTGCGTTTAGCTTCGTCCCGTTGTTGCCAAAGCGAGGTAATAATATCCGGTAAGAAATGTTTATCGCGACTGAACTTGGCTCCACGATATCCCTGAATAGCCTGTTCCGGCGATTTCAACCCTTCAATCAAACCCAGCGGATCAATCTTGAAGGTACGAATGATCGACGGATACAAACTTTTAAAATCCAGCACCAGCACGTTTTTATACAAGCCTGGTCGGGAATCCATTACATAGCCGCCCGGACTGGCCAAGCCGCCATTTTCGGGGCGATTGGGCGAAATATACCCGGCACGGTGCAATTTAGGTAAATACACATTGGTAAACGCCGCAACAGAACCCCCCATTCGATCCAGCTCCAGGCCGGTCAACTGGCTACGCAGGGTTAAAAAATCCAGCAAACGGGTATGCTCGAATATCTCGTTAACCAATACACAGTCCTGCAAGTTGTATTCGGCCAGCTTGACTTTGTTATGCATAAAATCATGAGTGATTTGCGCCAGTCGATTATCCACATCCTCGGTCTGCTTGCCCTTACCTAATAACGTCTGTGCCACAAACTCCAGACTAAAACTGTCAAACTGGTAGGTGGCAGTTTTCAGCGCATCAATTCCATCCACCACCACCCGACCCGGCAGGGTGATATACCCCTGATTCACCTCAGCACGGGCATCGCGCCAACTGGCCAAACTCTGTCCTCGTCCAAGACGCAGGGCTATTCCATGCAATTCCGCCCTTTTTAGTAACAAGCGAAAATCAAAATTCACTACATTCCAGCCCAGAATAATATCCGGGTCCTGCTGCTGGATAACCTCAATCAGTCTGGCCAGCAGCCCGGACTCATCCTTTACCCATTGCAGCCAGTCTGGCCCAGGTTGCGGCTCACCAATCATCAATACAGATTGATAGTCCTGTCCGGCCAGCCCGATGGAATACAGTTCACCTTGTTCACTGCATTCAATGTCCAGTGACAAAATGTTGAATTGCGGTTTGTATGCAGAAGGTTTAAGTCGAGCCTGCTGGTAAACCGAGTAATGTTCCTGTGGTTGAATCTGGCCGGTGAAAACGGCACTGCCGTAGATAAAACGCTCCATCAAAAAGCGATCAGCCAAGCGGATATCATCTTCATAGGTATTCACGCCGGCTGCTCTAAGCAGATCCTTTGCAGCAAAGGCAGACTGGCCGCTATTCAAATACAGCGCGGCCATCTGTTGTTGTTCAAAACTGAACATGGACAAAGGTTTGGCTTCAAAGGGAATTTTCGAGTCGGTGAGATAGCCGCTCACCTTATCCAGCTCGGACTGTTGTACAAAAAACGTAAAACGCTGGGCAGAGGTCACCAGCTTGACCGGCCCGGATTCGGTACTTAACCAGAATTCCAGCCAAGTTTGGCCAGCGCGTTCAACTTGATGGCGGGTTAAAATAAACCCTTCAGTAACCTGTTGCAAAGATGCGAGGATTCCAGAATAACAAAAAGCCTAATGTAACATTAATCGGCTTCGAGCCTGAGGATAAAAATCCGAAAGCCTATTCCTTTTTAGGCACACAAATCGGTAAGTGAACTAATCATCCTAACATTAGAACGGCACTTTCCGGTTCCTTGCGGACAATACCATACTGCCTGCATTCCGGCTTGCAGCGCCGGCAATATATCTCTTTCCCAGCTGTCTCCCACCATACTCAGTCGTGAAGCTGGCTGATCTAAACGATTTATAATCTCAGGCAAGAAAGCCGCCTCACCCTTCGCATAGCCAATATTGGCAGGACAAAAATAGCCGCTGATATAGTCTGCCAAGTCAACTCGCTGTAAGGCTTTTTCAATATCCCGGGCGGATGAGTCAACCGCTCCGGAGGCGACATAAATACGACTTGTCGCGGATAGATAGGCAAGTGTCTGTTTGGCACCTTCAATCACTTTCACATGATCCCAGTCACACATTTTGCCCACAGCCCCCGGGATGTCGACCATCAGGGTATTGCCCCAGTCAAACAGATAAATCCCGCTCATCAACGGCCGCTATCCAGAATATGGCTGGGAAGGCCATCAATGCTGAACTGATTCTTTTTCTCCCAATAATTTTTGATACCGTCTTCACCCTGCTTTTCTGCCCAGTCCTTGAGTTGTTCACGTTCTTCAACGTAGTCAAAAAAAGGCACTGCCATTCCGCAGGAAGTCTGGACCAAATCTACCTGCAAATCGAAAATCTGCCGGGCACCTGGCAGGGGATTAAATAGAGCATATAATGCGTTCCATTCACTGTCGTGCTGATGCACCACCTTTGCCTGACCATACAGGCGCAATATCATCGGTGCGCCTTCAAAGGCGGTAAACATAATGGTCATGCGCGGATTTTCCTGAACATGAGTGGCTGTTTCGTTGCCACTCCCCGTTACGTTTAACCAGACAACTCGATTAGGCCCCAATATTCGTAGCGAATCCATTCCTTTGGGTGAAAGGTTAACGCGGCTTTGTGCTGTGGCAGTTGCAACAAAGAAGATTTTCTGTTGCTGGATAAATTGCTGTAACTGACCGGATATTTCAGTAAATTGTTTGCCCATACTTATCTCTATAACGTTAAACCGGTAATAAATGCTGGCTGGAATTATCAGTAAAGATCTCCACCCTGTTTCGACCATATTGTTTGGCCTGATATAACGCATCGTCGGCCTGCGCCATCAATTCCTCGATAGAGTCCTGTCGCTGATAAACAGATAATCCGCAAGAAACAGATATATTCAGGTCAGGCACATCAATATCTGCCGACATCATTTGCGCGCGCTCTCTTAAATTTGCCAATAAATTTTCTGCCGCAGGCTGCGCGGTATGAGGTAAGGCAATCAAAAACTCTTCACCGCCGATCCGTCCCACAATATCTGTATGGCGGAAGGTTTTTAGGCATAGCAAACCAAACTTCTGCAGCACTTTATCACCGGTAGCGTGGCCAAACTGATCATTGATCTTCTTGAAATAGTCCAGGTCAACAATCACCACGCATAATTCAAAATGATGACGTACTGCCAAGTCAAATTGCAACTGCAACATTTCCAGCGTTTTTCTACGATTCAATAAGCCGGTCAAACCATCCACGTTGGCCAAACGTAGCAATCGCTGTTTGTTTTGCTGGTTACGGTACACCATAATTCCGAGCAAAAAACAGATAAGTAATGAAAAACCAAACATCGCCCATAAACTAATATTCTGTTTCTGTTGGGCTGCCAACGTGAGTTTTTGCAATTCGTTTTGGCGTTCCAGTAACTGGTTTTTTTGCTCTTTCGCTTCCAGTTCATAATGAGACCTTAATTGATGCAATTGCTCGGTACTTTGTTGACTATAGATTGCCTGTTTGACTCTAACCGTTTGTTCTAGCTGCTGATAAGCCTGTTGGTAGTCTCCCGTCAGCGCCGTCAATCGTGCCGCCTGCTCATCCAGAGAAATTTTCTGAATAGGCATGGAAACAGGATCAAGATACTGACGGGCTTTATGCAAATATAAGCTGGCCCGATCCGGCTGGCCCTTTACCAGAGCCAACTCCAGCAGAGTACTGGCAACATCCAGTTGCATATAAGGGTTTTGCGCCCGGTCAAAAATTTTCTGGGCCTCCAGCAATTGTTGCTCTGCGGTATCAAACTGTTTCTCGCTAATATTAATGCCGGCCAATTCTTTAAATGCGTAGGCAACCCCCTGAATATCGTTGACCTGATGAGCCAGCTCAGCTGATCGTTGCAGTTGCGCCTTGCCGAGTTCGGTTTTGCCAATATTCTTGTTTGCTCTACCCAAACCATACAGAGAAATACTCAGTTCCAGCCATTCGTTGTGCTGTTCATGGTAGGCAACCGCTTCTTCAAAATAGGGAATTGAAAGTTGAGCTTCACGCCGGTATTCATAGACCAGCGCCATTGCTCCGGCCACTTGCCCTTTGGAAATACGAGAGCGCGGTTGTGGTGCCAGCTCGTAGGCCTGTTGCAAATCGATTATCGCAGTCGGGTAATCAACCAGACTAATCGCTAGCGCGCCGCGGACATAAAGCGCATCGAGTTGTAATGCATTATCCTGTTGGCTGATTGCCCAATTCAGTGCAGTGCTGGCCAGCTCAATCCCTTTAGCTGGTGAACCTATCGAATCGTAAGCCAGGGCTTCAGCCAAACGTAACTGGTGATAAAGCCAGGGCTGTTCAATACTATCGACAAAAGTTAAACCGGTTTGTGCATGTTGCAACGCTTCATGCGGGTACGTTAAGGCAAAATAGGTTTGACTAAGTAATAAATGAAATTGCGCCTTGTCAATGGCACTTGCATCGTCCGCGACGGATTCGCTGAGTAAACGACTCAAGATCTTGTTGGGATCAACGCTGAGTTGCTGCTGTTCGGCACGATAATGACTGGAAAGTTCCGTGATCCACTCAGACGCTACAGAAAATCTGGCAAAGCCTGTTATGCAGACAAGCATCAAAAGTAGATATAATCGACAGATTTTAATCAAAATACTTCCATAATTGACCAACGCAAACAGTAGCTATATTTTCGTTGCAAACAAGCCAGCACATGCCACAAGATAACTTACAAAATCTTTTAACAAGGGCAATTAAAGCGTAGTTTAACCGCTTTGTTAACAGTTATCTTTTTTAATACATTGACCGATATTTAAACAACCGTTAAGCGGTATGGTACTTGTTATGCTTTACAAGCAACTCAATCACAAGTAAAAACAACAACACCAACATATTTTACAGTTGTTATGAAATTAGTTACTGCTATCCGACATAAATTGCTCGAACTGAAATACAAGCGCAATAAACTGGCTATCATACAATTCGTTCCAGCCGACCAATGTAACCACATCATACAACAATGTCTGGATGACGGCTGGGAAAAGGGCAGAATTTACGCTGGCACCAATAGCTGGAAGGAAGATGGTAAGGTGACGCTCAGCAAAGGATTCAGTACCCTGGATTTTAGCCGTGATGCCAACGGCAAGGGGCAAGTAAGTGGCCCCGATAAAGCCATTTACGGATTGGCCGCCGAATATCAATTAACAGCGTCAGCTGTTCCGCAGCGGCAATAACCGACGCGATCCAGCTACTTACCACTGTATAATTTCTGTACATATAAATTACTAACACCATGCCAATCAAATCGCTGTGCTTTGGCGGTGCGTTTGATTTTCTGCCATTGTGGTGTGGGACGGCATTGCAGAGCATGCTGCAGCATGACTAACAGGTTGTCAGCTTGCTCGGTCAAGTCTTTACCGCCAAATACAAAGCCGCTTTCGCCCTGCTTCACCGTGTCTTTCAAACCGCCAACACCATGTACAAGGCAAGGTTGCCCCTCACGCATTGCCAACATTTGGCTAATACCACAAGGTTCAAAGGAGCTGGCCATCAAAAAAAGATCGCCATAACGATATAAATATTGGGGTAGATCGTCATGATAGCCATGCAAAAACAGAAAATTACTATAGCGGGAGGCAACTTCCCGAAATTCCGCAGCAATATGTTCATCACCACTACCGAGAAAGATAAACAGCGCATTAGTTGCATAAGCGGCCAATTGCTCGAGTATTTTTTCCAGCACTGTTTTGCCATCGGCTTGTCGTTGTCGCAGGATCAGGACTTTCTGATCGGTTAAACGCCCCACCGAAGTGAGCAAAAGCTCACTTTCAGTTATCCCCTGACGACGTAATCTGTTAATCCGGCTCAACGCAATCATATCTACCGCCATGACCTGCGTATGCTTGCCCAACCAGGCAATCAAGGCTGTTTCGGCTTTATCCAATACCAGCGACAGTGGATTAGCAACTTTTTTGGGGGCCGTTTCAGGGTATTCACAGCCGTTTAATATACCGACCAGATTACCGGTGTCGTGTTTGTCGCGTAAATCCTTTTCCAGTCCCTCACCACCAAAAAAACCGTTTTCAGGGTTTGAAGGCAATAACACTTCCCTGGCGTAGCTGGGGGAAACCAGGTGCACCTTGTCACTCAACACAATCCCGGCTCGCATCGGGTTAATGCAAAAAGGGTAGCGCGGATCTGTCACCTGACTGAGTTGCGCTTCTGACATACTGCTAAAAACTTCCGGATACCAGGCAGCCAGCGATGACGCTTCATGACTTAACGGCCTTATTCCCTGCAGAGCCAAATTATGCACGGTAAAAACGCATTTTAACTTTTGCAATGCCTTGAAACGAACATCAAAGGCGCGGAGTAACGCAAACAATCCGGTGTGCCAGTCATGTAAATGCAAGATTTCTGGAGCGGGAATAATATTATCTAGCAGCGCGCATGCTACGCTGATATTAAACAACGCAAATTTGCTAGCATCTTCGGCGAAGGGACGTTCCGTGCTGCCTTGGTTATATATCGCACCGTCATGACCGGCAAACAATCCATGTTCGAACAGATAAATACTGGCCTGCGGTTGAACTGGATGGGGTAATCGATACAGATCAACCCGCTCCTTACGTCCCGCAAACGGGACGCTGATTTGTGCGAATTGTTCCGCGCCGTTCTGACTCGACAATCTGCCGTAGCCCGGCATTGCGACATCAGCAATAACGTTCCTGGCTATCAAGGCATGCGGCAAATCACCTATAACATCTGCGATGCCTCCAACTTTTGCTCCTTTGATTGCGGCGTTTTCGGTCGCCAGCATTAATACCCGTTTAAATTCTGCTTGTCTGTTACTCATAACCTACCGGTAATCCCAACATCTCTCTGGTGACGACCACCACGCCATTTTCAGAAACTCTAAACCCCTTGGCCCGATCCTGATCGTGGTTAAAGCCAATTTCCATTCCTTCCGGAATAATACAACCTCGATCGATAATAGCCTTTTTAATTCTGCAATTGCGTAAAATCACAACATCCGGTAGCACCACGGAATCTTCCAGCAACGAATAGGAACACACCTCAACATTATTGAACAGCAAGCTGTGCCGCACTGTGGCACCTGAAATAATACAACCTCCCGATACAATTGAATCTACCGCCATTCCCCGTCTGTCATCATCATCAAACACAAATTTGGCCGGAGGGGTTTGTTCCTGAAAAGTCCAGATAGGCCATTTGGCGTCATACAGGTTGAGTGCCGGTGTGGGAGAAAGCAACTCCATATTCGCCAACCAGAATGAGTCAAGGGTACCCACATCACGCCAATAAGCTTTGTCATCATTAAATGCACTGGTAAAAGGAAAGGCAAAAACATTATGCTCTTTAATAATGGAAGGTATTATGTCTTTGCCAAAGTCCCGATCCGAACCTTCTTTACTGGCGTCTTTTTTCAGTTGTTCAAATAAAAATTCGGTGTTAAATACATAATTTCCCATTGATGCCAGACAGAATCCGTCTTTGCCCGGAACCGCTTTAGGAAACAACGGTTTTTCTTCAAAGCCAAGAATACGATTAGTTTCGTCCACTTCCATCACACCAAAAGCACCGGCGGCTTCCTGCAAGGGCACTTCCAGACAGGATACCGTCATATCAGCGCCGGACTCGGCATGTGCAGCCAGTAACCCGGCATAATCCATCCGGTACACATGATCACCGGACAGTACCATCACATATTTGGGTAATTCGTGACGGATAATATCGATATTCTGAAACACTGCATCTGCTGTGCCTTGATACCAGTTATCCGAATAGCGCTGGGAAGCTGGTAACACTTCTACCGATTCGCCCAATTCTTTCTTGAAATGTCCCCAGCCGCGCATCACATGACGGATAAGTGAATGCGATTTATACTGCGTCACTACCCCAACTCGTCTTATTCCGGAATTAATACAGTTCGATAACGGGAAATCAATAATCCGGAACTTGCCACCAAAATACAACGCGGGTTTGGCCCGCCATTCTGTCAGTTCATATAATCGAGTACCTTTGCCTCCGGCCAAAATAAGCGCATAGGTATCTCGGGTCAGATTACTGATATAACGGGGACTGGATTTAGACATAAATTGACACTCCTGTGTAGCAAAGACGAATTAACCAGATTTCAACGAGGGCGAACATTACACTCTCCATATTTCATCACGATAACCGGCGATGGTGACGTCACTGGAGAAACGCCCACTGGCAGCGGTATTTCGAATGCTCATCTGGGTCCAGTATTTCTGATCCTGATAAGCTAAGCCTACTTTTTGCTGTACCGCACAATAATCATCAAAATCTGCCGCTGTCATCCACTGGTCATACGGGCTTAAAATGGCATTGATGATATGTTCGAAGATACCTGGCTCAATCAAGTTAAAATGGCCACTGGTCAACAACTCCATCACGGCAGAAAGCGCCGGTGAAGCACTGACAATATCTGCAGGCCGATAATTCTGCCGGGTCTGTGCAACCTGCTCGGCATTCAGTCCAAACAGAAAGAAATTATCCTCACCGACTTCCTCAAGCATTTCAATATTGGCACCGTCCAAGGTACCTATGGTCAAGGCGCCATTCATCATAAATTTCATATTGCCAGTACCCGAGGCTTCTTTACCTGCGGTGGAAATTTGTTCGGACAAGTCAGTACCGGGACAAATCTTTTCCATCGCGCTCACGTTGTAGTTGGGCAAAAATGCAAAACGCAAGAAAGGTCTGACTAGCGGATCAGAATTCACCATATGGGCAACATTATTAGCCAGTTTGATGATCGTTTTAGCCATCGCATAACCTGGAGCAGCCTTACCCCCTATCAGTACACAACGTGGCACCATATTTTGGGTATCACCTTGCAGAATCCGGTGATAGAGATGGATAACATGTAAAATGTTCAATAACTGACGTTTATATTCGTGGATCCGTTTCACCTGTACGTCAAACATCATCGCCGGATCAAAATCGACGCCGCACTGCTGTTTGACCATAGCGGCCAATTCCTGTTTATTCGCCTGTTTAACCTCTTGCCATTGTTTAACGAATGTCTTGTTATCGACACAACCCTCAATCTTTCTGAGTTGACTTAAATCCGTTACCCATCCCTCACCCAACTGCTTGGTTAACAATGCAGACAAGCGGGGATTGCAGTAAGCTAACCATCGTCTAGGCGTAACGCCATTGGTTTTGTTGTTAAACTTCTCTGGCCATAGCTGG
Organism: Neptunicella plasticusilytica; assembly: GCF_047922965.1. GTDB lineage: Bacteria > Pseudomonadota > Gammaproteobacteria > Enterobacterales > Alteromonadaceae > Neptunicella > Neptunicella plasticusilytica. The sequence goes on from NZ_CP150481.1 coordinate 3,555,752, forward strand.
TAAAAATCTTTAAACAGGCCCGATTTGAGCAATTGAGTATGTAACCCCGCCACGCCATTGACCGAAAAGCTGGCAACAATGGCCAGATAGGCCATACGAATATGCGGATCGTGTCCTTCCTCAATAATCGACATTTCAGCCAATTTCTGACTGTTTCCCGGCCACTGATGTGCCACCGCATCCATATAGCGGGCATTGATCTCGTAAATAATGTCCAGAATTCTGGGCAGCATATAGCTGAACATTCGAACCGACCAACGTTCCAGCGCTTCAGGCAACAGGGTGTGATTGGTGTAAGCCATGGTGCTAGTAGTGATTGCCCAGGCTTCATCCCATTCCAGCAGATATTCATCAATCAGCAAACGCATCAGTTCAGGTACGGCAATACTAGGATGTGTGTCATTTAGCTGAATCGCGTTTTTAACCCCGAACTGGCTAAAATCGGTACCGAATTTCTTCACCCAGGTGCGCAATAAATCTTGTAAGCTGGCCGATGACAGAAAATATTGCTGACGCAAACGCAGCTCCTTGCCGTTTTCGCTCGAGTCATTCGGATACAACACCATGGTAATCTGTTCTGCCAGATTCTTGCGCGCCACTGCTTCGGCATAATCACCCTGGTTAAATTCATCCAGGTCAAACTCGTCGGTCGCTTCAGACTTCCACAACCGTAATGTATTAACTCGCTGATTTTTATAACCGGGAATTGGCATATCGTAAGCCACTGCCAGTACATCATGCGTATCCACCCAACAAACATGGCGTCTACCATTTCTATCCACGTAGGATTCAGTGCGACCAAAGAAAGGTACAGTAACATTATGCACCGGCACTCTGACTTCCCAGGGATTACCGGAGCGCAACCATTTATCCGGACTTTCCTGTTGATAACCGTCGACGATTTTTTGTACAAACATGCCGTATTCGTAACGAATACCATAACCGGTAACCGCCAGATCCATGCTGGCACAGCTATCCAGAAAACAGGCTGCAAGCCGTCCTAAACCGCCATTGCCTAAACCGGCGTCATGCTCCTGTTCCTGTACTTCTTCCAGTGTCACCGAATATTCCTTTAATGCTTGTCGACACTCGTCGCTTAAATCCAGACTGAGCAAGGCATTGCCCAAAGCCCTGCCCATCAAAAATTCCAGTGATAGATACGCCACCTGCTTCTTGTCGAACTGGGCATCCTGGCTACGGGTATCGCGCCAGGCCTCCAGCATCTGTTCTTTGACGCTTAGTGCCAAAGAATAAAATACTGCAGTAGACGCATCATCATCACGACTTAACCAGTAACGAATATGCCTTGAGAAAGCCATCCCCAAGCTGTCGCATGGCTCGCAATAGGCCGCGGCATTCTCGGCTAACTCTTTAGTGCTACTTTTGCTGACTTTGTTGGCCATTTTCCGACTCCTCACAAATATAGGCATGAAACAGCATCAGACTGCGATCTTGAAGCTGGAAAGTTTGTGTTATTGAAAAATTATCATCTAAGGTTGAATTGTCCTGGGTGTGCAACAAGCATTGCCACTTAACCACCCCGGTCACATCCGGAAATGTGAATGTTTGCGTCTGATCATCGGCATTTAGTGTCAGCAATAACGCTTGTTTACTGTTTGGTGTCTCTTGTCTACCTTCCAAATCTCCAATCAGCATTAACGCCAAGGTCCGGGTTTGTCCTTCACTCCAAAGAGACTTACTCATTACTTCACCCTGACGACTAAACCAGAACAAGCCAGGATCCTGACGGTTTTCAGGCTGATGGATAAAATCCGTGTGACGTAACAGCGCAAAACGTTGACGTAACGCGATCAATTGGCGGGTAAACTCGAATAATGATGTGGCATCTTCGACCTGACTCCAGTCTCGCCAGCTCAGCGGATTATCCTGGCAATAGGCGTTATTGTTGCCTTGCTGGCTACTACCAATTTCGTCACCGGCCAGCAGCATCGGCACACCTTGCGATAATATCAGGGTGGTCAGCAGGTTCTTGCGTTGTCGAATACGTACCGCCCGAATGGCAGGGTCTGTTGTCAGACCTTCCACACCATAGTTATAACTGAAGTTTTCCTGATGACCGTCGCGACTATTTTCGCCATTCATTTCATTATGGCGTTCGTTAAAGCTGACCAGATCACGCAAGGTAAAACCGTCATGGCTGGTAATAAAATTGATACTGGCAGCAGGACTGCGCCCGGAATGCTCAAAGTAGTCGCCGGAGCCGTGAAAACGGCGGGCGAACTCTGCCAACATACCGCTATCCCCGCGCCAGAAACGGCGCATGGTATCCCGATAACGGTCATTCCATTCGCTCCACGCCACCGGGAAATTACCCAATTGATAGCCACCAGGCCCAATATCCCAGGGTTCGGCTATCAGTTTAACCTTGCACAATACCGGATCCTGGGCAATGGCATCGAGAAAGCCTGCACCCCGGTCAAATCCGTAGGACTCCCGTCCCAGACAACTGGCCAAATCGAAGCGGAATCCGTCCACCCCCATCACTTCCACCCAGTAACGTAATGAATCCATCACCAGTTGTAACACCCGAGGATGGGTGATATTTAGCGTGTTTCCGCACCCGGTATCGTTAATATAAAAACGCTGATCGTTGGGATGCAGCCGGTAATAGCTGGCATTATCGATACCGCGAAAACTGTAGGTAGGGCCCAGGTGATTCCCCTCGGCACTGTGGTTATAAACCACATCGAGTACTACCTCGATATCGGCGGCGTGTAAGGTATCGACCATGTGTCGAAATTCGAAAATATCCTGACCGGATAAATACGCCGGATGCGGAGCAAAAAAGCCCAGACTATTGTATCCCCAATAGTTGGTCAGATTTTTGGCCTGTAAAAAAGGCTCATCAAAAAATGCCTGCACTGGCATCAATTCAACACAGTTGATCCCCAGGTTCTTGAGGTAACCAATCACCTGATCGTCCGCCATGCCCGCAAAAGTTCCGCGGATGTCCTCGGACAGTGAAGGATGTTTAATGGTAAAGCCCTTTACGTGCATTTCGTAAATAATGCTGTCACTCAGTGGGCGAGACGGACAACGCTGCGAGCGGTTTTTGTCGCGTAAATCAACCACTTTACACTTGGGTAAACAGCCAGCATTGTCGCGCTTGTCAAAAGACAGGTCTTCTTCTTTGCTGGACGGGTCGTAACCGTAGTGGCGGTCATCCGGGACGAACTGGCCCACCAGTTGCCTGGCATAAGGATCGAGTAACAGCTTATTGGGATTAAATCGATGACCCAAATGGGGTTGATAGGGTCCGTTTATCCGATAACCATAAAGTTGACCAGCTTGTATCCCTTCAACAAACCCATGCCAGATATGCTGGGTTTTATGAATCAGCGGATACTGGGCAATTTCCTGCTCGCCTTGTGGATCAAACAGGCACAACGTCACCCCTGTTGCATTGGCAGAGAACAGCGAAAAGTTCACACCGCCGTCTTCAACCGTCCCACCCAATGGAAAAGGATAACCGCGCAATACAGACATAGGTTACCTCCCCTCCGCCAGGGCGGACTCTGGTAGCAATACCACACAGCCAAGAGGAGGAACGGTTACCAGACAGCTAAACGGCATATTCTGGTAAGCTGTCGAACTCACATGCAGCTTGCCGCTATTGCCAACATTACTGCCACCGTAATACTCGCTGTCGCTATTGAGCACCTCCACATAATGCTGGTTATGTGGAACACCGATACGGAACTGCTGATGCACTTCAGGGGTCATGTTAACCACAAAAATAGCATGTTGATCCCTGTTATTGGCGTAGCGGATAAAAACAAACACACTGAGGTCGGCGTTGTCACAATCCAGCCAGGCAAAACCGCCGGGGGAATGATCAGATTCAAATAGCGCCGGAAGACCAACATATAACAGGTTCAAATCCTTGATCCATTGCTGTACGCCCTGATGTGAACCGTACTGGAGCAGATGCCAGTCGAGACTCCGGTCATGACACCATTCATCGCGCTGGGCAAATTCGTTGCCCATAAACAGTAATTTCTTGCCCGGATGCCCCCACATAAAGCCCAGATAGCAGCGCAACGTTGCAAACTTCTGCCAGTCGTCACCGGGGATCTTGTGCAGTAATGATCCCTTACCGTGCACCACTTCATCATGGCTTAAAGACAAAATAAACTGCTCGGTATAGCCATAAACCAGGCTGAAGGTTAATTCGTGATGATGATATCGACGGTGAATCGGATCCCGTTTCAAATAACTCAGACTGTCATTCATCCAGCCCATATTCCATTTAAATCCGAAGCCCAAGCCATTATTATCCACCCGCCCGGTTACCCCCGGCCAGGCGGTAGATTCTTCCGCGACCATGCAAATGCCGGGATGACTCTGATACATTCTGCAGTTTAGATCTTTAAGAAAATCAATTGCCTGCAAGTTCTCCCTGCCACCATAAATATTGGGCAACCATTGATCCGGCTGACGACTATAGTCCAGATATAACATCGACGACACGGCATCCAGCCGCAAACCGTCGAAATGAAATTCGCGCAACCAGTAGCAAGCGTTGCTGAGCAAAAAGCTGCGCACTTCACCGCGACCATAATTGTAGATGAGGGTGTTCCAGTCAGGATGGGTGCCTAAACGCGGATCGGCATGTTCATATAAGTGAGTTCCGTCAAACTGGGTGAGTCCGTGTGGATCGGTAGGAAAGTGGGCGGGCACCCAGTCAAGTAACACGGCAATATTGGCCTGATGACAGGCATCGATAAATTGCTTTAATCCCCTCGTATCACCCAGACGGTAGGTGGGAGAGAACATCCCCACAGGCTGATATCCCCATGAACCGTCAAATGGATATTCACTGATGGGCATCAGTTGCAGATGGGTGAAGCCCATTTCCAGCACATAAGGTAATAGTTGTTCAGTTAAATCCTGATAGTTCAGGTAGGCTTCGCCCTGCCATCCTTTACGTCGCCAGGACGGCAAATGCACCTCATAAATAGACATAGGTTCAGCATGCCAATGACGGGACGCACGATCAGACAACCAGTGCTGATCCTGCCAGATATAATCATCTTTATCCGGGATTAATGAGGCATTGTGCGGCGAGCATTGCATCCTTGTGGCGTAGGGATCGGCTTTTTGCAGATAATCGCCGGATTGGGTAACAATCTCGAATTTATAATGCTGCCCCGCTTGCACATCAGGCAAAAAGATTTCCCAAACTCCGTTGGAGGGATGTAAGCGCATAATATGCCGGTTACCGTCCCAAAAATTAAAATCCCCCTTAACAGATACCCTTTTGGCATTAGGTGCCCAAACACAAAAATTAACCCCGCGGATGCCGTCATTCTCCCCCCAGTTGGCGCCTAAAAAACGATCTGCCTGCTGCTGCCGCCCTTCGCCAAACAGATATAAATCATCATCATTAAGTAGCGAGCTAAATTGATAGGGGTCAACTATTTCGACCTTGCCATGCGGATACTGAACGCTGAGTTTGTAACGAAAGCGTTTTACTCGACGTCCCATTTTTGCTGCGAACAAGCCCCGGGGATCAATACACTGCAAACTGGCTACCTTGCGATTATCTTTATAATCAAGCACATCCACTTTAACTGCATCAGGCAGATAACAGCGTACTTGTAAAGACTTGTCCTGCATCTGGTGCATCCCCAACAGGGCAAACACATCCACATATTCCCCACTAAACAGGGCATCCAGCTGGTGCAGATCGACGATCACCATTTGTTCTTTCGACATACTGTTATCCATAGCGCTTATCCATACCCTGGGTGTGTCCAGACAGATTGTCACCCTGTCGTGTTTCAGTTGTGGTCCTGCCGTTAATCTCACGCTTGGGACGTTGTTTGGCAATCTCAGCCAGAATCGTACTAATCACTTTATTCCTGGCACAATCTTTAATCGTAGCCGGATGACGACGACGCCAGTTTGGATACTCTTTCCAGGTACCGGGAATATTAACCGGATGCTTATCACCCATCAGATCGCTTAGCGGGATGCTGAATAACCTGGCACTGCCGCTGGCGACAACCGAAACCAATGCAGGTAACAATCTGTCGAAAGGGATATCTTCCATGCAGGTACCGGCTTCCAATTTTCCCTGTTGCACCAGCAACTCAACAACTTGGTGCTTTTCATTCCGCCGCTCAGCATGGGCTTCATCCAGCTCCTGCTGACTGCCAAACAAGCCCAGTTGATGCCTTAAATCCAGATCAAAACCACTCCACCAGGCTGTCAGGGTAGGTACATCGTGATTGGTCAGCATCATCATATTCTGGTTTTTATAATGCTCCGGTGATTTAAAGCCTCGGTCGTCTTTGCAAAAGTAAAACAGTTCATTGGAAATAATCCCCGCGTCATATAAACGCGATACGATTTCCGGCGGCACCACGCCTAAGTCCTCACCAATTAACAAGCAATGAGCACGATGGCTCTCCAGACACAAAATCGCCAATAACGTATCAAAGGGATAATAGACATAGGCTCCGTTACCTAGTGCGTCATCTCTGGGCCACCACCACAAGCGCATCAGCGACATAATATGGTCCATTCTTAATGCACCACAGTGACTCATATTGGTCCGGATCAATTGGATAAAATGTTGATAGTTGTGCTGTTTCAGTTTGACCGGGTCCAATGGCGCCAGTTGCCAGTTTTGTCCCTGTGGCGCAAAAGGATCCGGCGGAGCGCCAATACTGGCCTGCAAACAAAACTGTTCCGCATTGGCAGACACTTCTTCTCCTTCGGATACCGCGCCGACAGCTAAATCACGGATCAGGCCAATCTGCATGCCTCGTTTCCTGGCATTTTCCTGACATTGCTGTAATTGTGTTTCAGCGATAAATTGCAGATATAAGTAGAATTCCACCGGCTGGCGTAACGCCTGCGGGGCATTGGCGGCTTCATTCGCCGCAAATTGCTGTAACGGACTACCATGACGCTTCACAAACTGGTGAAACAGTTTATTGCGTGCAGTGTTGTTATTGAGATGCCGTGACTCGAAGATTTTGAATAGCTCAATCAATGCCAGATATTTGCCCTGATAGATCGCCGCATAATCCAGCCAGTTATCTGCATCATCTGCCCGGCTAGATAAGGCTTCATCGGTCGGCAATGAATTAATTGGCAGGGCTTTATATTCAGCCACTTTCTCAATCTGGATATAAAGTGGGTTAAGTCTGCGCCGGTCACAGGGACTGTAAGGACTGGCATTATCCGGCTCTGCTATATTGAGCGCATGCAGCGGGTTAACCAAGATAAAATCAGCACCGGCTTTGGCGACCCAGTTGATGACGTCATTCAAATCACCCAAATCGCCGATCTGCCAGGGTGATTTGCTACGTAATGCATAGAGTTGAATATTCAGGCCCCAACAAGGTTGGGCCGCTCTGTCAGCCTCCTCAGTCTGGAAAGCACGACGAGGGGCAATCATCCAGTTTCCCTGACTGGTTGTTAGTTGCTCTGCACTAAAACTGGCTTCAATCTGGTGATAGCCCATCCCCAGCTGCGCATATTCGGTTTCATTCAGTTGCTCGTACAGTGAAAACTGATAATGACAATAACTCCGCTCTCCAATCCGGTAATCTCCCACCTGCTGCAATTGCTCCACGCGCGGTCGAACTTGTAACGCCACACCTTGTTCTGTTGTTATACACACACATATTTCGGTGTGTAGGTCGGCTGGCAAATACAGACTAATACGCAGATCATCCGCATAGCACCATTGAAAGGCTGGCAGTGGAACTTTCCAGGGGGCCGCATCCAGTTGATAAATGCTTGTGTCGATAAATTCTTGACTAAAAAGGGAATCAGGTTGTTCTACTTGATCGGCACACATGGTTTGCAGTATGCCTTTGCGATCATCATCCGGGATCACCACAGTATTTCCGAAACAATCGATAAACTCGGCTCCTATTCCCTGTAAGTAAAATAACTTGTCTAATCCCATAACGATTAACTCCGGAGCCAATAACCAATACCAGTGACACTAAGTATGAGTATCTGCAGTAACTATGCCAGCTGAAAATAAAAGATTTACGACAAAAACGAGTCGTTGTGATGACAGTACAGGTCTTGAACGCTGAAGGTTACAGATGAGGGCTAACTGTTTATAAATTATAGTAGAAAACAGAACTGCACACTTTTTGTGCAGTCGATAAGACAATTTGTATTGAGCAGGTGCATCAATAATGAATAACCCAGCCAACAAACGATGTATAGCGCAAGCAACATACAGGAGAATCAGCCTGCGATGGTTTTCGCCGGATAAGGCAAGCTGACGACTTATTCGATACCCATATCAAGTTTTATATTGTCCGACTAAACCGTCCAGCTCCGCTGCCAATTTATTCAGATCTTCGGAAATTCCCCGAGCAACTTCGGTACCATTGGCGGTTTCTTCGGCGATACTGACAATAGTATGCAGATTTTCATTAATAGACTCGGAGACCGATGTCTGTTCTTCTGCTGCCGTGGCAATTTGGCTGTTCATATCATTGATGGTCATTACCGCCTGATGGATTTCCTTAAGCGCAGTATCCACCTCCCGGGTATGGGTAACAGTTTCCTCACTACCTTCACGAATAGAACCGATCGCCTCGACAGCTTCTTTAGAACCGTTTTGTAAACGAGCGATCATTTGGTTTATTTCACCAGTACTGGAAGCTGTTTTAGCCGCCAGGGAGCGCACTTCATCTGCCACTACAGCAAAACCACGACCTTGTTCACCGGCACGGGCTGCTTCAATTGCCGCATTCAATGCCAGTAAGTTAGTCTGTTCGGCAATACCGCTAATCACTTCCAGCACACCACCAATATTTTTTGATTCTTCACCGACTCGAGAAATAACCTCGACCCCGGCATTCACTTTTTGCTCCAGCCCAGAAATTACCGAAATAGCCCCATCCAGTCGCTTGGCAGCGCCGTCAACCTGTTTTTCTACTTCAGCGGTTTCATGGGCCGCATTACCGGCACTGGTCGCCACTTCCTGGGCAGCGGCAGACATCTCGTTCATCGCCACTGCAACCATGTCACCTTCAACATGCTGACGTTTAACCCCATCTTCGGTTTGACTCATTAGCTGAGTCAATTCCTCACTGGAATTAGCCATAGTAGTAATCGAATGACGCACATTATTGACCAAGTCCGCCACCTTTTGGGCGAAAGTATTAAAGGCTCTGGCTAGCGCCTGGATCTCGTCGGCTGCGTCTTCATCCAGTCGACGGCTCAAATCACCTTCACCGCTGGCAATATCCTGCATGGCTTCCACTGCCCCATTTATAGGCTTGAGAATACTGGCTGAAAGTACCACGCCCAACCCCAATGCGACTGCCAGTAAAATAATGGCGATAATAACCGTTGTGATTACGCTTTTATTGGTACTGGATTGCAGCTTTTCGTCCAGCTCGGCGAGATTCTGTTCCAAATCATCGATATAAAAACCGGTGGCAATCACCCAGTCCTTACCCGGATACATGATCGCCTTGGCCATTTTAGGACTGGGCACTGAAGAACCGGCTTTTGGCCAATTATATTCAACATAACCGCCTCCCTTGCGCGCCGCTGTGATGTATTCCTGCACCAGGTGTCGCCCTTCAGGCGAACGGCTGTTATAAAAGTTTTTCCCTTCACGCTCAACATTGTCGGCACTCACAATCTGCACACCGGAGGTGTCATACACGAAGAAATAATTCTTACCGCCTTCATAGCGGATGGTACGCAGAATATCTTTCAATTCAGTTTCATTTTTAGCCACTGAGCCTGCCGTCACCGCCATATGCAACAACTCATCCAGTTGCGTACGCTTAGCCTGATAAAGCGACTGTTTCTGTTGCTCAAGACTGTTGGTAACGATGCTCGACGCATTGCTGACAGCCAGAATAGTCATCACGATTGCCAGCAATAGTGTGGGCACTGCGGCTAACAATAAAATACGAAACTTAATCGACAGATTATTCATCCATACATCCTTTTAATAAGGGGATTAGGTTAAAAATGCCACTTAACCAGCAAGTTGACATTGGATTCATGGGTATCGAACTGTGCACTGTTAGCAATACCGTATTTATTACGCCAAAAAACATACTCGATGCCAAAATATAATGGGCTGGATAATCCCAGCCATTTGCTGGCTGACCACTTCAGTTGGGATGTCCAGTTAAGGGAACTACGTTGATCGTCGGTGCTGTTAAACCAGTCAATAAAACCGTCATAACGGAAGGGTTGCCCCGCCAGTTCAAAAGGTAACGCCCAGGCGCTGGTCACTTGCCAGTTATCTGCATTGTTGTCGTTATGACGGCGATAAAAATTCATTTGTACAAACTGGAATTGAGGAATATTCAGATCCAGCCCGATCCCGTATAAAAATTCGGTCGATACACTGGACATTTCGACGGTACTGGCGATTAGAACGTCTTTAATAAATGCGTTAGAGATACAACTAATCCCGGTTTTGCATAAACTCAATCTGGGCGACCATTCGGCATAATTGGAACGGTCACCATCACTGGAGCGCAGATGGTCGAGGAACATAAAGCTGTCTCCCCAGTTTGTGCCAGCCACATGCTCAAGAGTTATCACCTGGCGATCCGGATCACCAATTTCATAGTGGTGACCCGATAGATAAGTCACACTAAAATCCTGCCAAAGCACTTCTGCCCAGAGTGTTTTTGATGTCATCAATAACAGCAAATAAAATCCAGTCGACATTATTTTTTTAAACATTATCTGCACACCTGTGGTAATTCGTAGCAAACAACCGAGTTAAAACAGTCAATTAGTCTGAACATTGCTGGTATTTCCGCAAAACAAGTTTTAACTGTATCGGCAGTTTACTGAGGTAAGTGAGTTTAATACTAGGAATATTTAAAAAAATATCCACTTATCACTTTGATTTAGTTGAAATTATATTGATTTATCTGATTTAGAGGGGTGGTCATTCAACGTATAGTGCAGGCCGTTAACGGCATGTATGATAATCTTAATTCGGGATAAGCCGCGCCTCTCGACAACGCTCTTTTTGCGCCTGGCGGCGTTGGGTTTTCTAGCAATAGCCAGCTATTGCGGTCGAAAACCTGCCTTGCTACCCACAAAAATTTCGTCACCGAGTGAATATAAGATAGGGTGCAAGCAGAATGGTTATGATAAATAATGGAAATAATTCAATTATTGAAATTACAACGACACGTCTTATCCCGAACTCAGGTTATGATAGTAAAAAAGCGCACAAAGAACAGACTATGTCAAAAACTAACCTGTATCGCACGGTGGTAGTGCTCTTTATGTTGGGCAATATCGAGCTTGGCGTTCCTGACGGTAAATTCACTTCATTCAGTGGGATCAATAACAGGACGAACGATGTGCAATAACGATATCCCTCAAACCTTCTTTGACATGTTGCCAATTCCTATTGCCATTACCAAAGAATTGCCCAACGACCTGAATTTTCCTCTGGTATTTCTCAATCAGGCTTTTACTCTGGTTATCGGTTGGGACTTAACTGATATCCCGGATAAAAATACCTGGTGGAAAACCGTCTACCCCGATAAAGATTATGCCAAAGTCGTCGAAAGACAATGGGAACTGGCAGTATTATCCGCTCAGGAAACAGGCGAAGGTTTTATCTCTATCGATGTCAATCTGCAAACTAAATACCATGGTGTTAAACGTTTTAAAGTCTATACCCAAATAGATAGCGTGCTTATGCCGGGATATTATGTTGTCGCGTTCCAGGCATTATAAAAAGCCGCCAATTAAGGCGGCTTAGAATCTGACAGCTTGGTCTATTCAGAATATTCAATTCGCAAATTATCAATCACCACAGTGCCGCCGCTTTCGGTACGGATTTGCAGGAAAGAGTTAGTCGTGGCGACCAGCCCGTCAATAACAATCGGCCCAGGTGTCAAGGTGGTAATCTGTTCTTCATAGAACTTGGATGCACCACCATGCATGGATTTACCGCTGCTGCTGGTATTGTTGTCCACATAAACCTGCAGATTGTTATTGCCATCCGGATCACTGACCGACACAAGGTCAAACATCACCTTATAGGGCTTACTCAGATCAAATACCCCCACACCTTGTGTATCGCTATCGGCGGTCTCGGTTCCGGGTTGGCTATTCCCCAGGGTAAAGCGGGCGCTGGTTAAACTGATTTCACCATTGGTGACACTAATCCCGCTACCTCCGCCGGTGATACTATACAGTGCAGTACTGGCATCATCGGGAATGCTTTTATATCCCGCACTGAATAATTGATCGGCATCGGACACCTCAAAGTCCTCGCTAAAAGGTAAACTCACATCGGTTTCAACCGGGGTGGGTGTCGAGCCGCCGTCTTCTTCGATTGCAGGAATATCCAGTCCACTTTGATCAATCTTGCCGACGCCCGCGTTGTTGATGACTTTGGTTTTCACCTCGGCCACATCATCCAGGCTGTAATCGTAAGGAACCACATAACTGCTAGTGGGTGTTTGATCCGGCCCTGCGGCCACATCATTATCGGCAGGCGTCGTCCAGGTCACGCCTGTACCAAACAGGTTACCCGAGGTATTCCAGTAACCAATCACATCAGAATAAAATGACACAATCGGATTCTGGGTATTTTCGAACACATTGTTTTCAACCAGCAGTTCCGCACCGATGCGCGAGTTGATCGCAGTGGAATGGATCTCGTTGTAGTAATTGTTATACAGGTGTCCATGCCCATACCGGAACAATGGCAAGCGTGATTCAATATTTTCAAAACGGTTGTGATGGAAAGTAATATTCCGATCAGTATTGCTACTGGCCGAATCATCTTCGGTATGCCCATGCAACGAGGCTTTCCAGTGATCATGCAAATAGTTATAGGAAATAGTGATATTCCGCGCACCGGACTTGGTGTCAATCAGACCGTCGTAATAATCCTTGTCAACGCTCATGGTGCTATATAACTCATTGTGATCAATCCAGATATTTTCAGTAGTGGAGCCGTCATTGTCGCCTTCAACCGAAATGGCATCCTTACCGCCGGTTAACACATGATGGATCTTCAGATTCTGGATAATAATGTTGTTGGCACGGCGGATGGTGATACCTATGCCGTCAAACTCGCCTCGATCGGCCACCCCGATAATGGATACATTATCCATATCTTTAATATCAATCGAGCGTCCGCTGCCACCACTGTTGGCATCGGTAATAGTACCATCCACATAAATGGTCACTGGCATATTGGCATCGCTGGCTTCTTCCAGTGCTGCAATCAATTTACTACCCGTATCCACTGTCACCGTCATACCATTGGCACCGCCGGTCACATCAAAGTTGTATCCGGCAAAACCTAAATCGATAATAGCTTCACTGATTTCCCCGTCTTGATTGCTTCCATCGCCACCGCTACCGTCATCTGATTCTTCTTCGTCAGTGTACTCAATACGCAAATTATCGATGGTAACGATACCGCCACTTTCCGTGCGGAATTGTAAGAATGAGGTTTCAGTAGCAACCAAACCTTCAATCGTCAAAGTCTCACCCGGAATAAGCGATAAAATTTGTTCGCTGTAAAACTTGGAGTCGCCACCATGGATAGATTTGGAACTACTGCTAGTATTGTTATCCACATAGATTTGGAAACCGTTATTGCCTTCCGCATCGTCTACCGCGACGACATCAAAGCTAACGGTATAAGGACGACTCAGATCCAATACGCCACTTGTCACGGTATCATCAGCGGAACTTTCAACATCGGGTGTACTGTTACCCACAGTAATACGGGCACTGTCTAAAGTAATTTGACCATCAGTAATAGTAATCCCACTACCACCACCGGTAACGCTATACATGGGAATATTTTCATCAGTCCCTAAGGCACTGTATTCCGGCGTAAAGAACGCTTCTACCGTAGTATCAAAGGCTTCCTGCAAGACTAAATTGGTTTCAATGTATTCAATCCGCAAATTATCAATGGTAACAACGCCGCCGCTTTCTGTGCGTAATTGCAAGAACGAGGTTTCAGTGGCTAACAAACCCTCTACCGTGACGGTTTGCCCCGGGTTTAAATCGAGAATTTGCGTCGAATAAAATTTTGAGTCACCACCGTGAATAGACTTGGAGCTGCTACTGGTGTTGTTATCCACGTAAAGCTGGAAGTTATTGTTACCTTCCGCATCATCAATAGCGACCACATCAAAGATAACCTTGTAAGGCTTACTTAAATCAAAGATGCCGGTTGTCACCGTGTCATCAGCCGAACTTTCAACGTCAGGTGTGGTGTTTCCCCAGGTAAAACGGGCACTGTCCATGGTCAACTTGCCGTCGGCAATACTTAAACCGCTACCACCTCCAGTAATACTGAACATAGGCACAGTATCATTACCCGGGATCGCTTTGTAATCGGGACTGAATAACTTTTCGGTAGTGGTTTCAAACATTTCCTCAGCCAGAATATTTTCGTTGATATATTCGATTCGCAGATTATTAATCACCACCGTACCACCACTTTCGGTACGTAACTGAATAAAGGAATTCTTGGTCGCCACCAGCCCCGGCACAGTTAAAGTGGTTCCCGGTGTCAGGGTATTAATTAACTCACTATAAAATTTTGAGTCACCACCATGCATGGATTTGGAACTGCTACTGGTGCTGTTATCCACATAGATCTGGAAATTGTTGTCACCATCAGGGTCATTCACCGACACAATATCCATCACCACATTGTACGGACGGCTTAAATCGAACACCCCGGTGGCGCTGGTGTCTTGATCTGTTGTATCCACTTCGGGAGTAGAATGACCAATAGTAAAACGACCGCTATCAATTTCTAACCCATCTGCCACCACTGTAACCGAGCCACCAGTACGATTGTATAAAGGTACTTCTGCACCGGTTGCATCAATTAACGACTGATAGGCAGTGGAGAAAATATCTTCCGTTACGCCAATATAGTTAGTGGTAGTCGGCAAGTTTACTCGTGGAATAGTCGGTACTTCCGGCTCTTCGGGTTCTTCCGGTTCGGTAGGTTCTTCTAAATCAACCGCATCGGCAACGGTTTCGATTTTAAGATTATCGATAACAATAGTGCCGCTGCTGTCGGTACGTAATTGGAAGAAGGAGTTGGTCACACTGGCATCCAGCACACCACGCGCATCGGGCGAGTTTAAATCAGGCCCGGTGACTACATCTTCACCTGGAACATAGGTATAGCTAAAACGTTGCCCCTGAGGAAGATTCTCGTCATTGATGGAGAAACCATAGAATTTCGAGGCATCACCGTGCACCGAATTGCCCTGGCTGGTGGTGTTGTTATCCACATACAATGACAACGAACCACCGCTATTATGCGAAACCACATCGAAGCTGATGGTAAAACCTTCGCTAAGATTATACACGCCGGTGCCATAGGTATCGCTAGATGAGGTTTCCTTATCCGGATTACTGGCCGCATTACCAATGCTGAAACGGGCACCGGATAAAGTAAGCTGTCCGGTAGCAGAATCAATCGCCGGGCTGCCGCCGGTTTTCTTGAACAATGCCCCACTGTTGGGGTCGTCAGTCAAACGTTTGTAGCCTGAAGTGAAAAAGGTATCGGTATCGGTATCGAATTCTTCCAATAACGCCGGTTCTACCGTATTGGCTCGTTCAGTTAATGCCTCCAGCTCAACCTGTGCTTGCGCTTCGCTAAGTACCAGCAAGGTTTCTTTTGCATCCGCATCGGCATCACAGTTCGCCACAGCGGTGGCCAAACCAACAGATGCGTCAGTCACACATAAACTGTAAACCTGATTAACCGTATTATATGAGCGGGAAATAATATAAGTTGATTCTGTTTCACTGGTTAGCAGCAATGCACGTCGACCAAACTGAAACTCATAACTACCGCTGATTTCAACACCGTCGACTATATGGGTATAACTACCACTGGTCTCGGTGGCATCGGCCGGAGTAAAATTAAAGCTGTCCATCAACGCAGTGCTACCACTCAGGTAGGGGTTATAAACAGTCCCGTTAAATTGGGAAATATCGAAAGTATTGGAAAACAGCGTACCGAATTCCTGTTCCAGATAGGTCACGAAATGTTCCAGCGCACTATCAAACGGCGCAAGCGTATTACTGCCGGCACCAGCCGCCGTTAACCAGGGCTCCACATCGGCGGCAAATTCAGCCGCGGGACGATTAAAAAAATCCTCGACCGTTTGTCCTTCGGTTAAGGACATCATAGCCGCACCGGCGGCATTGGCACTGATTTCGATGCCATTATCCGGATTAGCATCCACATCCAGTGCTTGTAACAAGCGCAACGTATTAGCCACCGGTTGATTAAAGGGAGTATCTGCCTTAAACATATCCAGCGGAGTTAGAATGCTCGATGCTGGCACCGCCGGAAATTTAAATTCACCAATAGAAAAAGTAATTAGATCACCACGGAAATACTGATATTCGCCATTGGCATCAGTGGTACCGTCAGGAAAAGATTCCGAACTGTAACTCAGTCCCGAAACCGGACTATCCACAAACTGACCTGTTAACGCAGGTGCGGGTAACTCTTTGACATTGGTCGTACTTTCAGCTCCGCAGCCTGCTAGCGCTATGGCAGCAACTGCACTGAGCGCAATATTATTTTTATAATTCATAATCACCCTCCCAAGGATGAGAAATTATTGGTAACCGGCTATCTGTCGCCATCATCACCGTTCGGCTCCGGTTACTTGTCAACTTTAAACATAGATATTCATTCACGTGGTCTACCAACTGTTGCCAATCAGTAAAACTTGTAATCCAGTCCAACCTGAAAAGTTCTGCCATATTCTTCGCGTTGATAAAGAATATTGCCGCCGCTCATCTGGTTACCTTCGAAGTAACGCAAATCGATTTCGTCCGTCAGGTTGATAGCATCAAAGTAAACAGACAATTGACCATTGACTTTATATTTGGCTTTAAAATCGAGGGTTTTGATGGCGTCCTGATAACGGTCTGACCAGGTTTTGCAGGACTTCACTTCCGATGCGCTGACGCCTTCAGGGCAAGCGCCGACTTCTTCGAGAATATCTGAACGATAATTTCCAATCAGACGAGCGGAAAAGTCTTCATTTTCCCAGCCCACCGTCAGGTTAAAGGTGGTGTCAGCCTGATCCGGCAATGCCACTTTTTCAGCACGAATGGTCGGATCCAGCTCGGCTTCGCTATCCAGCAAGGTCAGGTTACTTTGTACAAACAGGCCATTTTCAAAATACTGGTTATAGCTAAGCTCCATACCCAATACAGTGGCTTTTTTACCGTTAAGGGTGATGTTGACGCTGTTCAATACCAAGTCATGGGGTATAACAAATTCGGTCACCTGATCAATTGGCAAGGAAAGTGGCAAATCATCAATAGACATTGTGATACCACTCACATCGACGATGAAGTTATCGATATCCTTGTAAAATATCGCCGCTTCCATAAATAAATCTTTGCTGGGATACCAGCCAATCGAAGCGTCATAGTTAACTGAGGTCATCGCCAGCAGATTGGGATTCCCCACATCCAGCGTATTGTTGGAGCCTAAAATATAATCCTGCAATTGACGAACATTGGCGCCGCCTTGGGCATCATCACAGTTGTCACTATCGGGTGGACATAACTCAATATCGTTATCAAATTTGGCAAAGCCGCGCGCCTGTTTAAATGACGGGCGGGTAAAACTGGTCCAGATAGCTCCCCTGACCAGAATATCCGCTGTAGGCTCATAACGCAGATGCACGCTAGGGAAATATTCACTGTATTTGATCGACGCTTCCGGTAACGGCACGGCAATATCCAGACTACCGGCTCCGGCTCCATTAAACTCGAAGTCGTCGTTTTCCAATGACAGGAAGCCGTCAGAAGCAAATTCGGTTTCCACCCAACGCACACCGGCAATCATAGTTAAATCGTCATTGACTGGCATTTCTGCCATCACATAAGCTGCTTTAGTATCTTCAGTCAGGGTATAATCTTCTTTGGTACTATCCACCGACACTTCACCATTGGTGGCGCTTTCAGTAGTTTGCCGACCAATGCGAGACATGTAATCTACCGTTTCCTTTTCGACAAAAGGATATTGAAAACGGCTACCCGAGGGGATAGCGCTAGCATAATCAGCATGTACCGAATTAACCACATCGATACATTCCTGATCACCACTGCAATCATCAGAAGAAGGATCAAAGCTCCAGCGATCCTTGTTACGCACGTGAGTACGTTCTGACATTGCGACACCGACTTTGACATAGCTTAAATGCTCGTAATAGAAGTCATTTTTCAAGTTGATTTGGGCATTCTTGATTTCATCAACGCGAGTACCGTCTTCCAGAAACAAATTGTCAAAATCCCAGTTATTCAAGTCGCTGGCATCGCCACTACCTGAGGTTCCAAAAATACTGTTATCAGGATCATAGGCAAAACCACCTAATTCAGCGGCGTATTCCGGGGTCACAGCGCGGCCAATTATATTGTCTTTGGTGCCTTGTCCGTAAACAATCAGATCCCGCTCGCGAAACTGCACACGGTGATCACCGTTGGACACATCTTCAGAACGAGACTGGGCATATTCATAATCCAGCGTCCAGGTATCGGCCAGTTTGTTTTCGCCTCCCAGGCTAAAGGTTTTGGTCTTGTTATCACCACCCTGGATAAAGTACTGATGGAAAATATCGATATCTGTGATGATAAATTCTTTAGTCTGGTCATTTACATAGGCGATTTCACCATCCCCTGTCGAACCTGCGTCCTGAAAATCATAGAATTCGCGTAAGGCAATATCCTCATCATCGTACTGGGTATAATTACCTTTGATGTAGTAGTAACTGGTATCGTCAGGCTTAAATTCCACATTGATTGCCGCCGCCTTGCGAGTACGATTGGCCACTTCACGGCGCAACTCCAGTTGGGTTGGGCCAAGAATTTCGGGGCCAGCGGCAATGGCATCATCATCGGCAAAACCGATATCGGCCTGATAAAAACGCATTTCGGTGGAACTATGATGACGAGTTTCATCCACCATGGTTTTTCGATCTTCACTGGATAGCGCAAAGCCAATACCCAGACGTTCATCTAGAAAAAACTGGGTGCCGTCGAGACTAAATTTGGGGGAGTGTTTCTCGCGCTTTTGGCTGTAGGAGTCCTGCATTTTGAACTTAAGACCGGTCTTGCCACGGTCATAAGCAGAAATAGCCTTGACGTTGACCGTTCCCCCGATGGAGTTCAAATCCTGATCCGGCGTCAGGGTTTTTAATACTTCAATTGAACCTAATAAATCGGATGGAATGGCATCCAGACCGACTTTACGATCATCACCCACACCGGACATTTCCGAGCCATTCATATTCACCGATACAAAGCCCGGTCCGAGCCCGCGCACTGTGACGTATTTTCCCTCACCTTCGGAGCGCTGTAATGTTACACCAGGCAAGCGGCGTAACGACTCGGCTACGTTTTGATCAACAAAGTTACCAATATCATCGGTGGCGATGACTGAACTGAACCCATCTTTTTCACGTTCCAGATCACGCGCTTTCAAATCGGCCTGACGGACGCCAGTGACCAATACTACTTCGACTTCATCTTCTGCTTTTTTATTGTCTATCGGATTCCCGTCTGCATCGACGGCGGGTTTGGCTTTTTCGCTATCATTTTGCACAGGCAGTTTGGCGCTATCAGACTGCTGAGCATATACCGGTAAAGCCATCGCCATCGCAACGACCAAAGCCTTCATTTGAAAACTTTTCATATCGGATTTTCTCCTGGCATTTTTATTTTAATTTATCGTATTTAATATTCAGCGGCAGCAAACTTGCCACCGGTAGCAAAAAAGCATCACGATATCGACCAATATTTTTGCCACCGGTGGCAGTTTAGGAGGTAAAAATAATAAATGTCAACTTTTTGTTAATTTAATAAGTGTTTTGTTAAATATATGAATATTTATTTATCGAAACAGCCATGAGACAAAATGGCACAGCAGGCTAGATGCTAGAAGGATAAGGCCGATCGAAAATAAATTTAATCAGGCTAGACCTCAAAACGTTATCAGACAGAAAAAATTGAGTTCGATTTAAATCTTGTTTAGAATGCGCCACGCTCTTGGGGGAGTAGCCAACTTATTCTATTGATTTTGTTTAATGGATAAGAAAGCTTGTCAACATATTCGGGCAGCAGTCCGTGGCAAGTTTGTGACCTTAAATGTTACTGATTAAGGTTACTGGCAAGACCTGAGACAAATAACCATCCTAATGACGGGAGATGGCTGTTTGTCTTTGGTTAACTGTCCCGTCAGGATGTTTTATGGAAGCGTTTCTTACCTCTACCGTCACTGTCGCGATAGCCGAAATCGGCGATAAAACCCAACTATTGTCATTATTGCTCGCTGCAAAATTTCGCAACAAGCTTGCTATTGTCTCAGGTATCCTCATCGCAACCCTGCTAAATCATGCTGCATCAGCCTGGCTGGGTGTTTGGTTATCGAACTTTTTAACTGAGGGTTGGGATATATGGATAGTGGGCGCGAGCTTTATTCTTGTAGGACTATGGCTGTTGGTTCCGGACCAGGATGAAGCCGTTGATAACCGCTTTGATCAATACGGTGCTTTTGCAGTTACCACTTTGCTGTTTTTTCTGGCAGAAATAGGCGACAAAACACAGGTTGCTACCGTTTTGTTGGGGGCGCAGTTTCAATCGACTCTAATGGTGATCCTTGGTACTACGCTAGGTATGCTACTTGCCAATATTCCCGTCGTGTATCTTGGCGACAAGCTAATGCGAAAATTGCCTCTACAAACTACGCGTATTCTCGCCGCCACCATTTTTATTGCTATTGGACTGCTGTCTATGTTTGTGCATTAACTTTATATGCCGCGTTTTTCTTTTACTAATTCATAGGCAGCCTGAATATCCTGGGTCTTGGCTTTGGCGATTTCCATTGCCTGTTTGGGTAACCCTTTGGATACCAGTTTATCCGGGTGATGCTCACTCATCAGCTTACGGTAGGCTTTTTTGATTTCGGCGGCTGAATCAGATTTGCTTACACCTAATATTCGGTAAGCATCATCCAGTGACTGGGTACTGGAATAGGCAGTTTGTTTCTGCTGACGCTGGCGATTTTGTTGTTGCCCTGTCTGACCTCGCCCCTGCCTGAAACGTTGTTCCGCTTCGTAAATTGACAGTAAATAAAGCAGTTCATTTTCACGAAATCCCAGCGTTCTGGCAGCGGTTTCCAACACTGTCTGCTCTTCTTTATGTAATTTTCCATCGGCATAAGCGGCCTGGATCAGTATTTCCAGAAACACCTGCATAATGTCACGGCGTCCGTGGCAGGATTCCTTGAATTCCAGCAAAATTTCCTTAACCGGAAAATCGGCCGCCTTACCCTCATTAAATGCCTGCTGGGCTTCGGCACGAATATCGCCTTGCAAATTCATCTGATCCATCAGATTACTGGCCATCATAATTTCATCTTTAGTGACCTTGCCATTGGCTTTAGCTACATGACCGATCAGTGAAAATAGCGCGTGGAAGAAAATTGCCTGTTTACGCAATTCATTGGAACTGGAAAAAAAACGGCCAAAACCGCCCATTTGATCAAAATCCTGACTATAACCCCGATCAAACATATGCCCGACGATAAAACCCAAAATAGCTCCGGCAATCCGGCCAAACATAAAGCCAAATAAGGTTCCCAGCACTTTTCCCCAAATTCGCATTGACTGCCTCCGAAAGCTTGGCTAATAGTTGATTTATCCCTGTCCGCTCTCATGCTGCATATTTTGAGGTGGTTACGGATATATAATGCGCATGTTATACCAAAGCCACCCCAGATTAGAAGTTTGGCATTATTTACGAACTTTACTGGTAAATTTCGTTGAAACCCTTAAAATCTCTAGCCTGTTTCGCCCCTCAAGGCCTTTTGTCCTGTTAAATATTTTTACTCAGTATGAAATGTAACCAACTACTTACTCTGACATTGCTTGGTCTGGGCGTTTCTGCACACGCTCAGGAAAACCAGTGTCCAGCGCCAGTAGATTCATCTGATTTAGTATTAAGAGAGGCAGGTAGTGGTATTGAAGTCAAAGCATTAAAGACCGAGGTAGAGCAAGACAGACTGGCGGAATTCGTCGGTAAAGTGCAGATAATTAGTGATAGTGCACAAATTAATGCTCAACAAGCCCGAATCGACAAAGTTTCTCAACAACTCAATGCCAGTGGCAATATTCGCTATCAGGATGAGCAAATCAAGGTGAGCAGTGAAGATGTGCAACTGGACTTTCAGTCCGGCGAACTATCACTGGATAGCACAGAATATCGCATGCTGGGGATTAATGGCCGGGGCAAGGCAGAACGTATCGGGCTCAGCCGCGAAAAAGGCATTGAACTCGAAGACGTCAGTTTTACTACTTGTCCCGCAGGGCAGGAAGATTGGCAAATGGTGGCCAGCAGTATCACCTTGAGTCCAGGTGATATATGGGGCGAAGCCAAACATGCACGCTTTTACCTGATGGACATACCGGTATTGTATTTGCCTTATTTTCGCTTTCCGGTCACCGATCAGCGCCAGACCGGCCTGTTGTTTCCGCAAATATCCAGTTCCGACAGTACCGGCTTAAGCTATGAACAACCTATTTACTGGAATATAGCTGAAAATTACGATGCGACCTTCTCGCCTCGTGCAATGGTCAATCGCGGAGTGCAACTCAAAACAGAATTCCGTTATTTAACACAGCAGCACGGTGGTCAACTCGATCTGGAATATTTACAACACGACCGCCGTGAAGTTAATGAAGATCCCCGCTATTTTTATCGCTTTGTGCACAAAGGCAGCTTTGCTCCCGGGTGGCAGGTAAATTTCAATATCAACGGGATCAGTGATGACAACTATATCGTTGACTTGGGCTCGGATTTTTATAACCGTGCCGACACCCATCTATATCGTAACGCCGGCATTCAATATCATACCGATAATTTGTCTTTCAGTGCCGATATCAGGGATTTTCAGTTAATCGGTAATCACCCCGATAGTTATCGCGCCCTGCCGGAACTCAAACTGGATTATGTGCAGCCCTGGTTTGCCAATGTCGATTTCAACTTGCACAGTGAACTGACCTACTTTGACAGCGCCGAAAAAAATGCGCCAGCCGCCACCCGTTTTCATATCGCACCGGGATTAAGTTGGTCCCGATTTGAGAATTGGGGGGAGTTCGTCGCCGAAACGACCTTGTTGCAAACTAATTATCGCCAACAGGACGCTGAAGTGTATGGGCTGGAAGAAGATGTCAGCCGTACTATTGGTCGCGCTCGCCTTTATGGCGGGATGACCTTTGAGCGACCCGGCAGCTGGTTTGGTAGCGACATTACCCAAACCCTGGAACCTAAAATTCAGTATCTTTATACCAGTTATCAGGATCAAACCAATATAGGCCTGTACGACACTACCAGACTACAGAACAACTTTGCCGGCTTGTTTCGTGGACAGGAATTTACCGGTCTGGATAGGATCAGTGATACCAACCAGATTACCCTGGGCCTGACCAGCCGTTTTCTGGATGAAAATGATCAGGAACAATTCCGCCTGAGCCTGGGACAGATTTTTTATCTGTCCGATAACCGCGTACTTGAAGCACATAAAGATACCAACCGCTCTGCCCTTGCCGGCGAGCTGGATTGGCGGTTGGGCAGCAAATGGTTCGTACATAGCGAAGTACAAATGGACAGCGCCAGCAGCAAACTGGATAAAAGCAGTTTGTCACTGGACTATCAGATGTCGGAAAACAAGCTGGTACAAATATCCCATCGTTATGTGCGTGAACTTTCCGGTGAACAAATTGACCAATTAGGCGTAACCGCCAGTTGGCCTATTAACCCGAATTGGCATTGGGTAGGACGATGGTACAAAGATATGAACAGTCACCGTACCATTGAAAGTTATGCTGGCGTACAATACGAATCCTGTTGTTGGTCAATACAGTTTGTTACCCAGCGTTATTTGAATAACCGCTTTGACCAAACCGGAGGACAAAGTACCAATACCTTTGAATCCGGCATTGCATTGAAATTTATATTTAAGGGTATGGGCAGTGGTAATACTGCCCGTGCATTATTGAATGACGGTTTGTTTGGATACCGTCAACCTTACTTTCTGAATGAGTAGACCAAAAAGTATGAAATTGAAATTCGCTAGTCTTGCCATGATGGCATTTATTTCTTTCCATTCTATGGCCAAGCCAGAAGAACTGGACCGAGTCGCAGTAATCGTTAATCAGGGTGTGGTGCTGGAAAGCGAAATTGACGAGTTGATCAATACGGTAAAACGTAATGCATTAACTAACGGACAACAGTTGCCCACTGACAAAGTGTTACGTACCCAGGCGATTGAACGTTTGATCCTGACCAGCTTGCAAATGCAAATGGCCGACAGGATGGGGATCCAGGTCAGCGACCCCCAATTGGAGCAAACCATTGCTAACATGGCCAAAGAAGAAGGCCAGACAATGGAACAATTAAACCAGAGCCTGCAAAAAGAAGGCATCAGTTACGATACTTACCGCGAGGAAGTACGCAAAGAGCTGATCACCGGTGAAGTACGCCGCGCCAATGTTCGCCGCCGTGTGTATATCACACCGCAAGAAATAGAGAGCTTGACCAAACTCATGGATCAGCAGGGTGAAGAGCAGGTGGAATATCATCTGGGCCATATTCTGGTCGGCTTGCCGTCACAACCCTCACCGGAAGACATCGAGAGAGAACGTGATCGTGCCAACAAAGTGCTGGAGTTGCTGAACAACGGATCAGACTTTGGCAAAATCGCTGTGGCCTCTTCAGCCGGAGCCAATGCATTGGAAGGCGGTGATTTAGGCTGGTTAAACATTAACGCTATGCCCACCCTGTTTGCCGAAGCAGTGCAAGGTAAAGCTAAAGATACCTTGATTGGCCCAATCCGCAGCGGTGCCGGCTTCCATATTTTAAAGGTTATGGATATTCGCGGTCAGCAAACTGTTGAAGTCACTCAAGTCAATGCCCGTCATATTTTGATCAAACCTTCGGTAATTCTAAGCGATAAAAAAGCCGAAAGTATGCTGCTCGATTTCCGTAAAAAATTAATTGCCGGTGAGATCGATTTTGCTGAAACGGCGAAAAAATATTCCGAAGATCCGGGCACAGCCTTAAAAGGTGGTGATTTAGGCTGGGCCGATCCGGAAGTTTATGCCGCTGCGTTTAAAGATGCGTTAAGCAAGCTGGATAAAGATGAATATTCTATGCCGTTCCGTTCACAATTTGGCTGGCACTTAGCCCAACTGATTGACCGTCGTGTTGAAGATGCCAGCGAAAAGCGCAAACAGGACAAAGCCTATCAGCTATTGTTTAATCGCAAGTTTGCCGAAGAAAGCGAGGCCTGGATGCGCGAGATGCGTGATGAGGCATATATCGAACTGGTTAATGCGCCCAACTGATTACTATGACGTTGAAAATTGCTATTACACCGGGAGAGCCGGCGGGGATTGGCCCTGATCTGGTCATCGAACTGGCTCAACAAGCCTGGCCGGTGCAACTGGTGGTGTTTGCCAACAAACAATTATTACTGGAACGGGCGGCGCTACTGAATCGCAGTATCCAGTTACACGATTATCAGCAACAGGATGCTATTCAGCCTGCCGGTGAACTGTTTATTGTGGATATCCCGCTGCACTCGCCTGTCGTGGCTGGCCAGCTTAATTCCGATAACGGTAAGTATGTGGTTGAAACGTTGCGCCAGGCTTGTGAACAAAATATCAAAGGTCATTTCGATGCCGTGGTCACCGGCCCTGTGCATAAAGGTATTATTAATCAGGCTGGCATTTCCTTTAGTGGCCACACCGAGTTCTTTGCGCTGCAATCCAATACTGCCGATGTGGTGATGATGCTGGCTACCGAAGGCCTGCGCGTGGTATTGGCCACCACACATATCCCGCTGGCTTACGTATCCCGAGCCATTACTGAAGATAGATTGCGTAAAGTCATTGGTATTGTGAATCAGGATCTAAAACAAAAATTTGCGATTGAGCAACCGCATATTTATGTGTGCGGACTTAATCCGCACGCCGGTGAAGATGGCCATATTGGCCGCGAAGAGCTGGATATCATTATTCCGACTTTGGAATCTCTGCGCGCCGAGGGGATGAATTTGACCGGCCCCTTGCCCGCAGACAGTTTATTCCAGCCCAAATATATGCAACAGGCCGATGCCATATTAGCCATGTATCATGATCAGGGCTTGCCGGTACTCAAATACAAAGGCTTTGGCGCGTCGGTTAATATTACCTTGGGCCTACCTTTTATCCGTACCTCGGTTGATCATGGCACCGCGCTGGATCTGGCCGGTAGCGGACAAGCAGATTGCGGAAGTTTTATCTATGCACTACAACAAGCCATAGAACTTGCGGGGAAAAAGCATTGAGTAAAACACATCTGGGTCATACCGCCAGAAAACGCTTTGGCCAGAATTTTTTGCATGATCAATACGTTATCGATCAGATTGTGTCTGCCATCGCCCCCAACAACGACCAGACACTAGTCGAAATTGGACCGGGACTAGGTGCCTTGACAGAACCGGTTTGCGAACTGGTCGATAAACTCAATGTAGTGGAACTGGACAGGGACTTAGCTAAACGACTGAGAAGTCATCCCTTTATTGGCAGTAAACTGAATATTATTGAAGCCGACGCGCTGAAATATGATTTTAGCCAGTTAATCGAACAGGGCAAACCGATCCGGGTCTTTGGCAATCTGCCTTACAATATATCCACACCGTTAATGTTTCATTTATTCAGTTTTGCTGACAAAGTGCAGGACATGCACTTTATGTTGCAAAAAGAAGTGGTCAACAGATTGGCCGCGACACCAGGGAATAAAAACTACGGGCGACTATCGGTCATGGCACAATATCATTGTCAGGTTATCCCGGTTATTCATGTACCGCCCGGTGCATTTAACCCGCCTCCCAAAGTAGACTCGGCCGTCGTCAGGTTAGTGCCGCATCAAGAAAAACCTTGCCCGGTAACCGACGAAGCGCTATTAAATCAGGTATGCGCGGCTGCATTTAACCAACGCCGCAAAACTTTGCGTAACAGCCTGAAAAATGAAATATCCGAACAAGAAATTGTAGCGCTGGATATTAACCCGGAATTACGCGCAGAAAATTTATCTCTGGCCGACTACACCAGGCTGGCTAATTTTGTTCATAGTAAAGAAGCCGCATCGTGACCGACGTTAATAAAGAACACATCAGTATAAAAGTGAAAACCCAGTATTTGGCTGATCACCCTGCCGGACGCGATGAGAAATACGCTTTTGTGTATTTTATTTCGATAACCAATAACGGCCCGCACAGCGTCCAGCTACTGAATCGTTACTGGTTAATTACCGATGGCAATGGTAAAACCACCGAAGTCAGCGGAGCCGGCGTGGTAGGAGAGCAGCCGCATATTAAGCCCGGACAAACACACCACTACAATAGCGGGGCGATTCTGGATACTCCGGTAGGCAGCATGCAGGGATTTTACGAAATGCAGCGACCGGATAGCTCACTATTTCAGGCACCTATACCCTTGTTTAGCCTGGCCGTTCCAACTTTGGTTAACTAATTTTATGGGGGTGTTGTGGCAAACTTTATCGTAGGGGATATTCAGGCTTGTTACACTCCGCTCAAAAAATTGCTCGATAAAGCCGGTTTTAATCCACAGCAAGACAAGTTATGGGCAGTAGGCGATTTGATCGGCCGTGGCCCGGAAGCGCTGCAAACCATGCAATATCTGATGTCATTAGGTGAGCATTTTGATTGCGTACTGGGGAATCATGATTTGCACTTTTTGGCCGTCAGTCAGCAAATCAAAAACAACAAGGCCGAATACCGTTTTGACCCGTTACTTAACAGTGCAGAATTGCCAGACATCGTATCCTGGCTACGCAGCAAACCGCTAGCCTGCAAAATATGCAAAGGTCACCTGATAACTCACGCCGGGCTTTATCCTGGCTGGACTATCAGGCAGGCGGTAAAATTCAGTGACGAAGTCAGCCAGCAATTGCAATCCAGTCAATGGATAAAATTGTTGTCTTCGATGTATGCCAATACGCCGCTCCAATGGTCAGATAAACTCAGCGGTATAGAACGTTACCGGTTTATTATCAACGCCATGACCCGAATGCGTTTTGTGACAAGCAAAAATGAGCTGAATTTTTCGGTTAAAGCCTCACTACAGGATGCACCCAAAAACCTGTTGCCCTGGTTTCAGCATCCTGCACAGAAACTAAAATCGCATCAAAAAATATTGTTTGGTCATTGGGCAGCGTTAGGTGGTACAACAGATAGCAGCCAGTATATTGCGTTGGATACAGGTTGTGTATGGGGAAATAAACTGACCCTGCTCAATCTGGAATCGGGTGGAGTGTTTAGTGTTTCTGCCTGACCGGCGTGAGAGGATCACTGCATAACATTTCAAATGAGCAGTTATACCAATCCGTATAAACAATTGCCCACCCAGCAAAAATTTAAACGTATTGGTATTAATCATAAAGAATCAAAATAGCTTGCCGATACAATAGCTTGCAGAGTTAGCTTGGATTTAAACAGCGATGCAAAGTGTAATCCTTCATTTAGCTGACAAAAAAATGTAAAATCAGCAACTATTTATTTAGCCAACAGCAAATATCAGGAGTATTGATGAAAATTACGGTAGCAATGCGAGTATTTGGTGGGTTCCTGATCATCACCTTATTATTATTTGCCATTAGTATCTCCTCTCTGGTCAATATGAGTTCAATTGACTCGGCCACAGAAGAAGTCAATACCTTGGCTTTACCTACTGTATCTGGCAGTAACCAGTTAAAAGTCAATTTCCTGACCTTGAGCAAATTGACCATTGCCGGCTTTTACGAAACCGATTTAAGCTTGCTGAATGAAGAATTGGGCGAGTTTCAGGCCAGTCAGGGCGAATTTGAAAATAAACTCACCAACCTGAAACGAGTCATTGAGCAGCAACCTCAATTAAAGCAATCCTTGCAACAAGTCAGCGATGTTTATCAGCAATATAAAACTAACGTGGCTAAAATGTTCAGTAGCCGTAAGGCTGATCTGGAAGCAGCCAGAAGTATTGCAGATAAAATCGGCGCCATCGAAGAAAATACTGAAGATACCTCGACTCTGCTACTGGATTTCTCGGATTCTGAAGCCGTCCAATCCAATAGCGCCTTGAGCAAGGCCGCTGAATTGGGTGAAGACATGGAAACTAACCTGATGTCATTGGTAGCCGTTAGTACCGACTATTCAAAAACCAAAACCCTGACCAAAGCAGAAACCATCGGCAACGAGCTAAAGATTAAAATGACCGATGTGCTGGAAAAACATCAGGCTATCAATCAGGCCGCTGGCGGTAAAGACACTACAGGCATGCTGTCGGACGTGAATGACATGATTTCGTCACTGAATAGCACCCTCAATGGCCCTGACGGACTGGTACAAACCCAGATATATCGCCTTAACCAGCAACTTGCCGCCGAGCAGGCTTTGGCTGATTCAGAAAACAATATCATGACAGCCATCAATGATATCGACGAACTGCTGGCACTGGCCGATCAAAAGTCCCAGCAAATCAAGACTCTGGTCAATGATTCTGTTACCAGCGGAACCACAGTAACGTATCTGGCAATGATTATCTCGGCTATCGCTGCTTTCTTTATCTCTACCTTGAGTGTGCGAGCCATTACAGTACCGCTGAACAAAGTCAACGATATGCTCAAAGTGGTATCCGGCGGCGATCTGACCCAGAAGCTGGATGATTCTTCCGATGATGAATTCGGTACCTTAGCCACCAACTGCAATAATTTGGTTGATAGTCTAAAAGACTTGATTGCCGGGATCAGTTCACGCGCCACTCAGCTTGCCGCTGCGTCTGAAGAGACCTCTGCGGTTACCATGGAAACCACCAATTCGATTCAGGAACAGAAATCACAGGTTGCCCAAGTGGCCACTGCGACGACCGAAATGAATAGCACCTCCGAGCTGGTGACTCAAAATGCCGAAGATACGCTAAACCAAATCCGTAATGCCGATAATGAAGCTGAGCGGGTGAAGAAAATTTCCGAAGAGAACAAAAACACCATTCTGGATCTGGCGCGTGAAGTAGAAGCGGCAGCAGATGTCATTAACAAGTTACATCAGGACAGCGCCAGCATCGGTGGTATTCTGGATGTGATTCGTGGCGTAGCTGACCAGACTAACCTGCTAGCGCTAAACGCTGCCATCGAGGCCGCTCGTGCCGGCGAGCAAGGCCGTGGTTTTGCGGTAGTAGCCGATGAAGTCAGAACACTGGCCAGCCGCACGCAGGAATCGACCCAGGAAATTCATGCCATGATTGAAATGTTACAGGCCGGCGCAGAAAAAGCGGTGGCAGTAATGCAACAAGGCAAGAAGCAGACCGAGTTATGTGTGAATCAAACCGAAACAGCCGCGCAAGCATTGAATTCCATCACTGATGCGGTGCACAAAGCCTATGACGTCAGTGCGCAAATAGAGCAATCGGCGCGCGAACAAAATCAGGTATCCCGCGAGATCAGCGAGAAACTGGAAAGTATTGTATCGATTGCCGAGCACACTGTTCAAGGCGCCGAGCAAACCTCCGACTCCAGCCATGAAGTGGCTAAACTGGCTGAAGAGCTACAGGAATCGATTCGTCAGTTTAGAGTGTAAACACTCAGCGACGAGCCGCGAGTTGCGAGTGACGAGCTAAAAGAAACAGACTTTCAAAACGTAAAACAAAAATCCCGCTAATTTAGCGGGATTTTTTATTATGCTCACGGACAATTCCAGTTAGGGATAAGTGCCATAACAAATATCATTTTTGCCATGCCGCTTTACCGAATACATCAGCTCGTCTACCATCTTGACCATTTTATCAGACGACTCGGGGACTTCGTTACAGGTTAAAACCCCGATAGAAAAGGTAACTGGCCAACCTTTTTGCTGCATAGCTTCAAGCAGTTTGGTGCGAATCTGTGTAATCGCGACTCGTGCTCCCTGTTTATCGGTTTTAGGTAATAACATCGCAAATTCATCCCCTCCCACTCGCGCGATAATATCCGACTCGCGACGATAGTGTTTCATACAGCGAACAACCTCACATAACAAATGGTCCCCTTCGTTATGCCCCTGCTGATCGTTAACCTGTTTAAAGTTATCCAAATCCACGTAAATAAGGGTGATCAGTTTTTGATAACGCCGGGATGATTCCATTTCCTGTTCAAGTAAATCGTAAAAATAGCGGGAATTATTGGCACCGGTGAGGGAATCGGTTCTGGCCATATGGCGTTCTCGCTGCAATGATGCTGTCAACGCTTCTTGTGTTTTGCGCGTCTCGGTAACATCCCGCACTGTACAAATTATCAAAGAAACATCATCTGTTTGAAAAGGCCCCAGCATAATATCCACTGGAAATACCGAGCCGTCTTTACGCTGGGCAAATAAAAAACTCAAGGTGCGCATAGCCCTGCGCTTAGGCTTGGTCATATAAGCACTCACATGCTTATGATGATCGCTATGATGCTGTTCAGGAATGAGAATATCGATAGTCTGGTTATTCAGTTCATCTCCCTGATAACCAAACATACGTTGGGCTTGAGCATTGGTTTGAACAATTGTGGAATTCAAATCCACCAATAATACGGCGTCTGGTAAAGCATCCAGAAAGGAAAGGTAGGACTGGCCGATTGACTGCTGTATTGCATTACGCATTTTTTTGTACATTAATCATCCTGTCCTGCTTCAAAGGAGCTTTATTTCTGTATCAGCCGTACCTGTACAAGACACTAGTCTTTCTGACGTTGCAAGGTTAAAAACCGGTAAGCGTAAGCATTTTTCTCATCGGCTTGATAACTTTGCTGCTCGCTAATAGCCCAGTCAGCAACTTGCTGATAATCTGGAAATTGGGTGTCACCCGCCACCTCTAGCTCAATCTCGGTAATATACAGACGCTGACACAATGGCAAAAAATGCTGGTAGATAGTCCCGCCACCAATAATCATCACTTCCTCTACCGGACCGGCCACTGTTAATGCTTGCTCGGGACCGGATACCACAGTCGCATCTACGGGTTTAAACGCCGGATCGCGACTGATAACAATGTTCAACCGACCTGGCAATGCCTTACCAATAGATTGATAGGTCTTACGACCCATAATCACAGGTTTACCCAGTGTAACGGCCTTAAAGTGCTTTAAATCAGCGGGTAAATGCCAGGGCATTTGGTTATCCGCACCGATGATACGGTTGTGCGCCATCGCGGCGATCATTGAAACAATCATATTAGGTCTCGGTGTTACTTCTGATAGATCACTTCGACATCGTAGTCGTCGTCATCAAAATCATCGTCATCATCATCGTCGTCAAAATCAGATATTGACTGTTTATGGTAGTTATCCCATTTAAACTCGACGGTTTCCTGATCCTCGGATTCAGGCAATTCGGCAGGTAAGGTGTCGATAAAGTCCATGACCTCGCGGCTTAACTCTTCGGTTCCCTGTTTTTGAATTGCCGACATCTGATAATGTGGCTGCTGCCAATTCAGAGCTTGCAATACTTTTTGACAGGTTTCTTCAGCTTCTTCCGGTAATAACAGGTCGACCTTATTAAACACCAGCCAACGCGGTTTGGCTGCCAGTGCCGGACTGTACTTTTCCAGTTCAGCGACTATCGCCTTGGCATTTTCGGCCGGATCACTGCCATCGGCAGGTAATAAATCAATCAGATGCAACAATATCCGGCAACGCTCCAGATGTTTCAGGAACTGAATGCCTAAACCGGCACCATCGGCAGCGCCTTCTATCAAACCGGGAATATCGGCAATCACAAAACTGCGCTGGCTTTCCAGTCGTACTACACCGAGATTCGGTACTAATGTGGTAAAAGGATAATCCGCCACTTTAGGTTTAGCGGCAGATACCGAACGGATAAAAGTAGACTTTCCGGCATTCGGCAGTCCTAGCAGTCCTACATCGGCCAGTAGCATCAATTCCAGTTTGAGATTGCGAATATCGCCGGGTGTACCATTTGACTTTTGACGCGGTGTCCGGTTGGTGCTGCTTTTAAAACGCGCGTTACCCAAACCGTGAAAACCGCCTTTGGCTACCAGCAAACGCTGTTTGTGTGCCATCAGATCGCCCAGTACCTCGCCGGTATCCATATCGGTAGCCCGGGTGCCGACAGGCACCGGCACTTCCAAATCGTCACCGCCTTTACCGGTACAGTTAGTCCGCTGACCATTCTGACCACGTTCGGCACGATGAAAACGTTCAAAGCGATAATCAATCAGCGTATTGAGGTTTTCATCCGCGACCAGATAAACGCTACCGCCGTCACCGCCGTCACCACCGTCCGGCCCACCTTTGGGAATATACTTTTCACGCCGAAAACTGACGATACCGTTGCCACCATCACCCGCTTCAACGCGAATATCGGCTTCATCTACAAATTTCATGATGCACCCTAATGTCCACTCATCGTTATTGATTATGAACTTAATATACTGCTAATCAACCTTGCGGTCCGGATTACGAAATCCCAATAAAAAACCCCGCCTGGGCGGGGTTTTTTTAAAAACACTTTTATAAATAAGGCTTATTCAGCAACAATACTTATAAATTTACGGTTTTTAGGACCTTTCACTTCGAACTTCACTTTACCTTCAGATAAAGCGAATAAAGTGTGATCTTTACCCAAACCTACGTTGTCACCCGCGTGGAATTTGGTACCACGTTGACGAACTAAAATATTACCGGCCAATACTGACTCACCACCGTAACGCTTAACACCTAAACGTTTACTTTCTGAGTCACGACCATTCCGGGTACTACCACCCGCCTTTTTGTGTGCCATCTTTACGTACTCCTATTAAGCGCTAATGCCAGTAATTTTGACTTCAGTGAACCACTGACGGTGGCCCATTTGCTTACGAGAATGTTTGCGGCGACGAAATTTTACAATTTTAATTTTATCACCACGACCATGAGTAACCACTTCAGCTGTTACTTTCCCGCCGTCAACATAAGGAGTGCCGATTTTTACGTCGTCACCATTAGTTACCATCAAGATATTATCAAACTCGACAGACTCACCTGGCGCAACTTCGATCTTCTCTAGACGAACGGTTTGGCCTTCAGCCACACGGTGTTGTTTACCACCACTTTGGAAAACCGCGTACATATTAAACTCCGCTCTGCGCCATACAGACGCTATTCGATTCATAAACAGGGCGCGAATTGTACGCGAACTGCATTTTGGTCGCAAGCCTAAATTCGGATTTATTTTAACCGATTCAATGGTTTCAATTCTAGGTGGATAAGCAGGGCATTTTCTGTAAAAATCGCGGGCCAATGCTCTCAATGATAATGAATTTTATTACCTATGGAATTAGCCCGTATCCAGCAATTAGCCGACACTGATATGCAATCGGTGAATCAGCTAATCCAGCAACAGCTCAGTTCCGATGTTGCGCTTATCAATCAGCTTGGTTTTTATATCGTTAATAGCGGCGGTAAACGCCTGCGCCCTCTACTTACCGTATTAGCCGCCCGTTCATTGGGAATAAACAACAGCGATCATCATACATTGGCCGCCATTATTGAATTTATTCACACCGCCACCTTGTTGCACGACGATGTGGTCGATGAGTCTACCATGCGCCGCGGTAAAGAAACTGCCAATGCCTTATTTGGTAATCAGGCCAGCGTGCTGGTGGGGGATTTTTTATATACCCGTTCTTTCCAGTTGATGGTCAGCCTGAAACGCATGCGGGTAATGGAAATTCTGTCCGATTCCACTAATGTCATCTCCGAAGGCGAAGTATTGCAGTTAATGAACTGCAATGATCCCGATACCACCGAACAAAGTTATATGCAGGTGATCTACAGCAAAACCGCCCGTTTATTTGAAGCCGCCACCCAGCTTTCCGCCATCCTTACCGATCAATCGGCAGAAATTGAATTAGCGATGCAAAATTACGGCAAATATTTGGGAACTGCATTTCAGCTAGTGGATGACATTCTCGACTATGCCGCCGATACCGACGAAATGGGCAAAAATGTTGGCGATGATTTAGCCGAAGGTAAACCAACCCTGCCGCTGCTGTACGCGATGTGGCATGGCAATCCCCAGCAACAGCAGATGATTCGTTCGGCTATTGAAAACAATAACGGCATGCAACATTTCGACGAGATTATGCAAGCTATGCAACAGACCGGTTCTCTGGATTATACCCGTGAAAAAGCATTACAAGCGTCGCAACAAGCTATCGATGCATTGCAACCTATCCCAGACTCAAACTATAAACAGGCATTAATTGGTCTGGCACATATTGCGGTTAATCGGGTCGCTTAAGCATTAGATATGCTCCATATAAAGCAGGGATGCTTTCAGATCTTTCTTCCTCCTTCCTCCCTACCGATTCAATATTCATAAGGCCCAAGCAACAATTCGTACAAGACATCTCCTGACGCGAATGTTATCAAGTTGTTAACTGTCGACCGTTATAACAATCAACAAAATCAGGACACATATGCAAGGGATCAATCTAGGCTGGCTGTTATTAAGCTTGCTGTCAATTGGCGTCAAGGCTGAGTCTTTTTCGCAACTCACTTTGCACAATGATCAAGTTGAACTGCATATCACCCCTGCGATAGGCGGCCGGGTGGTGGGTTTTAATCTCAAGGGGCATGAAAATTTTCTCAAAGTTGGCACGCCCTTCAAGCAAGGAATTCGACCCGATGTATCCCCAACTACCGATAATATCGGTTATTTGGGTCATATAGTATGGGTAGGGCCACAAAGCCAGTGGTGGCGTAAACAGCAGCTTAACCTTCAACGTTATCAAAACTCTGCGGTTTGGCCGCCGGATCCTTACCTTACCTTTACTGATAATAAGATTGTTAAACACAGCCCAAGCGAAGTTGTTCTGGAGGGAGCCGCCAGCCCGATATCCGGTATGCAAATCAATAAAACCTTTAGACTGGATCCGGTTAATCCTAATAAGGTTCAACTTAGCGCCACCGGCGTAAATATCAGCCAGCAAAATCATTCATGGGATTTGTGGTTTAATACCCGCGTTAATATCGACACTCACGTCATCGTGCCTGTAAACCGACAACAGGATATCCGTCTGGTCTCTTTTGAAAATACTCATACCGGACCAATAAACTACCGGTATTCAGAACAGTATTTAATACTGGATAGCAGCCAGTTCGAACGTCAAAAACCGGCCAATCAAGGCAAACTATATATTCGGCCCAAACAAGGCTGGATGGCAGGATACCGGCAAGGACAGCTGTTTATTATCCAGTTTCCGCTATTGGCGACTGAGCTGATCCACCCCGAAC
Organism: Neptunicella plasticusilytica; assembly: GCF_047922965.1. Lineage (GTDB taxonomy): Bacteria > Pseudomonadota > Gammaproteobacteria > Enterobacterales > Alteromonadaceae > Neptunicella > Neptunicella plasticusilytica. The sequence continues at coordinate 3,592,133 of NZ_CP150481.1, forward strand.
AGGCACAAGTGGAACTCTATGCCAGTTATGCCCAGAGCAACACTGAAAAAGGGTTGATTGAAATGGAGCTGCATAGTCCTTTTCGGGATCTGGCTCCCTCTGATTCGATTCAATTCAGTTCAAATTGGTACCTATATGAATATCCTGCTGATTTCAGTCAACAGGATATACTGGCCATGCTAGCCAACAAAATTAAACTGTTGGCTCTATGACCGGCTCTGAGTCTGTACAGCTGTTCTCTATGCCAAAATCAGGTCGATAGCCACGATAGCCAAACCAGCCGATTACCGCAAAACTCAAAGCTGGCAACAGGAATGCGGTTTGAATATTAGTGACATCAGACAGCGCCCCCATCAACGCGGTTAATACTGCACCGCCGACAATTGCCATAACCAGAACCGAGGCAGCTAATTTAGTTTGCTGACCCACATGATCAACCCCCAAGGCAAAAATGGTCGGAAACATAATCGACATACCAAAACTGACCAACACCAGACAAATAATGCCAATATCGTTAAACAACAGCGCGGCACCCAGGGTTAAAAATACATTCGTTATGGCGAAAATCACCATTAATCGCCGTCCTTCAATGCGTGACATAAGCCAGGTACCAATAAAGCGTCCCAACATAAACAGCACCAGAGAGGCTGTCAGGGCATTGGCAGCCAGCTTTTCGGTTAAGTCCGGGTCGGCTTGCAACGTGTAACGGATGATAAAACTCCAGACACCTACTTGTGCTCCCACATAACAGAACTGGGCAAACGCCGCTGAGCGGAAGTGACGATAGGAAAACAAGGTGCGGTAACTGGCCTTGTCAGCCGGTACGCCAGTGTCAGGGTGGGGGCGATGCTCCTTAAAGCGGGTAAACACAAATAACAGGCACCAACACAGGATTACACTACCCAAAACCAGATAAGGCATTTGCACTGCCAGCGCCTCGCTGTCAAAAAATGCCTGCTGTTGTGCACCTGACAACTGTTCGAACTCAGCCGCAGAGTATTCCACCCCGGTAAAAATAAAATGCTGCCCGATTAACACCCCGCTAATCGATCCGAGTGGATTAAATGACTGGGCGAAATTCAATCGTCTTTGCGCCGTACTTCTGTCGCCCATTACCACAATGTAGGGATTGGCACTGGTTTCCAGAAAGGTCAATCCGGAGGCAATAACGAACAACGCTGCCAGAAAGAAACTATAGAGTTGCACTTCGGCGGCCGGATAAAACAACAACGCGCCACAGCTATACAAAAACAGTCCCACCACAATAGCGGTTTTATAACCGAATTTTTGCATCACGGCAGCGGCAGGAATAGCACAAAAGAAATACCCCAAATAGAACGCAGACTGCACCAGTCCTGATTGAAAGTCGGATAACGTGAAGGTTTTTTTAAACTGCTGGACCAGAATGTCATTCAGATTATTGGCAAATCCCCATAAAAAGAACAGACTGATCACCAATACCGTACACCAGAGTCCGGCCTGTTTGCTGCGCTGCATCACATTATCTTTCATTTGTTGCAAACCATTCACCTTGTTAGTTAACCTGATTTTGGGTTACTGATAATTCACCACAGTCTGACGCTGTTCTCCCAGACCCTCAATGGATAAATGAATATGATCACCCACATTCAAATACAGTGGCGGCTTTTGCCCTAATCCAACTCCGGGAGGGGTGCCGGTACTGATCACATCACCAGCCTGTAAACTCATAAACTGGCTTAAATAACTGACGATATAGGCCGGCGAAAAAATCATGGTTTGGGTGGAGCCCTGCTGAAAGGTTTTACCGTTCACCGACAAATGCATGGATAAATTGAGCACATTGAATATTTCATCGCTAGTCACCAACCAGGGACCGATAGGACCAAAGCTGTCACAGCCCTTACCTTTATCCCATTGACCGCCCATTTCCAGTTGAAATGCCCGCTCTGATACATCGTTGCACACACAATAACCGGCAATATGTTGTTCAGCCTGGTTTTCATCCACGTAGCGGCAGTCCTGCCCGATGACAATAGCCAGCTCCACTTCCCAATCCAGTTTGCTACTATTTTTCGGTTTGATAATAGGATCATTGGGGCCGTTAATGGCGCTGGTTGCCTTCATAAACACCACGGGTTCGGCCGGGATATCCGCTCCGGTTTCATGGGCATGATCAGCATAATTAAGGCCGATACAGATAAACTTGCCAACACCGTTTACGCAGGCTCCCAGGCGCACTTGATCAGACACCAGAGGCAACGCGCTCAGATCCACCTCGGCCAGTTTGTGCAAAACCGACGGACTGAGCGTATCGCCATTAATATCTGTAATCAGCCCTGACAAATCACGAATATTGCCGTGTTCATCAAGGATGCCCGGCTTTTCCTGTCCTTTATCTCCAAATCTTAACAACTTCATTTGTTTCCCCAGACTATAAATTAATTGCTCCAGCCACCATCAATAATATGGATCTGACCGGTGGTAAAGGCGGACTCGTCACTGGCCAGATAAAGCGCCAAATAGGCAATTTCTTCAGGTGTCCCCACCCTGTTCATCGGTTGTCGGGCAATAAAAGCGGCTTTGGCCGTAGCATAATCACCGCCAGCGGACATACGCTGTTCCAGTGATGGAGATTGCACCGTACCTGGGCAAATCGCATTGCAGCGGACTCCCTGGCCGACAAACTCGGCAGCCACCGATTTGGTTAAACCTATCATTGCAGCTTTAGTCGCGCCATACACGAAGCGGTTCCCCACCCCTTTAATGCTGCTGGCCACAGAAGACATATTAATGATCGAACCGCCCTTGTTCCTGAGCATGCCCGGCAATACGGCTCTTGTCAGCCGGTAGGCCGATTTCACATTCAAATCAAACGAGAAATCCCAGTCTGACTCGTCGCAATCCAGAATACCGCCATCATGGACAAAACCGGCGCAATTAAACAACACATCAACACCACCTATTTCGTCAACCAACCTCTGCACCGCGGCTGAATCAGTGACGTCCAGAACGTGTTGCTCTGCAGTTTCAACCTCGTCCAGCAGATCCCGATTGATATCAGTGGCAATGACATAGGCGCCTTGTTGTTCAAACAATTCAGCTGTCGCCCGGCCGATTCCTTGTGCCGCCGCAGTGACCAGTACTTTCTTATTTTTAAGTCGCATCATTTTCCCTGTTAAAAGATTACGCGCGTATGGGTAAACAACCCGGTCCAATTGGCTCGAACTGCTTGTAGGTCAAGATAAACTCCTGGTGCCCATAGGCTTCTGAACAACTTAACTTGCCACTTGCTACCTGCTTGACCAGTGCAAAAATTTCCTCACCGACCTGTTCAATACTGGCTTCACCCTGCAAAATTTTTCCGGCATTAATATCCATATCATCCGCCATATTCTGATAAGTTTCCGGATTTGCGCATATCTTGATCACCGGTGATATAGCCGATCCCACTACCGAGCCCCGTCCAGTGGTAAACAACAGCAAATGGGCACCACTGGCAATCATCTCGACGATTTCGGCGTTATCGGAGATATTCGGAAAGCCGAATCGGGGTTCACCGTCAGGCACCACATCCATCAAATACAGACCGCCGCTGGGCGGAATATCGCCAGGCTTGATCAAGCCGCTAATCTGGCTGTTTCCGGATTTGCTATAAGCCCCCATACTCTTTTCCTCCTGAGTAGTTAACCCCCCTTCGGCATTGCCGGGAGCGAAAGAGCCAAACCCCATGGTGCGATAATACTGTTCGGCTTTATGTACCGCCTTTTCAATTTCTTGTCCCAGTTCAGCGGTTACTGCCCGCTCCGCCATAATCTGTTCACAACCGATCAATTCACCGGTTTCTTCAAAAATGCAGGTAGCCTGATGTTCCAGCAATAAATCAAAACAGCGCCCCACCGCAGGATTGGCGGTAATACCGCTGGTACCGTCAGAGCCTCCGCAAATTGTGCCAATTACCAACTCACTGACATCCAGCCCAACTTGCTGTACCGGGATTTGCTGTTGTAACGACTTTACCTTTTGAATACCGGCTTCAATCGATTTAATTGTGCCGCCGGTTTTCTGAATAACGATGATATCAGCCGGTCTGCCCGCTTGTTGTGCCGCGGTAAATAATGCCTCGCGATTAAATCCTTCACAGCCCAGTGATAGCAACAACACAGCACCGACATTGGGGTGGCCGACAAGCTGTTGCATTTGCTTGAGTGCATAATCATTGGGATAACAACCGGGAAAACCGATAAGGTGAACATCAGTATCATTGCAGCCATCGACAATTTTTCTGGCAACATGGTGGGCACACTCGACCAGATAACACACCAGCGTGATATTGCGTATGCCTTTTCGCCCATCCGGTCTCAGATAACCCTTCATCAGTTCGATTCCTTATCAACATTGTTGTTCCTGCCGGTTCGGGTATGGCTGGCAATATAATCACTTTGCAAATTGGATAAATGTACATGTTCGCCTTTGGCGATATTCTGGCTGGCCGAACCTATAGGGGCACCGTATTTGATGATTTTACTGCCCTTGTCCAGCGGCAGAATGGCGATCTTATGCCCCACATCAATATCCTGTTGCAGCGTTATCCATTCGTTACCAATTTCTATCTGGCTGTCTCGGACAGAATAACGGCGACAAACCAGAATATTATCCAGCGGGTGAAGATGAACGAAGTGTGAAGTTACGTCAGTCAATCTGACCTCCCGGCACCGAACGCGACAGGTAAATACGTTCGGCGTTATGCACAAAGATCTGTTCCGCCTGTTCAGAACTAAAACCGAGCTGGCTGATAATATTAAGGCTGGCATCCAGCCATTGTCGGTAATCACAACGTTGGTTAACCACCGGCCAATCACTGCCCCAAAGTATCCGTTTCGGCCCGAAATGACGGCAGACAAATTCTACAATTGGCGTTATTTTATCGAGCTCAAAAGCATATTGTGACTGGCTGGCCAAGCCGGATAACTTCACTGTAACCTCGGGATGTCGGGCCAATCTGGCCAATCCCTGCTGCCAACAGGTTAACGTTTCAGCATCCAGATCGGGTTTGCCACAATGATCAACAACAATGGATAATCCTGGATAACACGAGGCTAACTCATCGATCACTTCCAGATGGCGTGGATAGATTAACGCGTCAAAAACCAGTTCTTGTTGCTGCATACAGGCAAATACCCGATGGAAGTCCGGATTAAGGATCCAGTCCGTTGCATCAATATCCTGTAGCATGGGCCGCAATCCAACCAACGCAGCATGCTTGCTTAAACGCTTAATATCATCAACGACATCGGCAGATTCAAAATCAACCCAGCCCACCACACCAGCGACAAATTGCGAGTGACTGTCGGCAATATCGAGCAAGTATTCGGTTTCCGCCACAGTATTGGTGGCCTGTACCAGAATACAGCGAGAAACCAGATGCTCGGCCATCACCTTTCTGGCCTGATCAATACTAAAGTTGCGATACAACACACCAGTATCCGGCGTCAGCCAGGCATAATCCCCGCGCTCGAGCATCCACACATGCAAATGACTATCAATAATGTTTAACATTGGGCAGTCAACGATTGGGGTACAGGTGATAAAGGAGAGATAAGCTGTTGATCTTTCAGCACCTGCCAGAACGCTTGCGGGATCTCCGCATTATAATACTGCACAATTTGCTGGGCCTGTTCGAGACTGGCTATACCGGGTATGGCCGCACAAACAACCGGATGGGCCAGAACAAATTGCAAGGCTGCTGCCGCCAGTTGTACATCAAAAACCTCACAGACTGCCTGCAGTTGAGCTACTTTGCGCAAAACATTGTCCGGAGCAGGCTGGTAATTATAATAGCGGGTCGAGTGTTGTTTGCCTGACGCCAGAATCCCCGAATTAAAAATACCTCCGGCGATAACAGAAATCCCGCGTTGCAGACATTCAGCAAACAGGTTGGTTAACGCCCCCTGTTCCAGCAATGTATAGCGGCCAGCCAATAAAAAACAGTCAAAATCTGCCCAAAGCATCAACTCCATACAAATTTCAGTTTCATTGACCCCCAGCCCAATCGCCCGCACAGCGCCACGGTTTTTCAGTTCCTGCAGCGCGCGATAACCGCTATTTTTAAACTGTTTTAGATAGTACTGATGTTTGGCACCGTGCGTCTGACGACCAATATCATGCACCAGCAGAATATCGATTTTGTCAGTTTGAAGACGCTGCAGGCTGGCCTGATAGGACTGCATAATACCGTCGTAGCTATAGTCAAATTCGGCACTAAAGGGCTGTTCTGAACAAAAACCTTCTCGAGGACCTTGGTAGACAAAATCGTCAATAGGATGCAAAACCCGGCCAACTTTAGTGGATAACACGAAATCCCCGGCTATTTTGTCCAACGCGTTGCCCAGTCGTGATTCGCTTAGCCCAAAACCGTAATAAGGAGCGGTATCAAATAGCTGGAGTTGTTGAGCATGCAGATAATCGACAATCTGTTTTGCACTACTGTCGGTCATAGGTTGATAAAGATTGCCTAGCGACGCCCCGCCCAGTCCCAATTCGGTTACGACGACACCGGTATTGCCAACAATGCGTTTTTTGACGGGCCTGCTCATTTGAGAGTCTCACAGTTAAATGACTATCGTGTGGATGAATTTAGCAGTGCATTGTTCAGACACATAGACTTTTATATTTAAATTTAATTTCTAAATATAAAATTTAAAATAAAATATGTAAACAAGTTGTGATAAAATTATGCCAAATATTGATTAACAGCGAGTTATATCATGTCTTTCAGCGATTCATGATGAAAATGCGGGTTAACTATGCCGCACTACAGCCAACAGGAAAGGCAAACTGACCAAAAATATAAAAATATATTTTGTTATTAAAATTCTCGCTTCAATTGCTATTCACCATCACATACAATCAGTGGAAGTTACTATGTTGTCAGCACAGGTAAAAATGAAACCCGCAAACAGCGCCTCGGCAGAGAACGAAAAAATATACACGGCGCCCGCTCTCGAGAAAGGACTGGATATTCTGGAGCTGCTGGCTGATGAGTCAGAAGGTTTGAAGTTAAAGGATATTGCTGCCCGCCTGCAAAAGTCGGTTTCGGAAATATTCCGCATGGTTTCGGTGTTGGAGCGCCGCCAATATTTGACTCTGGATGACAATACAGACAAATACTCCTTGTCACTTAAGCTGTTCGAAGTGGCGCATCGGCATGTGCCAATTCAGAAACTGGTTAAGGCCGCGTCGCTAGAAATGGAGAACTTGACGAAAAAGATTGATCAATCCTGTCATCTTACCATTTGTGCAAAAAACAAAGTCATGGTGGTGGTGCAAAAAGACAGCCCGATGGACAAATTGATCACTATCAGGCTGGGAGCTTCAGCACCTCTGCTAAATTCCTGCTCCGGCCATATATTTATTGCTTTTTCATCCGAACAGAGGTCCCAAGAATTACTCAGTGAGCTGGAAGACGAAATCACCCAGGATGAACTGGATAACCTGCTTAGCATCATACGGGGGCAGGGTTTTGAAAGAATGCTGAGTAAGCAGATACAAGGTGTCGAGGATATCGGTTTCCCGATCTACGACTACAATAACGAACTAATCGCCTGTCTGGTCGTGCCTTACCTGCATTATATTGGCGACTTGAATTCAGTAAACATCAATACCGCTTTGCGCGAAATTGGCAAAACTGCCCGGCAAATCTCCTACAAATTAGGGGCCAGAACAAAGGATGAAAGTTAGTTAAGCTGACGCTTTCAACATGTCAGGCAAGCTAGGCCTTTAATATTTATATATGAAACAAACTTTAACTGCTTATTAACAAAGCTTATAGCAGGCTGTAACCTTGACGTCATCAAAGTCATTCAAAGCTGGCCAGAGCCCCACAGCACCTCCTTTTGCGACCCACTTTACCCGCCAACTGACTGGCCGCATCGCTTTTGCCTCAAATCAGTCAATTTTTGCACTTTTGATTATTTTGTATTTAATACTTTATTTTAAATGTGAAATTTATGTTGATTAACAAATTAGCAACATCTACTATAAGGCCTATCAGATTAATCAAATCCAGGTCGCCGCTGCATGCTGACGCACCAAATACAAAATTTGCCTGACAGGACGCGCCAATCGTTCCTGTGTCAACGCAACTTGTATTTATCCATTCCGCTGTTTTTGCTGACGTTGTTGTCAGCAGGATCAGTCCAAGCTACTTCTGACGATTTAACCCTGTGGTTTGATCACCCGGGGCAGAACTGGGAATCTGAATCTCTGCCTATAGGCAATGGCGCCTTGGGTGCAACCATTCAAGGCGGCATACAGCAAGACATCATCGAATTTAGTGAAAAGACCTTATGGACCGGCGGCCCAGGCTCGGTGGAAGGTTATGATTTCGGCTTACCTGACAAACAGGCTGGCTATCCGCAAAAATTCCGGGAAGTGCAAACTGCCCTGCTTGAACGTCGTAGTATCAAACCGGAAACAGTTGCCGCCAAGTTGGGTCGTAATCATCCCGGATATGGTAGTTTTCAGGCTTTCTCTGAAATCGTTTTAACTACCGATAATAAAGGGCTGGAGCAGATTAAAAACTATCGCCGAAGCCTGGATCTGACCTCTGCCACTGCCAGTGTGAGTTATATGCTGGATGGGGTGAATTATCAGCGCGATTATTTTGTCAGTTATCCCGATCAGGTTATCGTCATCAAATTAAGCAGTGATCAACCGGGCAAAATCAGTTTTAGTGCGGACTTACGTACAGCGGATAATCGCAGCCAGCAAAAATCGATTAAAGACGCACGCATTACCCTCAAAGGCGCGCTGAATGACAATCAGCTTAAATACGAAACTCAAATGCAGCTCGTGCAGCAAAACGGTACGCTAGACCTAAGCGACGACAATCAGCTGCAAGTTAGCCAGGCGGACAGTGTCTGGCTGGTGGTATCAGCAGGCACCAACTATGCCAACCGCTACCCGCATTATCGTGGCGATGATCCACATCAAACAGTTTCAGAGCGGGTTAACAACGCGGTAACCACCGGTTATCAGCAATTGCTAAAGCGTCATCTTGAAGATTATCAATCGTTATTTGAGCGCGTCACGCTAAACCTTGATCAACAACCTTCGCCGCTTCCGACCGATACCTTGCTGGCCCAATATCGCAGCGACAAAAACACTGCGGCCACCGACAGAGCGCTGGAGCGTCTATATTTCCAGTATGCGCGTTACCTATTGATAAGTTCTTCCAGAAAGGGATCGTTACCGGCCAATTTGCAAGGCGCCTGGAATCATTACCAACAAGCACCATGGAGCGCGGATTATCACGTCAATATTAACTTGCAGATGAATTACTGGTTGGCCGAAACCACTAATTTAAGCGAAACCACGTCACCATTGTTCGATTTTATCGATAGCCTGCAATCACCGGGAAAACTGGCGGCACAACGCATTTTTGGCGCCAACGGCTGGACCATGTTGCTGAATACCAATATCTGGGGGTTTTCCGGCCTCATAGCTTGGCCCACCGCCTTTTGGCAACCCGAAGCTGCCGCCTGGATCAGTCAGCACTATTATCAACACTATCTATTTACTGGCGATCAGGATTTCCTGCTTAAGCGCGCCTACCCGATTATGCGTGGCGCGGCACAATTCTGGCTGGATGTGCTGGTATGGGATAAGCAAATCGGCAAGTGGGTCGTGGCGCCCAGTTACTCTCCTGAACATGGTGATTTTAGCGTGGGAGCAGCCATGTCACAGCAAATCCTGTTAAATCTGTTCCGCACCACTTTGGATGCGGCGCAGCAAGCAGGCGATCTGCCCATGGTTGATAAACTTGCTGACAAACTTGCCGAACTGGATCCCGGATTACGCATTGGCTCCTGGGGCCAATTACAAGAGTGGCAGGATGATCTGGACGATCAAAAATCCACTCACCGGCATATATCCCATTTATTCGCCTTACATCCCTCTAACCAGATTTCACCATTAGAAACACCAGCATTAGCCAATGCAGCCGTCAAAACACTCAACGCCCGCGGCGATGGCGGAACCGGCTGGAGCCAGGCATGGAAAATTAACTTCTGGGCACGCTTATTTGATGGCAACCGAGCACATAAATTACTCGCCGAGTTACTCGATCATAATTCGCTGGATAATCTTTGGAGCAACCATCCTCCCTTCCAGATTGACGGCAACTTCGGCAGTGCTGCCGGAATTGCAGAAATGCTACTGCAGTCTCAAAACCACGAAATCCACCTGTTACCGGCCTTGCCAGAGGCTTGGCCTAAAGGCGCTGTATCCGGCCTTAAAGCGCGAGGCAATGTCACGGTGGATATCACCTGGCAGACGGGAAAGCTGGTTGAAGCAAAGGTACAACCTATGCAATCCGGGCAGCTAAGGGTCCGCAGCAACAGTTTTACTCAACATTCAAAAGTTACCACCGAGCAAGGCCAGCGCATTACTGCTCGACTGGAAGATGAGCTCATAACCTTTAAGGCCGAGGCAAACCAGCGCTATCGGATAACACGATGAGATAGAGATAACAGGAGCCGCTGAGCCAGTTGCATTGCATCTCAGCTAGTCCTGCAGTTTGTTATTTTTGGGGTTGTTCCCGCTGATAACAACAAAATGCTGAGTCATGTCAGCACAATAAAAATGTGCATAAAACACAAATAATTAGAACTGGGAGCAACTAGATGAAAACAACACGACAACAGACCAACAAGGGATTGGATACCATGTTCAAGCGGACTAAAACATCCTTATTCGTACTCAGTGCATTAGGCATGCTGGTGCCTACCTTGGGCTATGCGGCCGACGAACCTAATAAAGAAGACGAAGAACTGGAGATAATTAAAGTCTCGGGGCTTCGTTCCAGTATTATTTCGGCTCAGGAAAAGAAACTCAATTCCAACAAGATCATGGATGGCATCAGCGCTGATGATATGGGCGCGTTACCGGATCGCAGTATTACCGAAACCTTGCAACGAGTCGCCGGGGTGGCTATCGATCGTTATATGACCCAAGGTGATCCGGAGCATTTCTCGGTTGAAGGAAATGGCGTCATAGTACGCGGGTTAAGTCAGGTACGCAGTGAATTGAATGGCCGCAGTTCTTTTAGTGCGACAGGCGGCAGAAGTTTAAGCTTTGGTGATGTACCACCTGAACTGTTAAGTGCCGTTAACGTCTATAAAAGCCCGTCGGCCGATCAGATTGAAGGTGGACTGGCCGGAACTATTGATCTGGTGACCCGTTTGCCCTTTCAGGAAGATGGTCAAAAAATGGCTTTTACCCTGTCAGCCAACCATGGCGATTTGATTGAAGAAACCAAACCGGCCTATTCATTGCTGTACAGCAATAACTGGGATACCAGTATTGGTAAAATTGGCTTTTTAGCCGATATCGCCTATTCCGAACTGTCTACCCGCAACGATTCGATTTATGTCCGCCCGTTTTTTTATCGGGACGACATTGCCGGCCATGAAGGTGAAACCGTTTACGTTCCGCGCGGTGCCGACTGGCGTACCATGCATTTTAACCGGGAAAGAACCGGTAACTATGTGGCCTTGCAATGGGCTCCGGCCGACAACCATGAGTTGACTCTGACCTATTTCAACAGTAACTACGATATGCAGTGGGACGAAGACGCTATCTTTGTCGGTAACGACCCTTACACCGTACAAGCCACTGCCGACAGCAAATTTGGCGATGACAATGTATTGTATCAGGGTCGTTTGTATCAGGATGGCGGTATTCCGATGGGCTCAGACGTGCGGGTTGCAGTGCAGGAGTCGGAGACCACCGACATCACATTGGGCTATCGTTACTACAATGACAAACTGGAGTTCACTGCGTCGGTACAAAATGTCGATTCCGAATCTTCTGGCCTCGATTCCACAGTGGCCACTGAAATACTGGTGCCTTATCTGGATGTTGATTTCTCTGGCAGCGTACCGGAAGTGGGCTCAGATGCGGATTATCTGGCTACGCCAGGTAACTATAACTGGAACTTCCAGCAAGATAGTCAGTATCTGAAAAAAGGCGATATGACAGCGGTTCAGGCCGATGTGAAATACTTCCTCGACAGTAAAATGTTCCCGACGCTAAAGGTCGGTGGACGTTACAGCGATTCCACCTCGGATAATGCGGACACTGGCTATAACTGGGCGGTACTTGCCACCAGCTGGGCGCAAGGCGCAATTTCACCGGAAACTCAGGCTAATATCACCCCGGCCGAATCGGATTTGCATCTCAACACCTTTGATAATTTCTTTGGTGGTCAGGTGTCTTCCCCAGCCAACGTTTATGCGCCGATTGTCGATTTTGCCCTAAACCATCCCACCAGTTATGAAACTCTGCGGGATCGTTTCGAGTACACCGAAGACTGGATAGCTCCTTGGCAATTGCGCAGTCTGGATGATGAAAACTACCAGAATAACCAGACCGAAAAGACCTATTCGGCCTATTTTATGCTGGACTACGAACTGGATACCAAGCTGCCGATCAGCGGTAATTTCGGGGTGCGTTATGTTAAAACCGAAAATACTGCGCACGGCCATTTGTCTTATCCGAACAATTCCCTGTTCGGTGGACCGCAATTTATTGCCCAAGATGCCGAGCATTCCTACTCTAACGTATTGCCTAGTCTGAACGTCAGAATCGAGCTTTCTGAAGATGTGTTATTGCGTTTAGCTGTTGCCAAAACCATGGCACGTCCCGATTTTAGTACACTGGGGGCTAATCTGAACTTAAGTGCGAATATTAAAGAAGGAGACTGTCAGGATGCGCAAGAAAACGGCGAAGAAGTAGGAACCGATTGTTTCTTACTGACGGCAGCTTCTGATACCAACCCCTATCGTGATCCGATGGAAGCTACCCAATTTGATGCGTCACTGGAATGGTATTACGACGAAGGTGGCTCGATGTACTTTGCCCTGTTTAGCAAGGATGTTGACGGATACGAGAGCACCCAGTTGCGCACCGAAAACTATGGCGGTTTTGACTATAACGTTTCCCGACCTGTCAGTACCGGTGAAGCGGATATGAAAGGTTTCGAAATATCGATAAACCATTTCTTCAAGACCTTGCCTGAACCGTTCGACGGCTTGGGTATTCAGGCCAACTATACCTATATCGACAGTTCCACCTCGGTGGAAGAAGATGCCGAACCTTTTGATGCAGATGGCTCCACCTATGGACCCATGCCCTATCTGGGATTATCCAAGAATGCCTACAATCTGGTCGGTATCTATGAAAAAGGGCCAATATCATTCCGCCTGGCCTATAACTGGCGTAGTGAGTTCCTGATGTCTACCCGTGCCAACGGCTATAAAGCCGATGATAATTCCTGGGCATTGCCGGTATTCAACGCGCCGGCGGGTTATCTGGATGGTTCAATCGCCTACAAGATTAACGATAACCTGACCTTGGCACTGGAAGCCAATAACCTCGGTGATACGGTTACCAAGAACATCATGAAGCAAAATGGTCCGGGCAACCATTATGGTGCTTACCACGCAAGTGACAGACGTTACGCCTTGTCCTTACGCGGTAATTTTTAACTGAAGTAATGTCCACGTTGTTGTCTAGTTCAAAGGCACCGTCCACTGGTGCCTTTTTTTCTTTACTGGCGATCAACATATAACTCAGGTTAAGTTAAACCGATTACGGGTTTTAGAACAGGAAACACTTTGCAAACAGAAGCTATTCGTCACATTGTCATTGTTGGAGGCGGCAGCGCTGGCTGGATGGCGGCAGCGGCACTAGCCAATCGCATTCCGTCCGAGTTCTGTCAAATCACTCTGGTTGAATCTGATGCCATTGGCACTGTAGGCGTGGGTGAATCCACCATTCCACATATCCAGCAATTTAACGCTGAATTGGGCATCGACGAACAGGATTTTATCCGTCAAACCCGCGCGACGATCAAACTCGGTATCCAGTTTAACGATTGGGCCAATCTGGGGGATAGTTATATGCACCCCTTTAGTGAAACCGGACACGTCACTCAAGGTATTGATTTTCATCACTACTGGCTCAAATCACGCACCATGGGCGATAACAGCCGGTTGGATGAATATTCGCTCGCCGCCATGGCCGGTAAAGCCCGACGTTTTGCCCCGCCGGTCGCCAAAAAAGAATCGTTATTATCAGCCTATACCTATTCCTATCATATTGACGCCACCGCTTATGCCCGTTATTTACGTGATTACGCCGAAAAACGCGGGGTTAAACGGGTTGAAGGCAAGATTATCGAGGTTCAGCAACATGCTCAAAGCGGCTTTATTGAAACAGTTGTCTTAGAAAATGGGCACAAGATCGGCGGCGAACTCTTTGTTGATTGCAGTGGTTTTGCCGGACTGCTAATTGATAAAAAACTGCAATCCAGATTTATCGACTGGAGCCACTGGCTAGCCACCGATAGCGCCGCAGTAGTGCCTTGCGAACGCAATCAACCACTCAATCCCTATACTATTGCGACCGCGCGTGATGCCGGCTGGCAATGGCAAATCCCGCTGCAACACCGTATGGGCAATGGTCATGTTTTCTCCAGCAGTCATATGAGCGAGCAAACCGCATTGGATACCTTAATGCAGACTATTCCTGGCCAGCCTACCGCCGAGCCCAGAATACTGCGCTTTAAAGCCGGGCGCCGTGAACAGTCCTGGTGTAAAAACTGTGTGGCGATAGGATTATCATCCGGCTTTCTGGAGCCACTGGAATCCACCAGCATCTTTTTGATCCAGATGGGTATTTTGAAGTTGCTGGAGTTTTTCCCCAGCAAGGATTTTCCACAGGCCGGCATTGCGCAATACAACCAGTCGATGAGTTACTTTTATGACCAGATCCGTAACTTCATTATTTTGCATTACCACGCTACCTCGCGCAGCGACACCGAGTTCTGGAATGATTGCCGCACTATGTCGATACCTGATGATCTGCAACGTCTGATCAGGCTGTTCAAACAATGTGGCCGGGTAGATCGCACCCAGTTCGGTATCTGGTCGGCGGTTTGTATTGGACAGGGGTTGATACCCGAGCAATATGATGCCCGCATTGACGGTGTTGACTATCGCCAAATTCAGCAATATATGGCTAATTATCGCAATCAGGTTCAACGCGCAGTAAACACTTTGCCGCCGGTAGAGATGTTTATCCAAAATGTCATGCAATCCGCTGCGACCGAGAATTTGGCATGAATAGTCAGGCTATAAAACACATCGTGATTGTTGGTGGCGGCACCAGTGGCTGGAGTGCAGCAACCGGACTGGCACGCGGCCTACAAATGCAAAAGCCGCACATCACGGTTATTGAAGATAACCCCTTGCCGGAGCCGGCTATTACTATTGCTTCGCCGCATATTTTTGATTTTCATCAAAATATGGGTATTCACGACCAACACCTACTGCAACAGAAACAGGCCATGCTAAGTTGCGCCCGTTACTATCGTGGCTGGCAAACAGCGCCACAAGACGTTTTCATCGGTAACAATACCCATTTGCCGGTGTTTAAAGGCATCGAACTGCATCATCTAATCAAACGCTGTGAGCAGACCAATTATCAGGACTATTCACTGGCGGCGATGGCAGCAAGACAGCATAAGCTGGCGGTGTCCAATCAACAACGCGGCACCTTATTGGGTAGCTTTAATTCAGGTATGCATCTGGTTACTCAGGCCTACCTGCGGTTTATGTGCGGCGCTGCACAGCATCTTGGGGTGCGGTCCACCACTTCCGCCATCGTCAGCGTAAAAAGAGACCCGTCGAGTGGTTTTATCACGCAACTGACCTTACAAAGTGGTGAGGTTTTAGCGGTTGACTTGATTATTGATAATTCCGGCGTTGATTCGCGCATTATGCAGGGTGAATTCCAGATACCTTATCAATTAGCACCAAGTCCATTCGACAACGTCATTGAATTACAGCAAACCACCACACTCCCCAGCTGCAATTACTCAACCCTGACGGCGACCCAAGCAGGCTGGCTGGAGCAGTCCAACTTGCAAGGCAAGCAACAAAGTCTGTTATGGTGCAATAGCGATGAAATTACTGACGAACAACTCTACCAATGGCTGAATATTAATGCCGACGACGAATTAGCACTGGTTCGTCATCCAATCAGTCCGGGTAAACGCCAGCAGCTGTTTTATAAAAACTGTGTGGCTATCGGTGATACGGCAGGATATGCGGGTTCGCCTTCGATTAACAATGTTGTGATGACTCAACGCGCCATTGGCCGTTTGCTCGACCTTTTCCCGACCAGACAATGTTTTGAATCCAATGCCGGCGAATATAACCGGCTGATGGATAATGATTATGCCGAGGCGCTCGACTATCTGGATCTGCACCATTATTTAATCAGTAAAAACACCCGTCTGGCAGATTGTAACTGGGCAAAAACCAGCGCCGAGCTATCAGCCAAGTTACAACAGAAAATCGACTTATTTAACCACTATGGCCGTTTCGAGGATGAACTAAACCAGATCATCACTCGGCAAAACTGGATCAACCTTCTGCTTCTTTGTTGTCAGGACAGCAACCGTTACGAGCCGCTGCTGGACATATACACAACACAAGAAATCCAACAATTCCTGACCACAGTTCGTCAGGACGTCGAGCAACATATTTATCAATTACCCACTTTGCAGGAATAATCGTTAATGACAACAAGCAACCCACAATCTACAAGACCGACAAAGGCATGCGCCGCGCTATCCCTGATGATGGTTTTGGCCACCCTGTCGGGCTGTAAAGCGACGGCGACAAATCCCGCTGTGGCTAACGAACAGCATCCGTTACCCGAGGTGATGACTAACAACGGCAAACATGCGTTATTGGTGGACGGCAAGCCTTTTCTTATTTTGGGAGCACAAGCAAATAATTCGGCCAATTACCCGGCGGTTCTGGCGGATGTGTGGCCTGTGATCAACAAAATGCAGGCTAATACGCTGAGTATTCCGGTGGCCTGGGAACAAATCGAACCTACTGAAGACCAGTTCGATTTCAGTTACCTGGATGCGCTGCTAACTGAAGCTCGGGAAAATAATGTCAGACTCAATCTTTTGTGGTTCGCCACCTGGAAAAATAACGCCCCTCACTACGCGCCAGCTTGGGTCAAGCTGGACAATAAACGCTTCCCACGGGTGATTAAAAAAGACGGAGAGACTCTGAATTCGCTGTCGCCAATAAGCCGCAATACGCTGGAGGCCGATAAAAAAGCCTATCTACAACTGGTCAAATATCTCAAGGCTAACGATCCACAACATACGGTGATTATGCTGCAGGTTGAAAATGAGGTAGGAACCTATGGCGCCAAACGGGATTTTTCAGCCGCGGCACAGGCCAAATTTAATCAGCCAGTGCCGGACGAGCTGATTAAAGGACTGGGCAAACAACCCGGCAGTTGGTCTGACGTTTTCGGCTCCGACGCAGACGAGTTTTTCCACGCCTGGTTTATTGGCCGTTATGTAGATGAAATTGCCGAAGCCGGAAAAGCGATTAAGGATTTACCGGTTAACGTCAATGTGGCCTTGCGTCATCCGGTACATCCCGGTGACGGCTATTCCATGGGAGGTCCCACCGACAACGTGCTGGATCTATGGAAAATTGCCGCACCGCATGTCGATATGATTACACCGGATATTTACTTTCGCGATCACAAAACAGTAACCAGGGTATTGGACTTATATTCCCGTGACGACAATCCGTTGTTTGTATCCGAAATTGGCAATGATCAACCCTACGCGCGTTATTTCTTTTCTACTTTGGGTCAACAAGGCATCGGCTTTGCCCCTTTTGGTATGGATTACACCGATTATGCCAACTACCCATTAGGTGCCAAACAGGTCAATGACGACACCATCGCCCCCTTTGCCGAAAACTACCGGTTAATGGCCCCCTGGGCATCGGTATGGGCCAAACTCAGTTACGAAGGTGAAGTCTGGGGGGTATCAGAACCTTATGATACCTATAGCGAAAAACAGCAAGTCTGGAATGCCAACTCCAGCGACGAGCAAAAAACGGCAGAAGTCGATCCGGCTAAATTAACCCAACATCTGGATTTGGGATTGTGGGATGCCGAAGTCACCTATGGGCGCAAAATGTTCTGGATCGATCCGCCGGTTGGCAATGATCCTGCGTCTGGCGGCGCGCTGATTGCCAAATTATCGGATAACGAATATCTGCTCACCGCTTATCGTGCACGGGTCAGTTTCTCTCCCTCTGATGAATTAAAAGATCAGCATTTTATGATTGAACGGGTAGAAGAAGGTCATTTTGAAAATGGTCAATGGGTATTCGAGCGGGTCTGGAATGGCGACCAGACTGACTGGGGGCTGAACTTCACCTCCAAACCACATATTTTAAAAATCAAGATGGCGACTTACCAGCCATAAAAAGTTTCGGCTAGCTAACAAGGGTCAGCGCCCTCTAGCCAGTATTATTTAATGGAGAAAAACATGACATTCACTCGTACTTTGGGTCGTAATTTTACCCGCACTTTTGCCTTGGGGATTATTCCTCTTGCATTGTTACAAGCCTGCAATTCCGGGTCGGAACAGGCCAACGCCAATATCAGCAGCCAAAAACAGTTGGGTCAATTTGAACAGACCGACAACGGGATTATTGTCACTTTGGCCGAAAGCAGTGCCGACAAGGTTCGACTGCAAGTTATCAGCGACAAGATCATTCATGTGACGGCTTTGCCAGGTGATGATTTGTCAGTGGTACCGGACAGTTTGATGGTGGTGGCCAAAGCGGATGCCAAATTCAAGGTTGAGCAGGTGGGTGAAAAGGTACAGCTAAAAACCAGCCAAGTCAGCGCCGAAGTATCGTTGCTTGACGGCACTGTCAGTTTTAAAGATGCGCAGGGAAAGACGCTGCTGGCAGAAACCAATCGTGGCACTTTTGATCCGGTGACCGAAGATCCTGTCACACCGGATGCCGATTCCTACGCAGTGCGCCAGCAGTGGAACAAAAACACCGATGAAGGCTTTTTCGGATTAGGCCAACATCAAAATGGTCAGGTTAACTATGCTGGCGAGAATGTGGAGATGACCACCTATAACCTGGAAATTACCATTCCGTTTGTGGTTTCAACCCGCAATTACGGCGTACTCTGGGATAACGCCTCGGTAACCCAGTTTGGTGATCCGCAGAAATCCCAGCCGCTGAATGCCGATCTGGTGTTATATGATGCCGATGGCAATCAAGGTGGCCTAACCGCGAATTATTATGACGGTGACAAACTGATTTTTAGTCGGGTGGAAGCCGATCCCAACTACCAGTTTTTGGCCAATAACAGCGTGCGTGAATATCCCTTCCCTGAAGAACTGGGCGAAGTCAAAAATCCGCATGTGGTATGGGAAGGCTCGATAGAAGCCAAAACCAGCGGTGTGCATAAATTCAGAATGTACAGCAGTGACTACGCCTCTTTGAGTATCGACGGCAAAGAACTGCTTAATCGCTGGCGGATGAACTGGAATCCCTGGTATCACAACACTGAAATTGAACTCACTGCCGGACAAAAAACACCGATAAAAATCGACTGGCAGTCCAACGGAGGCTATTTCCGTTTGCTGCATAACGATCCCCTGCCCCATGACGAGCAATATTCGCTGTCCTTTGCCTCCGAAACCGGCAAGGCTATCGACTATTATTTTGTCGCCGGTAAAGACACCGACGATGTGATTTCAGGCTATCGCCAGCTCACCGGTAAAGCAGTGATGCTGCCTAAGTGGGTGTACGGTTTCTGGCAAAGTCGCGAACGCTATATGAATCAGGATGAACTGGTGGATGTGGTCAAGGAATACCGTAAACGCGAGATCCCGCTGGATAATATCGTGCTGGACTGGTCGTACTGGCCGCAGGACGCCTGGGGCAGTCACCAATTTGATAAAAAGCATTTCCCTGATCCGAAAAAAATGGTTGATGAAGTGCATAAACTCAATGCCAATATCATGATCTCGGTCTGGCCCAAGTTTTATCCGACCACGGATAATTACAAGGAATTGGACGCCAAGGGCTATATGTTGAGTAAAAACGTCGAACAGGAACATAACCTCGACTGGATTGGCCCCGGCTACGAAAACGGCTTTTATGACCCCTACCCACAAGAGGCCCAGCAGATTTTTTGGCGACAGATCCGCGATAACCTTAATGTACTGGGATTTGATGCCTGGTGGCTGGATGCCTCCGAGCCGGACATACACTCCAACCTGTCATTCCGCAAACGCAAAGAGATTATGAGTCCATTGTCGGTGGGATCTGGCGCAGAATATTTTAATTCTTATGCGCTACCTAACGCGGAAGGCGTATACAAAGGCGAACGCCAGACGGATCCGGACAAGCGCGCCTTCATCCTGACCCGTTCCGGTTTTGGCGGTATTCAGCGCGCTGGGGCTGCCATCTGGAGCGGTGATACCGTACCGCGCTGGTCAAATTTACATGAACAAATCGCTGCCGGAATCAGCGTCGGCTTGTCCGGTATGCCCAACTGGACCTTTGACATTGGCGGTTTTACTCCGGAAGATAAATATCGCTATTCTGCAGATGGCATCGTCGGTCACTATTCCGGTATGGCTAAAGAGCTGGTACCAGAATGGCAGGAACTCAATTTGCGCTGGTTCCAATTTGGCGCTTTTGTGCCGATTTTCCGCTCCCATGGCCAGAATCCTTATCGTGAAATTTATAATCTGGCGGATGAAGGCTCTGAGGTATACAACAATCTGGTCTACTATACCAAACTACGTTATCACCTGATGCCCTACATCTACAGTGAAGCCATCAAGATGAACCAGCAAGACGGTACGCTGATGCGCGGGTTGGTGATGGATTTCCCCGAAGACAAAACCGCAATTAACCTGAATGACGAATACATGTTTGGTCCGGCATTTTTGGTCAACCCGGTGTATGAAATGGGCGCACGCAGTCGCGAAGTCTATTTGCCACAGGGTAGCAAGTGGTACGATTTCAATACTGGCAAACTGTTTGAAGGCGGACAGACAATCCAAGCCGACGCACCACTTACTCAGATGCCATTATTTGTTAAAGCTGGCTCCATCGTGCCTAGCGGTCCGGATATTCAAACCGTGTATGAAAAGCTCGACGCCCCCATCACCCTCAATGTGTATACCGGTGCCGACGGCCAGTACACCTTATATAACGATGATGGCAAGACTTACCAATACGAACAGGGGGAGTTTAGCGCGATCCCGATAGCCTATGATGATACCAGTGGCACCTTGACCATAGGTTCTCGTCAGGGTGAATTTGATAGCATGGTCAAACAGCGAACCTTCCATATTCACTGGTTTGATGAAGATGAAAATGCCGACAGTCCGTCAAAACTGGATGTAACCGCTCACCAGTCAGTGCAATACGATGGAACAACGATTCGTATTAAACGCGAAAACTAATCATAACTTCAGACAGGCAATATTAGGTATTCAAGTACTTAATATTGCTTGCTGACAGACAATTTTCGTAATAGCACAAACTAAAAACGCTCTAGCAACATGTTAACTAATTGTTATTAAATAACCTTTGGCTTACCAACCTAAGCAGGAAAACAGGTATGCAAATTCAACGCAAAACCTTTTTAACCACATTACTCAGTGCAGCCTTGAGCGCTGCCTTGCTCACCAGTTGTGCCAGTTCTGAACGCGCAGAAATAACCGGGTCTGACATCAGTTTATGGCCCGATGTGCAGTCTCCGCCTATTCAAACGCCTTCTGATAAATCTTTTGTGGCCGATTTAGTCGCCCAAATGACGGTAGAAGAAAAAGTCGGCCAGGTATTACAAGCCGAAATTCAGACTATTAGTCCCGCGGAGGCTCGCCAGTATCACATCGGTTCACTACTTAACGGCGGCGGCTCAGTGCCGAACCGTAATACCGATGCCACGGCGTCAGACTGGGCAAACTTTGCCGATCAATATTATACCGCGTCTATCGACACTTCCGATGGCCGCACCGGTATTCCCATATTCTGGGGCACCGATGCAGTACATGGACACAATAATGTTAAAGGCGCGACGATTTTTCCGCACAATATTGGTCTGGGTGCGGCTCACGATCCTGACCTTATCCGTAAAATAGGCGAAGTCACCGCCCGTGAAGTGCGAGCCTCGGGGATTGAATGGGTATTTGCTCCTACCTTGGCGGTTGCGCGCAATGATCGTTGGGGACGTACCTACGAAAGCTACTCGGAAAATCCTGATTTAGTCGCCCAATATGCCAGCCAAATGGTATTGGGATTGCAGGGTACTCCGGGAAGTAGCGAGTTTCTGGATGAAAACCATGTGGCCGCCACCGCCAAACATTATTTAGCCGACGGAGGTACCAGCGGTGGTGATGATCAGGGCAATGCGCAAATCGCCGAAGCCGAACTGGTGAATATCCATAATGCCGGCTACCCCGAAGCCATAAAAGCCCGGGTTCAATCGGTGATGGCCAGCTTTTCGTCCTGGAATGGCCAGAAAATGCATGGTAATCACTATCTGCTAACTGACGTATTAAAGCGGCGGATGGGATTTAACGGTCTGGTTGTCGGTGACTGGAACGGCCATGGCCAAATTCCCAATTGCACCAATGACAGTTGTGCCGCATCGATGAATGCCGGGCTGGATCTGTATATGGTGCCCTACGACTGGAAAAGTATGTACGGCAAAACACTGGCACAGGTTAATGCCGGTGAGATCCCCATGGCAAGACTCGACGATGCCGTAACCCGCATATTGCTGGTCAAAAAACAGCTGGGGTTATTCGATGGCAAAAAACCTTCAGAGCGCGAATTAGGAGGGAAGAATCAGCTAGTTGGTGCGGCAGCACATCGTTTGGTAGCGCGGCAAGCCGTGCGTGAATCACTGGTATTATTAAAAAATAACCAGCATTTACTGCCGTTAAAAGCCGGACAACGCATTCTGGTGGCAGGCACCCATGCCAACAGTATCGGTAAACAATCCGGCGGCTGGAGCGTAAGTTGGCAAGGCACTGACAGTAAAAACAGCGACTTCCCCGGAGCAACCAGCATTTATCAGGGTATTGAACAGGCCGCAACTGCCGCTGGCAGTACGGTGGTGTTGTCCGAAGACGGTACTTTTCAGCAAAAACCGGATGTGGCCATTGTGGTATTTGGTGAAGATCCCTATGCCGAAGGACAGGGCGATATCAATACGCTGGAATTTGAACCGGGAAACAAGCAAAGTCTGGCGCTACTCAAATCGCTTAAAGCACAGAATATTCCTGTGGTTTCGGTATTTATTTCCGGTCGTCCATTGTGGGTTAACCCGGAGCTCAACGCCTCAGATGCCTTTGTTGCAGCCTGGTTACCCGGTAGCGAAGGTGCGGGTATAGCCGATGTCTTGTTAGCCGATAAAAGTGGGCAGGCCACTTACGATTTTAGTGGCAAGCTGTCTTTTTCCTGGCCTAAATCACCACTCCAGGATCAACTGAATGTCGGTGACAAGGATTACGATCCTTTATTTGCCTATGGTTATGGCCTGACCTATCAGGACAACCAAGAACTGGCTACTTTGCCAGAAAAATTAGAGGGAGTCGCCTCTGATCAACCACAAGATATCTTGCTCTACAATGCGCGTCCGCTGGAACCCTGGCATGCCTTTATCAAAAATTCGGATAAAAACCAGATATTCAGTGGTGCCTTTGCCGAACTGACAGACGGCACTGTCAAACTCACCACCAGTGATAAAGACGTGCAGGAAGATGCCTTAACTTATAGTTTTAAAGATTCCTGGTTTTACAGCTTGTACTTTGAAGGTGGCGAGCCGTTGAATTTGGCTCCATTTCTGCCCGAAGGTACTGTCGAGTTTGATATTCGTATCGAAGATTTTGCCAAAACGGCGCTGGATTTGACCATGAGTTGTGGACCGGACTGTACTTCTAAAGTCCGTTTACGCGAATGGGCGCAAAAGCAGGAACACAAAGGCTGGCAACATCTTGCTATTCCCATGCAGTGCTTTGAAAAACAAGGTGCGAGCTTTGCTAAGGTTAACCTGCCTTTTAATCTCGAAGCAGGGGGCAAAGGACAACTTAGTATTGCCAATATCCGTTTTAATGTTGTGGGTGAAGGCAACTTCGACTGCCCTGAG
This sequence comes from Neptunicella plasticusilytica, assembly GCF_047922965.1. Lineage (GTDB taxonomy): Bacteria > Pseudomonadota > Gammaproteobacteria > Enterobacterales > Alteromonadaceae > Neptunicella > Neptunicella plasticusilytica. The sequence continues at coordinate 3,616,208 of NZ_CP150481.1, forward strand.
CAAGATAAACTGGCCATTACTCCTGATACCCTGAATGAATACTGGTCTGTCGACTGGTGGATGCCTCGCCATGAAGAGAAGCTGGCCCAAGCTAAACTGGGACAAGCTGAATTGTTATTGATTGGTGATTCCATTACCCATGGCTGGGAAAATACTGGCCAAGCCGTTTGGCAACAGTACTTTGGCGATATCAATACCATGAATATTGGTTACGGCGGGGATCGCACCGAGAACGTATTGTGGCGCTTGCAACATAGTGAAGTAGACGGCATCAATCCTAAGCTGGCTATTATGATGATAGGTACCAATAACACCGGGCACCGGATGGATAATCCGGCCAGTATTGCCGCTGGGGTGGAGCATATCCTTACTGAGCTATCAGAGCGCTTGCCGAACACCAAAGTATTACTGTTGGCGATTTTTCCCCGAGGGCCGGATCAGGACGATAAGCTGCGTCAGAATAATCAGCAAACCAACAAATTGCTTAAACAGCTGGCACAACTGCATAATGTGATGTTTGCCAATATTAACCAGCATTTCCTGGCCGATGACGGTACATTGAGCAAAGAAATAATGCCGGATTTACTTCATCCCAATGCCGATGGGTATAAAATCTGGGCGGAGCAAATCAAGCCCTACGTTGATAAATATGTTAGATAGAAACACGCTAATTGAATAGCAATTTGACATAAAAAAACCAGCCGCAAGGCTGGTTTTTTACTTGTTTGAAACAGGCTAAACCTGTTTAACAATAACTTATTTACCGTTTACAAATTCCACACCGATTTTAATATCGCCACGCAAGCCTTCCAACATATCGTCTTTGGCTTTTTGTTCGTAAGCGCTCAGTTCGCCGTACGGCAAAATTTCTTCCACACCGTTAGTACCCAGGCGTACCGGATGGGAGAAGAATTCTGCATCGTCAGAACCGTCAACCTGTACATAGGTATACTCAACCACGTTATCGCCTTTCATGGCAGCAACCAATGATAAACAGAAACGCGCCGCAGCTTGTCCCATAGACAGAGTTGCCGAACCGCCACCGGCTTTGGCTTCTACCACTTCGGTACCGGCATTTTGAATACGATGTGTCAGGCTGGCTACTTCGTCATCGGTAAAGCTTACGCCTTCAACCTGGGATAACAATGGCAAAATAGTGGTACCGGAGTGACCGCCAATAACAGGTACATGCACATTGGCCGCATTCAGGCCTTTCAATTCAGCCACAAAAGTCTCAGAGCGGATCACATCCAAAGTAGTGACACCAAACAATTTATTTTTGTTGTAAACGCCTTTGGCTTTCAGTGCTTCTGCGGCAATCGCGACGGTAGTGTTAACTGGGTTAGTAATAATACAAGTACACGCTTCCGGGCAGTTGTCTGCGATAGCATCAACTAAATTCTTTACGATACCGGCATTAATATTAAATAAATCGGAGCGATCCATACCCGGCTTTCTGGGTACGCCAGCAGGGATCAATACAATAGTCGCGCCTTCCAGAGCTGGAGCTAAATCCTCTTTTCCATAACCTGTTACTTTCACGTCGGTAGGAATATGGCTTAAGTCAACCGCTACGCCCGGTACCACAGGGGCCACATCATATAAAGACAATTCAGTCCCGGCTGGAAGCTGAGTTTTGAGTAAAAGGGATAGTGCCTGGCCGATACCACCAGCTGCACCTAAAACGACGACTTTCATTGTATTCTCCTGTGATTCAAGTATTTTGCGGGCTGCAAAGTTACTACAACCCTACGAAAAGTTAAATATATTTGCACATTAACGACTAAGTATGTGAAAGGAATCATGACGCTTGTTTAAATTTACTATGTAACTAAATAGGTTCAAATTGCGAAAATTCAACTCTTTGTGCAGAATAGACGATAAATAATTACAAGGATTATAAATGTCGCAACCTAAAGACGAAGTGATAAAAGCGTTTAAAGAAATCCTCAAGGCTGAAAAATTTGGCTCGCAAGGTGAAATAGCTACAGCCTTAAACGATTTGGGTTTTGATAATGTCAGTCAATCCAAAATATCCCGCTTACTAAGCAAACATGGCGCGGTCCGGGCACGTAATGCCAAGGGTCAAATGGTCTATTGCTTGCCACCGGAATTTGGCATGCCCACTGCTAAAAGCCCGCTTAAACAACTGGTGCTGGATATTGTGCACAATAATGTGATGGTGATTATTCGCACCAGCCCGGGCGCCGCCCAGTTAATTGCCCGCTTACTCGATTCACTCAGTCCGGCCGATGGAGTATTGGGCACCATTGCCGGTGACGACACCATTTTTATCGCCCCGGCTGATGTAAGTAATATTGAAGCAACCCTTAAATTGGTTGAAGGCCTGTTTGATAACGTTTAATACGGTTTAAGTTTATTTAATCTCTAAATCCAGCCAGACCAGACGATGATCGGATGAACTGTTACGATCTTTGATCAGTGCATAATCCGGCTCGTCTGTTGTCGGCCAAAAAATACCGCTACCAATTACCTTAAAACCTTTTTCCGAAGGTAAAACATAGTCAGCGCGCATACGCCATCCGGCTGTATGGGTGCCGGCCAACGGATTATCCGGCGTATGTTGCTGTCCCCCTTGGCTATGAGGAATCGCCCGACCATTCACCCGAGTATGGGTCAGTAAACTTGCGATAGCGGTTTTGAAAGAATCCCCTTCTGCCATCGACGAATTCAGATCGCCCAGCAATACAAAACGCTGGTCGTTAAAACCACCTTTTTGGCCGTTATCATCATAGATATAAGACGCATCATAATCACTCCCCAGATAATCCACCCAGAAGCGCACTTCATCATGATTGCGCTTGCCATTGCGATCTTCAGGCCCGTCAAACACTGGCGGGGTTGGATGGCTGGCCAGAATATGAATGGTTTTGCCTTGCACCTTTACTGGCACGTCCCAATGGGATTTGGACGACAAACGCATAACCTTTTGTGTTTCTGGCAAATACCAGGGTTGTCCCTCAGCATCGACGGTTTTCACCATCAGATTATCCGGCATATCTTTCCATAAAAAATGCTGGAAAGTCCGCACGTCGTCACCATCTATAGGAAAGCGGCTCAATAGCACCATACCGAAATGGCCCGGATAAAAGCCGAAGCCAAAGGCATCTCCTTTTACCCCCGTTTTTTGGCCATCACGATCCAGATCCACACCACTATCCACACCGGTATTGACCGGCGCAACATAAAAATAAGGAAAATCAATCGCTTCTGAGCCTTGCTGGGCAATATTAAGATAGTTGTGAATAAAAGCTTTGACGCCTTTATCCGGATCCGGCGTGTAATCAAACTCATTAAGCAAAATAATATCCGGCCTTACCCGCTGGATAATCGCCGCGATATTTTTAATCTGCTGATTGTCACCAGTGGCAAGTAACTCGAAAAGCTCATCGCCGTTAACCGGCTGGTCACGTTCAACATAGTTGGTAGCTTCCATGCTAACGTTAAAAGTCGCCACTCGTATTTGTTCCGCCTGGGTTAGTTGTGACACAGCCACCACCATCAAGAAAAATAATCTTAGTATCATATATGTAAACCATTTGACGTAATGTTACGCCCCTAAATTAACCAATAGGTTTGCTACTTATTAAACTAACAGAAAATAAAAAGCCGATCATAAAGATCGGCTTTTAAATTGGCACTTATTACCATTATTTAGAAACGGTATTTAACACCTAAACGAATTTCCCAAAGTGAAGGGGCTGTTACAACTGCCTGATCAACTGGTAAGAAACGCTCATACACGTACTGTCCTTGGTCATTAATAGAGGCTTCAATAATATCCTCACCTACAAATGAACCTTGTTTCATCACTCCCCAGTCATCATTAATCAGGTTACCCAAGTTTTCAATAACCAGGAATGCACTGGCTTTATGGCCTGGCATAAACCCAGGTAATTCCTGTTCGATGCGTGCATCAAATTTAACCCACCAATCGGCAGCTCTGGAGTTACGACCTGTGATTCCACCTCGAGCAAGATCTTCGGATTCAATAAAATCATTAAATGCATCTAAATCGAAATCCGGCCCATAGACTACGTTAGGATCATTCTCTTCAGGCACATAAATCAAACTACGATAGTCGTTTGAATCTGCAAACATGCCACCAGCATTCGAGAACGTATAAGAATATGGACGGCCTTCACTCGCCATACCAAATAGGCTGAAACGTGTGTCGTAACCATCAATCAACTCAGCTTTATAGCTTAAATTCATAGTAAAACGATGACGAATTTCATAATCGGATGTGGCTAATCCGGGATTATTAATATCCGATAGTGCGATGTTACCGAAGTTAGAACCAGCCGTTGAACTAGACATTGGGCTCACATCGGTTGCACGGACATAGGCATACCCCAAGGTTGCACTAATTCCGTTATCATACTCTTTACTAATTGAAGTCGAAATAACCGTTGAGGTTGCATCGCTGCCTTTAACATTGGTTAACAGCAAATCACTGTTCTCAAAACGGCCGGGCAACGTTGCATAAAGAGGACGCCCATCAGGAGCATCTTCACCTGTATCAACCACACTTAACGCTTTTACGATAGCGGAGTCTTGCTTATCGGTGTATATCAAATCACCGCTGATAACATAATCATCATCGGTGATATAGGTGGCCCCAATAGAGTATTTCCATTCAGACGGAATATCGAAATCAGGATCGGTGGCATTTACATCGCCATCTCCATCGGTTGTTGATGTATTGGCAACCGCATCGTACATGGCTTGAGGGATATCATAGATGGGACGGCCTTGGCCTGATAGTTCAGTGTCAAACAAACTATCGAAATTATCAATTTCTCGCTCACGTACCTGAATATTAGTTACACCATCGTTGGAATAGGCATTAGAAATCCATACGTTAGGATTACCACCAGAATATAAACCTACACCACCACGAACTTCCAAATTATCGGCCACTGACCAATTAAAGCCAACCCGAGGTTGAAGTAATGAAATACCATCAACATTACCGGTGTTACTAAATCCGTAACGGTTCCTGAAATTGGCATTTTCGCGTGGGACATCATCCGTGCTGTATTTGTCATAACGCAAACCGACCATCAATTTTACGTCAGCAGTCAGATCAAAATCATCTTGAACATATAACGTCATGAGAGTATTAGCGAATGTTGCACCGGCATCAGCTGGATTATTGGTACCTGCCGAGTTGCCGTAATAAATACTACCAGGAGTACCAGCTTCGAAATCAGCAATACTACTAAAACGATACTCTCCTACGGTATGCTGCATAAACAGGTTAAATACATCGATTTTTTCGTATTCAATACCGGCAGTAATTTTGTGGTCGTCAAGATAATAAGTACCTGCCAACTTGGCTGTGACATTTTCCCAGTTTAACTGATTGGATTGGCGAGAATCATCTGGACCAATATAAATAGTACCACCGCCGTCGGTTCTAATTTGTGCTTCAGCGAAACCTGAAGCTGCATCGGTAGAGGCTTGAACGTTATCCAATTCAGTTTTACCCAAACGTAATTCGGTAGAGAAGTTGGCATTCCAGTCGGAGTAAACCGATAGCACCATCGATTTTAATTCAGCACCACGCTTATAGTAGTGATTTGACAAAGGCAAACTGCTGGAAGATTGATCAGACTGACTTAAACTAAAACCATCGTTATAGTTGTAAACAAAAGCAGCTCGATGATTATCATTGATGTTCCAATCTAATTTTACCAATAATTTTTCATCTTCTACTGGTGCCGCTCCCGGCATACCACCAACATCGTAGTTATAAACACTTTGCGCGATACTAGTTACTTGATCGATATCGGCTTGTGTTACCCGGTCTCCCAGCGCGTCATAACTAAACAACTGTACTCCTTCGACTTTTTCATAGGAAACAAAGCCGAATAAAGTATCTTTAATCAAAGGGAAGCCGACATTCACACCATAACGTTTTTCGGTGTAATTACCGTTATCAACATCCTCGCCTTCAACACTATCACCTTTGAATGAATCACTGGTGTAATCAAAGAACGCGCTTCCGTGAATTTCATTAGTACCTGACTTAGTCACCGCGTTGATATTACAAGCAGTAAAACCACCGTATTGCACATCAAAAGGCGCTAATTCAACTGCTACCTGGTCAATGGCATCAAAAGAAAATGGCATACGCTCAGTGGGATAACCGTTACTATTCAAACCAAAGTTGTCGTTCATACGAACGCCATCCAAAGTCAAACTATTGTATCGTGGGCTTGCACCACCACACTGAACGGCGTCATTAAAACTTTCATCCACATAAATACGGGGATCAGCTCGGATTACATCGTTAATATCACGATTAATTGCCGGAGCACTTTCTAGATCAGCCAGATTAAAATTAGCTGAAGGACCCGTCGAACCAAAGACTGAAGTACTGACCTGAGAAGCAGTAACCTGAATACTTTCCATGGCCTGCTCGGATTCCAAAGACAAGTTCAAGTTATAAGATTCACCCAAGGTAAGATATACGTCACTTACTGTAGTATCCTGAAAGGTGTCAGAATCGACTACCACTTGATAAGGACCACCAACACGTAAGCCTTTGGCGGTATATTGTCCATTAGCACCAACGATGACTTGTTTGGAAGTACCGGAAGGCACATGCGTAATAGTAATAACCGTTCCGGCAGCGGCATTACCTTGTGGCCCGATAATTTTACCGCTAATTCCCGAAGATGTTTCTTGAGCCATAGCGGTTGACGCCAGGCCTATTGACAAGGCAATTGCCGCAGCAACGCGCGTAAGTTTTGACTTGTGTATCATGTTTTCTTCCTAGTTTGAGTGTGTCTGCAAGACTTTATAGTTTATTTGTTACAGATATATTTCGTTCACTGTTTATGACATTTTAATGAACCACTTAAAATAGTAGTACATTATTTGCACATGTTTATTAGTTTTGCCTGATAAATACTGCGCTCTTCAGGAAAAACAGGAAGCCCTCAAGCATATTCATAACTTCTTGTTCATATATCTTATAAATCATATAGTTACATCCTATAAATAATATTACCTATTGCAATAAGTAAAATTAGTTGTTCAAATGTCTATCCTTACTTAAGTATAAGAATGGAAATAAAATCATTCACGACCTGCTTAATTCCAGAATAACTATTTTATGCGTCAGTCTCATCCTGCTTGTCACTATGTGGTATGCGGGAGGAATGTCATTAGATCGTCCTGTCCCGCAGTTAAAGCCCGTCATTCATCATTTCGCCGCATGTGATACCCAGACCTCTAACAGCCAACAAGAACTCATTGTGTATATTAATGCAGAGCTTGCTGCGCGGCAGTTGGCTAACTCGCTTTGCGCCAACCCTGTCGTGGCCAAACAATTTGGTAAAGTACGCGTATTCTGGAATAGCGGCGAAAATCAGGTATTGCAGTTTGTCGGTAAAGGCATCGCCGATCTGGCGTTAGTGAAACAGAATATGATGGATGCCATCAAGGCAGAATCCACTTACGGATATGAAGAAGTCGCCTCTTATCCGGATTACTCAGCTTACTTAATCGCCATGCGTGAAAAGCCACAAATAACCAAGGAATATTTACTCGGAAAACGATTAGGCTTGCTGGATTACCCCACCAGCCGCTCGGGACATATTATTCCAATCAGAATGTTAAAATCGCTGAACTTGTCGCCTGATACCATGCAAATTACCTATGCCAATTCTCATTCTGAATTGCGCCACCTACTCACTTCAGGCCAAGTTGATATTATTTCATCTTATTGGCAGCAAAATGATGAAACAACATTGCTGAAAAACTACATAACCCCGATTGAAGAACGTATTCACGGTTCCAAGTGGTATATGAAAATGGAAACCAGAAATGTCGACCTGTACTGTGCCGTGCAGGATGTATTAGTTGATATTGCAACTCAGCAGGCCAATGGCTATTTCAGCCAATTAAAGCTGGTGCCGGAGTGTCCGGGAAGAAAAAATGCAGCCATCAACTAGATACCAGATCCGCATCGCTATTGCTTTTACGCTTATATTTATCCTGTTTCAGGGGATTTACAGTACTTCAGCTTTAATCAGCTATAAAGACAATAGTCGGTTATACGCACTAAATTTAGAAACTCGCATTGCTTTGGATTTGCCCTGGCTGCAACTGGCCAACGAGCAGATGAAGCAGGTGGCCAATGCCACAAGCGTGCGCCTGTATATGGACAATATGAACCAGCAATTCGTCACTCAGCATGCCCCGGTCAGAATTAACGCATTGCAGAAAATACAGGTAACAGAAGAAATTAAAGGACAGGAGCTATTAATACCACTAGTTACGCCGGAACGAACAGTCCCGTTAAAAATAGTGATCTTGCCTTTTCGTTTTGCTGACAGCTTTTCGCCCCTGAGTTTATTGGCCAGCTTGTTATTAGTTTACTTGTCTCGCCGGCAACTCAAGCTGTGGGGTACGCCACACTCGGATAACGAAACGGATAATAAGCCTAGACCCAAGCTAATTATCAACCTACATGAACGCACCTTAACCAACAGTTTTGATAACCGCACAGTGCAGTTATCCAACAAACCGTTCTGTTTTTATATTGCCTTGCTGGACTACTGTTTACGCTTCGACAACGCCGCACTCAATCACAATAAGAACTTACCCACCGAACTACTGGAACTGGCCAACCGTTATTTTTATCGTTTGATTGAACTGGGTCATACGATTAGAAAACGGCCAGACTTCAGTTCCAACCTGGATAAGATGCTGAGTGAAATCAGGGCGGCTCTGGAAGAAATCTACCAAGACTGTCCTGATTTAAAAGCCCCTTATTACCCACCCAAAGCGCAAGGTGAAGGTTCACGTTCCAAACTGCACAATTATGCTTTGGAACAATTAACTGAAGATGGACTGGAGTTTATCGGTAAATAACCCCAACTCGGGATAAGAAATGTCGTTTATATTTACAAAGGGTAAATAATTCAGATAGTTATATTATTCACTCAACCATTGTTGAATAAATAGTTTACTCAATGACGACATTTTTGTGCCTGGCAAGGCGGGCTTTCGTACGTCATAGCGGACTATGACTAGAAAGCCCAACGCTGCCAGGTGCAAAAAGAGCGTTATTGAGAGGCGTGACTTATCCCGAGCTGGGGTTAAATAACAAGAGCACAGAGAATCGGCCTTACGTAAGGTTATTTACGTTTAATTTCCATATCAACACTGGCTTTTTTCGTTACCACTGGTAACCTGAGCGTCGTTTAATCTTTCATACTTCTAGCTATGTCAATACCACATATCATTGCGATTTCCGGTGCCTCGGGTTCGGGTAAATCATTATTTACCGCCACCCTGTGCGACGAGCTGCGTCAGTTTGACACCGACGTACTGATACTTTGCGAAGATCACTACTATCGTGATCAAAGCGAATTGTCCATGCCACAACGTGAGCAAACTAACTACGACCATCCCGATGCTTTTGAGCATGAGCTGCTTGCCCAACATTTACGTCAATTAAAACAGGGGCAATCGATTCAGTATCCTGAATATTGTTTTAAAACTCATACCCGACTCAGTCAGCAAACAGAACGCACGCCACAAAAAATTGTGGTGGTGGAAGGAATTCTGCTATTGGCGTCGCCCGAATTATTGCCCTTATTTGATCTGAAAGTGTATATGGATACACCACTGGATATCTGTTTATTGCGCAGAATTCAGCGGGATCTGACCGAAAGGGGTCGTTCTCTGGAATCCGTTGCCCGGCAATATGAGCAAACCGTAAAACCAATGTACCATCAATTTATTCAACCCTGCCGTCATAAAGCCAATATCGTCGTGACACAGGGAGGTAAAAATCGCCCCGCTTTAGAGGTGATAAAGGCGCATATCCGAAATGCATCAAAATTATAATTACAATAAATATTGGGGATAACACATGACAAGCTTGCTCGGCATTTTAGTTCTGATTGGATTGGCACTATTACTGTCTACCAATCGTAAAGCCATCAATTGGCGCACTGTAGGCGGAGCTTTTGCCATACAGGCACTAATCGGTGCATTTGTACTGTATTTCCCACCAGGCATCGAAATGTTGTTGTCACTAACCGATGTGATAAAAAACGTACTCAGTTACAGTCAGGAGGGGATCAACTTCCTGTTTGGCCCGGTCGGCGATAAATCTATCGGCTTTATTTTTGCCTTTAATGTATTGCCCGTAATCGTATTTTTCTCTTCTTTAATTAGCGTTTTGTACTATCTGGGTATTATGTCCTGGATTATCCGCATGATAGGCGGTTTTTTACAATGGGTACTGAGAACCAGCCGGCCAGAATCCATGTCGGCAGCAGCCAATATTTTTGTGGGACAAACCGAAGCACCATTGGTGGTTAAGCCTTTTATTCCGCATATGACCCGCTCGGAACTGTTTGCCATTATGGTAGGTGGTCTGGCTTCCATCGCCGGCTCCGTAATGGCCGGTTATGCTGGCTTGGGAGTAGAACTAAAATACCTATTGGCCGCCAGTTTTATGGCCGCGCCAGCCGGGCTGCTAATGGCCAAAATAATTTTACCCGAAACCGAGCAACCTAAAAATGAACTCAATGAGCTGGACAGCTCTTCAGAAAAATACACCAATATTTTTGACGCCGCCGCCAGCGGTGCCGCATCAGGTATGCAGCTAGCCCTCAATGTGGGTGCTATGTTGTTAGCTTTTGTGGCATTGATTGCGTTACTAAACGGACTGATTGGCTGGGCTGGTGGCCTATTTGGCTACGAAGAACTCAGCTTCCAGATGATCCTCGGCTATATCTTCCAGCCACTGGCCTGGGTATTAGGCGTCCCTTGGGATGAAGCCAATGTCGCAGGTAGCTTTATTGGTCAGAAACTAGTGGTCAATGAGTTTGTTGCCTATCTGGATTTTATTGCCCACAAAGAGCAACTTACGGCCCAAACTCAGGCGATTATTACCTTTGCGTTGTGCGGTTTTGCCAATTTTTCCTCCATCGCGATCCTTATGGGCGGATTAGGCGCATTAGCTCCCAATCGCCGTACCGATATCGCCCAGCTAGGTCTAAGAGCGGTAGCCGCGGCAACACTGGCTAATTTGATGAGCGCTGCGCTGGCAGGTATCTATTTATATCTGTGATCACCATCATAAAACGTTTAACTGCCTGTCAGTTGTATCTCCGATACTGACAGGCCGAATTTTTACTAAGCTTTAGCAAAACGATAAATTCAGGAAGCCTTATGAAACTTGTTGCCGTCGATTTTAATGCCGATAACGCCGCCCAACAATTTGTTGAATCACTGCACGAAACAGGATTCGGCGTATTAAAGAACCACCCTCTTAAACAAAGTATGGTGGACGACATCTATAAGACCTGGCAAGCCTTCTTTGATAGTGAAGAAAAGCATCGCTTTCACTACAACAGCAAAACTCAGGACGGCTTCTTTCCCGCCAGCGTATCAGAAACCGCCAAAGGACATAAAACCAAGGATATTAAGGAGTATTTTCACTATTACCCTTGGGGACAATGCCCGCAGCAGTATCGCCAACAACTGGCCGATTATTACGCCGCAGCTAACCAGTTGGCGTCAACGCTATTATCCTGGGTAGAGAAGTATTCACCCGATGAGGTTTCGGCCAAATACAGCCAGTCACTTTCCAGCATGGTGGAAAACAGCGAGAAAACCTTATTAAGGGTCCTTCACTATCCACCGTTGCATGGAGGTGAGGAACCGGATGCCATTCGCGCAGCGGCCCATGAAGATATCAATCTGCTTACCGTATTACCCGCTGCGAACGAGCCGGGGCTACAGGTGAAAAACAAGGAAGGTGGCTGGCTGGACGTACCTTGTGATTTCGGTAATTTGATCGTTAACATTGGTGACATGTTACAAGAGGCATCCGGTGGTTATTTTCCCTCTACCACCCATAGAGTGATTAATCCTGAAGGTGCAGATCAAACCAAGTCGCGTATATCTCTGCCGCTGTTTTTGCACCCTAACCCTGAAGTGGTATTGTCTGAACGTCATACCGCCGACAGTTATCTTACTGAACGATTGAGAGAACTCGGTGTATTGTAGGGCGGGTTGAAAACTGGAAATAAAAATGCCGGCAATTTGCCAGCATTTTTATTTATGCTCGTAGCGATGTAACAGGTCGAATTACATCTCCGTAGCGACTTTTTCCACGGCTTTCCACACTCGCATCAGATTACCATGCAGCACTTTGTTGATATCAGCTTCCGAATAACCCCTATCCAGCAAACCTTGCACCAGATATGGGTAGTAGGACACGTCTTTAAGATCACGCGGTAACGAATCACCTACACCATCAAAATCCGAACCGATGCCTACATAGTCTATACCCACCAATTTTTTGACGTAGTCGATATGATCAAGCACCATATCCAGGCTGGCGTAAGGGTACGGATTGCTACTTTTGAATTTTTCATCAAAGGCTTTTCGGGCATCCTTATCGTCTTCAATACCTTGTTTTTCCAACTCGGCTTTGCGCAAGTTAGACCATTGCTGGGTGACCCCGGAAATAAAGCTGGAACCAAAATTAATCTGGATCACGCCGCCATTTTTGGCCAGCGCCTTGACCATTTCATCATCCATATTACGCTCGAAACCCGGGGTAAATTTGCGTAATGACGAATGGGAAGCGATAACTGGAGCCTTGGAAATTTCTACTGCCTGATAAAAGGCATCATCTGATACGTGGGAAATATCCACCATAATACCCAGCTTGTTCATTTCCACTACCAGTTCTTTACCAAATGGACTCAATCCATGCCATTGACGACGCAGATCATAGGATGAATCGGCAATATGGTTACTCAATGAATGAGCCAAAGTGATATAACGGATCCCACGCTGATAAAAATGACGCAATTTATCCATACTCCCGCCAACCGGAGTACCGTTTTCCATGCCCATCGGCAATGCAATTTTGTGATCTTTGAATGCCTGCTCGACATCAGCTGTTGAATATGCAAGGGCAAATTTATCCGGAGCCCGCCCGACAATAGCTTCAACACTGTCGATCAGTTTGTCTGCCAACTCATCGCCGCCACCCGACTTTTCATAAGTTGCTGGAATATAAATCGACATAAAGGGCGCATTAAGCCCTCCCTTAACCGCACGGGGATAATCAAAATCGCCTTTGTCAGTAGCTTGGGTAACATCTTCCCAACCTTTATTTACCCGATACGGTACATCAATATGCGTGTCGATTATCATATTATCCTGGGCTATCTGAATGGCTTTTTCCGATGGCGTATTAGCCACCGCACTGGAGCAAACGCCCAAAACACACAATGCCAGTAAAGTCTTTTTCATTATTATTTTCTCCTAAGTGAAAGGGTCTGATTATCGTTATTATTTTGCATGTTGCTTAATAAAGTTAACCGATGGAGCAAAAAACGCGCCCCCGGTTTCAGCGGTGGTAAAATCCAGCAGCCGGTCATAATCGCCATTATCATCCGCAACAATCATATTACGTAACATGCGAGTAAACGACGCCGCGCTCCGGGCACATGAAATAAAATACTGCCCCTGCACTTTCATATCACCATAGGGCATACTCTGGCGCAACAATCTGACAGGCTGACCTTGTTCATCAGTTATTGACATCTTGTAACTGTGTGAAAAAGTCGCTTTATACTCGCTGGAAAATTCAACATCATCTTCCTTGCTGCGGCCCATAATCATCTCTTGTTCTGCCACCGACAATCTGTTCCATTTATCCAGATTATGCTGGAAACGCTGGACATGAATATAACTGCCACCGGTAAAATCAGGATCTTCATCGCCGACAATAGCCACATCCAGTTTTTTCATTCCTCTGGGATTGTCAGATCCATCGACAAAACCGGTTAGATCGCGACCATCCAGAAAACGAAAGCCTTTTACCTGCTCGACCAGTTCAACATCGCCTTGCAGTAGTTCACATACTTCCAGCCCTATGGCATGACAAATGTCCGCCCGGTCGGCGCGGATCTGCACAAATAAATCAAAAGGAACCACTGGCGCACTGCGGTCATATTCAGAGAAATCGGGAAAAGGTGACAACTCTTTAGGAAAAGCACCAGGAAACAACTCCACCCAATAATTGCTGCCAATCGCAATAACACCGGACACCATACCTTCGTAGTGCTCTTCGTCATAATGTTCAAAAATGTCCAATATAACGGATAACTTCTTACGAATGATGGCCTCTTTGCCTTCATCCACATTAAACATCAAGAATAATCCATGCAGATTGGGTTCGGCACAAATGCCTTTTTGTGGTTGTGACATTATCTTAAAGGCTCTTTAAAAACATACCGGTAAAACATTACCGCATACTATATGCAGAGTGATTAAATTACTAATTTCAAAGCGCTATTTAAGCTGAGCTCAGGAACGTTCCCTACTACCGGGGCATACAGCCTAACCTTGGGCGTAAAAAAACCCCGGCAAGCCGGGGTTCGATAGACAGTGGAGAATCTATATTATGATTTAATCGAAAAGTCCGGATAGGCTTCCAGCCCACATTCGCTCATATCTACACCTTCGTATTCTTCTTCTTCCGAGACTCGAATACCGATGGTGGCTTTGATAATGGCCCAAACAATCAGACTGACCACGAAAACCCAAACGAAAATAGTTAACGCACCAATCAATTGGCCACTGAAGGATGATCCACCATCTTCAGTTAACGGATTAGTGATTGGAACCAGCATCAATCCCAGGAATCCGACCACTCCGTGAACAGAAATGGCACCAACTGGATCATCAATTTTCAGTTTATCCAAGGCTAAAATGCTGAATACCACCAATACACCACCAATAACACCGAACAATGTCGCCTGTAACGGTGTTGGGGTAGAAGGTTCGGCAGTAATGGCAACCAGCCCAGCCAAAGCACCATTTAATGCCATGGTCAGATCCGCCTTGCCAAACATAAAGCGGGCAACAATTAACGCGCCGATTAAACCACCTGCAGCTGCGGCATTAGTATTCATAAAGACCACGGCCACAGAGTTTGCGCTTTCAACACTTGCTGTTGCTAACACCGAACCACCGTTGAATCCAAACCACCCTAACCACAGGATGAAAGTGCCCAAGGTGGCCATCGGCAGATTTGCGCCAGGAATAGCGTTCACTTTTCCGTCTGCAGTATATTTACCTTTACGGGCGCCAAGCAATAACACACCAGCCAATGCAGCAGCCGCGCCAGCCATATGTACGATACCTGAGCCGGCAAAGTCAGAGAATCCTAAATCACCCAGAGTATACAGTCCAAACACGGACTCACCGCCCCAAGTCCAGGCGCCTTCCATTGGATAAATAAAAGCAGTCATCACAATAGCAAAAGCAAAGAATGCCCATAGCTTCATACGCTCAGCTACAGCACCAGATACAATTGACATCGCAGTTGCAACAAACACTACCTGAAAGTAGAAGTCCGCTGCCGGAGCATAGGTGGCGGGATCTTCAGTTACCCCCGTTGCACCGTCTCCGGTAATCCCACTTAGGAACCAGCTAAAATCGGCTCCTCCGTACATAATGGAATAGCCGCAAACCATGTACATGGTACAAGCAATAGCATAAAGAGAAATATTCTTGGTTAGAATTTCGGTGGTATTTTTTGCCCGTACCAAACCTGCTTCGAGCATGGCAAAACCGGCAGCCATCCACATAACCAACGCACCGCATACCAGGAAGTAGAAGGTATCGAGGGCATATTGTAATTCAAATATCTGGTCCATCTTACTTTCTCCCCTTATATCGCGTCGTTATCTGTTTCGCCAGTCCGAATTCGAACCGCGTGTTCCAGATCATAAACAAAAACTTTACCGTCACCGATTTTGCCGGTTTTAGCGGCCCCAATAATGGCTTCGACTAGACGATCAACGTGATCATCCTGTACGGCAACGTCCAACTTCACTTTGGGTAGAAAATCGACCTGATATTCTGCCCCGCGATACAACTCGGTATGACCTTTCTGACGACCGAAACCTTTTACCTCTGTCACCGTCAATCCGTCGATGCCGATTTCAGAGATGGCTTCACGTACATCATCAAGCTTAAAAGGCTTTATGATGGCACTTATTAACTTCATCTTTGTTGCTCCTATATGGTTTTATTATATTTTTCACCTGTCTGAGCAAAACTATTACAATCAACATGCCAATATTTATTTCTTTAAATATCAATGCGTTAAATAAATTCATAAAAAACAGATTGGTTAACTTGCACCCAGAATGAGCGCAAATAGAAACAAAACGCACCATAGAGGTGCGTTTGAAAAGACATCAAGAAATTGGCTGATTTAGATTAGTTAACAGAGCGATCCCAAAGTCTCAAACTGTTTAGGATGGTTTCAACCGCAGCCTGATAAAAGGTCGCATCAATATTGGCAATATCATCTTTATCGGTATGATAATAACGGTGATCATTCACCCCAAAGTACATAAACGGGATATTCTTTTGAGCAAAGACCTTATGATCACTGGCCTTACGCCAGTCAATGCGTTTATCGCTGCTGTAACCTCGGGATACCCCTTCATGTCCTACTTTAAGGCAAACTCCGGCTTGAGCAATGGCGTCTTCTACAATAGGGTTTAACTGAGGATAAGCTTTGGCGCCCGCCAAATATAGAGTACGTTTACGCCCGGGATAGGAAATCATGTCCATATTCAAATTCAGCTTGATAGCAGATAATTCAACGGGTGGTGCATCAATAAAAGCGGTTGCACCAAAAAAGCCCTTTTCTTCCCCATCAGTGGCCAGAAAAATCACCGAATGACGTAACGGTTGTTTAGCAATTTGGGTAGCCAAAGCTAATAGTGCCGCAACACCGGAGGCGTTGTCGTCTGTACCGTTATAAATTCGACGGCCTTTTTTGCCCAAATGATCGTAGTGCGCAGTGATCACGGCATATTGCTGTGGATATTCACGGCCCTCCAACCAGCCAACAACATTGGCTCCCTGGACATTGCCGATAAGATATTCATGGACAAAAATTTGCAGATAGTCTGGATCAAATTGGGATAGACCAATCTGCTGATAACGACGGCTCAAGAATTGCTGGGCAAGTTGATTATGACCCAGTTCCCGCCCTTGCATTTCATCGGCCGAGAGTGTTTGTAGATCCAGCCATAAACGCTCACCATCAACAGATTCGTTAATAGTCGTCTTTAGACAGCCTGCCATTGCGACACTAGAAAAACAACAGATAAGGGCAAGCAAAAATACTCTGTTTACGTTCATTCGCTAGTTTCGACTAAGTAAGTCCAGTTTGCCCTGATAGCGATTTTCCATCGCCTCATTAATTGAATTACGTTTAGCCATTTTTAGATATCTTTTACTATGATCAGTATCCCCTAACTGATAGTAGGCTTTGGCCAATCCAAAATAAAACTCATGTACTTTATTATCTAGCCGTAATGCCCGATTGTAATAGACAATCGCCTGCTCCCAGTTTCCATGATCATACTGTTCTTCCCCCTGGATAAAATGGTAATAGGGATTAGACTGCCTTTTATTGTCGAGCATGCGATAAAGCTCGCTGGCCTGCTGGCTCTGTCCTTCAAATTCTTTCAAAATTGCCAGATTTTCAAGGTTATTCAAGTTATTGTTATCCAGATTCAATGCCTGAAGATAAGCTGATTCGGCCAAATCAAACTGGTTAATATAGCGATACAGTATACCCAGGTTACCCCAGGCAGGAATAAACTCGGGATCAACGACCAGTGCCTGTTTAAAGTAAGCATAAGCTCGGCTAAAGTCCCCAGCCAGCAAGGCATCGGCCCCTTTATTATTGTAAAACATGGCCATAACCCGAGCCTTGCTGGATGGCTTTTTAATAAAGTGTTGCATGGGTACGTTGCGGTTAAAATCCACTTCTACGGCTTCGGAGCCAAATTGCAATGCAACCCGGTGAGTCGGATCTTTCTCAGGTTTAATTTTTAAATTGATATGACCATTTAATAGGCTATGTCCATCTCGCCGCACCCAATACTCGGGAATTTTGACTTCCTGAAACACCACATCCAAGCCTGCATACTTGGCCATTGAATAGGCCAAAATGGTCATTGAAAGGCAATTTGCTTGCTGATTAACAAAGGTCTGACTGGCAGTAGTATTGGCGTCATTAGCATAAATCAGGTTAAGACTGGCCTGATCAAATAGGATATCAGCCAATAGCTCTATGCGTTTAGCCGAACCATGCACCGGAAAAATATTGTCATCCATGTATTTTTTGACGGCATCAGACAAATAAAAAATCTCGTGCTCGGACTCAATATGTTGCTGCTGATAATCAGGGAAAAGCTGATCATTAAAAAGCTCAGCGGATTTCAAATGTTCCGTCTTGTTTAAAAACGCCATATTGGTAGTGGAGCAGGCAGAAATAGCCAGAATAAGCAGGAGAGATAGAAGATACTTTTGCAACATGTTATGCCCTCAAAATACGACACGAGCAGATAGTATTAACTTTAGTACTAACTGCCTAATCAGCAACATATTTTGTCCCTTGATACCCTCATTTCACCCATCCGGACATTCAACTGTGAACATATTTTATACAACTAGTTATTCTCGGGGACAACAGCAATATTCATAAGACCACAAACCAATAAAAACCGGTACCCAAGTATTTTTCTTCTTGTAAACGTTTTCATCATAATGTAAATTTTTATAACATTATTCATTGACGGTCAATTTGCATGACGCCAGAACAATTTAAGGATGAACTACAAAATGAAGTGCGTCGGATTATTCTCCCTTACTGGATGTTTAAAGCCTGTGACATGCAACAAGGTGGTTATTGGGGCAGTATTGGAGCAGATGGCAAAGTTAATAAGTCGGCTGCCAAAGGTTCTATCCTGCATTGTCGGATTATGTGGAGTTTCAGCGCGGCTTACGGTGTTTTTAATGAAGAAGCTTTACTTAATCATGCGGATCGGGCACGCAATTTTATCCAGAACCATTTAATTCAGGCCGACAACAAGCGTCTTGGCTGGCACAGTAAAAACCTTAAATCATTCGAGAATCTGGATGATGAATGCATCGCCCAGGCATACTGGCTGTATGCATTAAGTGAATATGATATTCACGCTAATCAGGGAGCCTGCTCGGATACGACGCTAGAAGCCTGGTTTAATTTGCAACAACTGTTTAAACATAAAACTTTTGATGTAGTGAGCAGTGAAACCGGTTACACTTGGCGCACCTGGTTACATATTATTGAAGCACTAGACAAATTTGCCAGCTTGAGTTTTCGCCCGGATGTTATTCGTTGCCTGACAAATCTATTGGACAGGACGCTGGAATTACTTAACCGCCACGCTCAATTAAATTTGAATGTGCCTCATTTGTGTGCATCGTCCTGGTTGCTAATTAAGTGGGTAACAAACTGGCAACCGGACAAACGCTCCTTGGCGATTAAGCTGGCTTGTTCAATGGTGGATAGCGCCATATCAACCGGCCTGGACAGTAACAACGGTTTTTGTCTGACCGAACAAGATAAAAACCAGTACGGTTGGGTACAGGCCGAGGCCATGCTAGCTTGCTGGCGTTGCTATATGGAAACCGGTGAACAGAAATATTTAGACCAGGTGCTGAACAGTTGGGCCTTTATTCGACAACATATCAGCGATCCTGTTTTTGGTGAGTGGCATTGGAAAAGTAATGGCAGTACATCAACGACAGATGAAAAGGCGGGTTTCTGGAAGTGTCCTTATCACAACAACAGAGCCTGTCTGGAAATTTATAACGATCTGTCCGAAATGGGCATAAAGATGTGGAAACAATAACAATGAAAATCACTTTACTGGATATCAGTATTATCCTGCTCTATTTGATGGCGATTGTCGGCATCGGCTTTTATCTCAAGAAACGTGCCGCACAAAGCATGGACGACTACTTTGTTGGCGGCAAAACCCTGCCCTGGTATTTACTGGGGTTATCCAATGCTTCCGGCATGTTCGATATATCCGGTACCATGTGGCTGGTCACATTGTGTTTTGTGTATGGTATGAAAAGCATCTGGATCCCCTGGGTCTGGCCGGTTTTCAACCAGATCTTCCTGATGGTATATTTGTCTATCTGGTTGCGTCGCTCCAATGTACTAACTGGCGCAGAGTGGATGCGCACACGTTTTGGCGACGGGACTAGCGGTAAACTGTCCCATATGGTCGTTATTGCTTTTGCGGTAATTGGCGCATTGGGCTTTCTGGCCTACGGTTTTGTCGGCATCGGAAAATTCATCGAGATCTTTATTCCCTGGGAAGTGGTTTCGCCCTATATTCCTTTTGAGGTAGCGACTGAATATGTGCCGCATTTCTACGGCATTATCTTCACCGCCATTGCTACCTTATATGTCATTTTGGGCGGCATGATGAGTATTGTGTGGGCCGATGTGTTGCAGTTTTCGATTATGACCTTCTCTGCACTCTTTATTGGTATTGTGGCGATGATGGAAGTCTCACCTGAAACACTCAATGCCGTGGTACCTGAGGGCTGGATGAATCCATTTTTTGGCTGGACACTCGATTTGGACTGGTCGGCAACCATTACCGAAGTCAATGAGAAAATCATTTCTGATGGTTATTCACTGTTCAGTATCTTTGTAATGATGGCGCTGTTTAACGGTATTGTAAAAAGTGCCGCCGGTCCTGCTCCCAACTACGATATGCAAAAAATTCTGGCGACTAAATCTCCACGCGAAGGTGCATTGATGAGCGGCTTTGTATCGATCATTCTGATGCCTATCCGCTACTTTATGATTGCCGGCTTTACTGTTTTAGCCCTGGTGTACTATGACAAACTGGACCTGATGTCCGGCGGTCGCCTGGATTTTGAAAATATTCTGCCCGGTGCGATCCTCGAATTCGCACCTGTGGGTGTTATGGGGTTGGTGCTGGCGGGGCTGATTGCCGCCTTTATGTCGACTTTTGCTTCAACAGTTAATGCCGTTCCCGCTTATCTGGTTAACGATATCTACAAACGCTATATCAATCCCGAAGCCGACACCAAATCGCTAATCCGTGCCAGCTACATTGTGTCTGTTGCGGTTGTCATTATCAGTACCGCAATTGGTCTGGGCGTGCAGAGCATTAATAGTATTCTGCAATGGCTAGTGTCCGGTTTATGGGCCGGTTACGCCATTGCCAATGTACTTAAATGGTATTGGTGGCGACTGAACGGCTATGGTTATTTTGCCAGTATGTTGGCCGGTATTTTGTGCGCTGGACTGGTTCCTCCTATGCTGGAAGCACCCTTGGCTGCTTACGATATTACCCCCGCTATTGTTCCCCTGTTCGCTTTCCCGGTAATTCTGGTGATTACTGCGGTTATCTGCGTCGTAGTTAGCCTTAAAACTCCCGCCGAAGATACTGAACTACTGAAGCGATTCTATAAACAGGTTAATCCTTGGGGCTTCTGGGGGCCTATCCGCGAAGCGGTGGTAGCAGAAGACGCCACCTTCGAAGCGAATCCGGCTTTCAAGCGCGATATGTTTAATATCTTTATTGGGGTGATTGCCCAAACCTGTCTGGTGGCGTTACCTATTTTTATCGTAGTAAGAGAATGGGATTCCACTTTTGCCACTATGCTGATGCTGGTGATCAGCGGCGTAATATTGAAGAAAAGCTGGTATGACAAACTACCAGCCTAACCCAGGCAGGACAGAAAAAGCCGAGCTTTTTCTGTCCTTAGGCCTATAATCTGGCCTTTTTATTTATTCAAATGAAAACGATTGTATAACAACAATTTGCAGGACAACCAAACAATGCAACAAGATCAATACGGTTATTTTGACGACGCCAATAAAGAATTCGTCATTACCACTCCCTATACACCTTTGCCGTGGATCAATTATTTAGGCAATGACGGCTTTTATGCGCTGATATCCAATACCGCCGGCGGTTACAGCTTTTACCGCGATCCCAAGTTTCGCCGTTTAACCCGTTATCGCTACAACAATGTACCAATGGATTCCGGCGGCCGTTATTTCTACTTTAATCTTGATGGCGATATATGGAGTGCCAGTGGTCGTCCGGTGGATTGTGAGCTGGATCACTACGAATGTCGTCACGGCATGGGTTATTCCAGCTTCAGCGTAGAAAAAAACCAGATCGCCAGTAAACTCACTTCCTTCGTGCCGCTCGACACCACAGGCGAAGTACATCGTTTGCAAGTAACCAACAACAGCGACAGCAGCAAAGAACTGGATTTATTTTCCTTTATTGAATGGTGCTTGTGGAATGCCGAAGATGACGGCACCAACTTCCAGCGCAACCTGTCTACCGGTGAAGTGGAGATTGAAAACAATACCATCTTTCATAAAACCGAATACCGCGAACGCCGTAATCACTACGCGTTTTACAGCGTTAACCGCGATATTGACGGCTTCGATACCGATCGTAATGCATTTATCGGTAACTACAACGGTTTTGGCAATCCGCAAGTAGTCAAAAATGGTCAATCCACCAACTCTCATGCTCACGGCTGGTCACCTATTGCTTCGCACCATATCAAGCTGGATTTAGCCCCGGGCGAAACCGCCAGTATGGTATTTGTATTGGGTTATGTGGAAGTGCCGGAAAAGCAAAAATGGCAGTCACAAGGTGTAATCAATAAAAATCCGGCCTGGGATTTTCAGTCCAAGTTCGATACTGACGCAAAGTTCGAAGCTGAATTAGCCAAGTTAAATCAATACTGGGATAACCTGCTGGGTAAAATCACGGTGAATACGCCGAATAACAGCATGAACCGGGCAATGAATATCTGGAACCAATACCAGAACATGGTGACGTTTAACTTGTCGCGTAGTGCGTCTTTTTATGAGTCTGGCATTGGCCGGGGTATGGGGTTCCGCGACTCCAATCAGGACACCATCGGCTTTACCCACATGGTGCCTAACGCGGTTAAAGAGCGAATTATCGATCTGGCTGCCACCCAACAATCTGACGGTTCGGCCTACCATCAATATCAACCATTAACCAAAAAAGGTAACGCGGCGATTGGCGGTAACTTTAATGACGATCCCATGTGGCTAGTGCTTTCCACTGCCAACTATATTAAAGAAACCGGCGATGTGGCATTTCTGGACACTATAGTGCCCTTTGAAGATACGCCCGATGTACAAAGTACCCAGTTCGATCATTTAACTGCGTCTTTTTACCATGTGGTGAATAATTTAGGTCCGCATGGGTTACCGCTGATTGGCCGTGCCGACTGGAACGACTGCTTAAATCTGAACTGTTTTTCCACCGAGCCGAATGAATCCTATCAAACCACCCAGCGCGGTGAATCGGATGTCGCAGAATCGCTGATGATTGCCGGCCAGTTTGTCCTTTACGGTAACGAATACGCGAATTTATGCGATTTAACCGGACGCACTGAAGACGCTGCCAAAGCCCGTGTTCATATCAACCAGATGATCGCCACCATCGATCAACACGGTTGGGATGGTAACTGGTTTATCCGCGCCTATGACTCTCGCGGCTTGCCGCTGGGTAGCCATAGCTGCGATGAGGGTAAAATATTTATCGAATCGCAAGGCTTCTGTTTAATGGCCGGTATTGGCATGCAAGATGGTCGTGCCGAAAAAGCGCTGAATGCAGTTAATCAGCACTTACTCGCCGAACATGGCATAGTGCTGCAGCAACCTGCCTACAGTGATTACAACAAATACTATGGCGAAATTACTTCATATCCTCCTGGTTACAAAGAAAATGCCGGAATTTTCTGTCATAACAATCCCTGGATTGTGGTCAGTGAGGCCATATTAGGCCGCGGCGATCAGGCGTTTGATTATTTTAGCCGCTTTACGCCGCTATTCCGTCCACAGGATATGGCCAAACACCGCACCGAACCTTATGTATACAGCCAAATGATTGCCGGTAAAGACGCCGCCATTCCCGGTGAGGCCAAAAACAGCTGGCTAACCGGCGCAGCGGCCTGGTCTTTCTATGCCGGCACCCAATATATTCTGGGCATCGCACCGGATTATAACGGCTTAACCATTAACCCTTGTATTCCTAAGGACTGGAATGAGTTCTCGGTTAAACGCCAGTTCCGCGATGCGACTTATCATATTCAGGTGAATAACCCGAATAAGGTCAGCAAAGGCGTAATGAAAATTGAAATCGATGGTCAAGCCATTGAAGGCAATACCATTCCTTACGCGGATTATTCTGGTGAGCATCAAGTCGTGGTGACCATGGGATAATATTTCGTTGCTTTAACCTGATAAACACTCGAAGCCCCGACAACAATCGGGGCTTTTTTATTAGCTTCCAGTTTGGCGTAAAGAATAAATCAACATTTGCCGCTATAAATACAAAGTATTTCCAACGCCTTGCTCAAATGCTAATTTATCCTTTTGACTAACCGACTAGCTGCCACGATGAAGCTCATTCCTCCTACCAATATACTGCTCAGCCAGATGATGAACTGGTTTACCAGTCAACAACAGACCTATCAATGGGGTGGTCCGGAGTTTCCGTTTCCCTTTACGGCTGAGACCTTTCGCCAAGGACTAAAACTGGATGAGCTAAACTCCTTTGCGTTACAGGATGACAACCGGCAGTTTGTGGCATTTGGTCAGTTTTATCTGCGTGAGGGGCGTTGCCATCTGGGGAGACTGGTTGTGTCTCCCGATCAACGTGGTCGGGGATTGGGAAAGTTACTGGTTGAGCAATTGATCAAAAAAGGTCGTGCACAATTACAAGTTAGCGAATGCTCACTATTTGTTTTAAAAGATAACCATAATGCTCTGCAACTTTATTTATCGCTTGGCTTCATTCTAGCCGACTACCCAAAGCCGATGCCGATTGAAGACTGTTTTTATATGGTTAAAGCGGGCGATTAACCCACCATCCGCATTAATTTATCTTTTCGCAACCACAGCAATACAAAGCTAATCGCAAAGTAAATCAACGGTTCGATAATATCGGATTTTACAGACCAGATATAATGGGTACAGACCAGCAACACAATCAGATAAATGCTGTTGTGCAGGCGTTGCCAGTTGCGTCCCATTTTACGCCTGACTTTCATTGGTGATGTGATGGCAAGAGCCAGCAGAAAAGTTAGTGCCAACATACCTACGGTAATATAGGGCCGCTTAATAATTTCACTCAACAACAGCGAAAAATCATATTGCAAATCAAACAGGATAAAATTGGCTAAATGCACACTGGCATAAAAAAAGGCGTACAGACCAACTAACCGTCGCACATTAATTAAATAACCTTGTTTGAAGAACTTGGCAACCGGTGAGATACACAGGGTCAGTAGCAAGATATTTAATGCACCTTTACCGCTAAAATGGATCACAGCCTTAACAGGATCAGCACCTAAGCCGTCGTGAAACGCCTGATAATACAGCCAGACTAACGGAAGTATTGCACCAAGATGAATAACGACCTTGAGTAAAAATATTCGTCTTGCTGGTGTCATATAAAACTTTCCCGTGAGTGATTAGTAGTTGCGACGTAAATCCATGCCTTTATATAAACCAGCGACTTCTTCTGCATAACCATTAAACGGCAGCGTATCAATCCGGTTGTTAGCTAACAAACCGCCAGTAGTGATTCGGCGTTCACTGGCCTGACTCCAACGCGGATGATCGACAGCCGGATTCACGTTAGCGTAAAAACCGTACTCCTGAGGAGCTAACTTATTCCAGGTGGTCGGTGGCTGCTGTGTGGTTAATTTCATCGACACGATGGATTTAATACTTTTAAAACCATATTTCCAGGGCACCACCAAACGGATTGGCGCGCCATTTTGGCCGGGCAAAGCTTTACCGTATAAACCCACTGCCAGCATAGTTAACGGGTGCATGGCTTCGTCGATACGCAAGCCTTCCACATAGGGATAATCAATTCCGCCCCCCAGAAAACGACTATCCTGACCGGGCATACGTTCGGGATCATATAATGTCTGAAACGCCACATATTTGGCGCTGGATTTAGGATCGGCCTGTTTAATTAAATCGGCGAGAGGAAAACCAATCCAGGGAATAACCATTGACCAGGCTTCCACACAGCGTAAACGATAAATGCGTTCCTGCAACGGAAAACGACTGAACAGTGCATCATAGTCGAGCAGTAAGGGTTTATTCACTTCACCTTCGACTTTTAAGTACCAGGGATCGGTAACAAAACCGCGCGCATATTCGGCAGGCTGACTTTTCTTGGCGCCAAATTCATAGTAATTGTTGTGGTGCGTGACTTTATCTTCGGGGGTCATCACTTCGTCGGTGATATAAGGTTTAGTTGCCTTGGTAAAATCCAGCGCCTTTAACGGCACTTCTTTGGGTTTATCGTCATCAAAAATATCAAATATCCCGGCCTGAGCCTGTCTTGCAGCAATCGCCCCCGACAGTAATGCTCCCGCGCCGATAAAGCCCATTTTTTTAAGTAATTGACGGCGTTGTAAATACACCGCCTCGTCGGTTACCTGGTTTTCGGTTAATTTGCTGGTGCGGGGAATTTTAATCAGCATGGCAGAGATCCGTTTTATTGCTATTAACTACTTAACCACTATAGACAAGCAAAGTGGCTTGAATCTTTCAAAATAAGCTAGACTAGGACGTGTTGACCTTAATCAGAGAGCCAAACCGCCATGCCAAAGCACCCTAAACTCCCCGAACAAGCCTTTACTCTTTACGATCAATTTGCCCATGGCCGGATTAACCGGCGCGCGTTTCTCAGTGGACTGGGCAAGTTGTCGGTGGGTGCGCTCACAACCAGCATAATGCTGGACGCGTTAATGCCCAATTATGCCCTGGCCGAGCAGGTTTCTTTCAACGATCCGGACATTATTGCCAGCTATCAGGAGTTCAGCTCTCCAGATGGCTATGGCACCGGCAAAGGTTATCGGGTAGAACCCAGCAAACTGGATAAACCGGCGCCCTTGGTACTGGTTATTCACGAAAATCGGGGCCTCAATCCTTACATCAAAGATGTCGCCCGTCGCTTCGCCAAGCAAGGATTTATCGCCTTTGCGCCAGATGGCCTCTATCCTGTAGGCGGTTATCCCGGCAACGACGAACAAGGCAAGAAAATGCAGGCATCAATGGATAAAGACAAACTGGCTAATGATTTCTTTGCTGCGGCCAAGTCGCTTAAAGGTGATGGCAAAGGAAACGGTAAACTGGGTGTAATCGGTTTTTGCTACGGCGGCGGTATGGTGAATAAAATTGTCACCGAAGCACCTGACTTGGCTGATGCAGCCGTTCCTTTTTATGGTGCAGCGCCAGATTTGGCCAAAGTAAAGAATATTCAAGCCCCGCTGATGATCCAGATGGGTGAGCTGGATGAGTGGGTGAACGCCATGTGGCCGGATTATGAAAAGGCGTTAAAAACAGCCAACAAAGACTACCAGGCATTTGTTTATCCTGGTGCTCGGCATGGATTTCACAATGATTCTACTGCCCGTTATGATCAGGTCAATGCGGAACTGGCGTGGCAACGCACATTGGCATTTTTTAACCAACATCTGGCCTGAACAGATTTCAGCCTATCAGGAAGGACGAGGTCCGGTGCTACCGCGCACCAGTAATTGCACCGGCAACTCAATATAGCGACGGGCAATAGGTTTATGTTCCAATTGGGCTAACAACAAATCCATACAGTTCTGGCCAATTTCGACCAGGGGTTGATGAATGGTCGTCAACGGCGGATTCATATAGGCCGAATATTCGGTATCGTCGAATCCGACCAGCGACATTTGCTCCGGTACTTTGATGTTATGATCATGCAGCGCACTCATGGCACCATAGGCAATATTATCACTAAAACAGAATATCGCGGTGGGAGGCTCTGGTAATTCGAGTAGCTTGGTTGCGGCGATTTTTCCCGAACCAATCAGATAGTTACCATTGGTGATCAAATCCGGATCAAAGGCTATTCCAGCCTGTTCCAGTGCCAGTTTATAACCGGTAAGACGGTCATTGGAGCTGGGCGCATCCATATTACCGGTAATGGCACCAATACGACGATGACCCAATTCAATCAGATGATTGACCGCCGTTTTGGCCGCATCTACGTTATTGATCATCACCTGACACACATCATCCACATTTAGCGGCTCACAAGAATTCACAATTGGCGGCAGTTGTTCTACGGTAGTGCCGGGCTCGACGTCAAAAGGCAAATGTTGAGAAAACAGGATAATGCCGTCGACCTGACCGGAGCGCACCATGGCGGCATAATGTTTTACTTTATCTGCATCACGCTGAGTATCGCCAAGTAACACCGAATAACCTGCCTTGGCGGCCGCATCTTCGATAGAACGGATAATTCCAGCGTTAAAAGAGTTGGTAATATCAGGAATAATCACTACGATACTGCCGCTTTTCTGGGTACGCAAACTGGCACCAAAACGATTAGGTGTATAGCCGCATTGTTCGATAGCTTGCAATACTCTTTCACGGGTTGTGGCAGACACAATATCCGGATTACTTAATGTTCTGGACACTGTAGCGGGAGAAACACCGGATAATTCCGCGACCAGTTTAATTCCTGTTTTTGACAATACTTAACTCACAATGAAAACGTTATCAACGATTTGTTAATATAACGGATTTTTTTTGTAAAAAAACATAATTTATTCATTAATCTTTTGATTTCGCTAAATAACCTGAGCAGGCTTAATTCAAACTCAGGTTAAATATCAGTTAAATTTGCGGACTTTAAAGGTCTTTCCTTTAATTTTGCCGGTGCGCAAATGATTCATCACAGGTTTAACGCTACGGATTTTAACTGCTAGGTAGGCATTAAAATCGGTAATATTAATTTTGCCGATATCGTCGCCCGGAATACCGGCGTCTTTGGTTAGTGCACCCAAAATATCACCGGCTCGCAGCTTATTTTTCTTGCCTCCGTCAATACACAAGGTGGTATATTCCGGCGGCAAAATACGATTACGATGAAAAATATGCGCAATAATGCTCTTCCACATCAGCTTTTGCTGCTGATAATCTTCAATGGCATTGGCACGATGAATTTCTTTAGGACTGCATAGTGTCAGCGCCAGCCCTTCGGCATCAGCTCGTCCAGTACGACCAATTCGATGTACATGCACTTCGGGATCCGGGGTAATGTGATAGTTAATGACCGCACTCACATCTTTAATATCCAGCCCGCGCGCTGCCACATCGGTAGCCACCAAGATCCTGTTGCTTTGATTGGCAAACCGGTACAACACCTGATTACGTTCACGTTGTTCAATATCACCGTGCAATGCCAGCGCGGAAAATCCTTCGGCTTGCAACAGATCAGCTAACTCCTGGGTCTCGATTTTGGTATTGCAGAAAATAATCGCCGAATTAGGCTGGTAATGGGTAAGTAAACGACATACCGAATCTGCACGCTTATTATCTTCAATCTCGTAAAAATATTGTTCAATCTTGTTGGCACTGTGAGTCGACTCGACAGTGACCCACTGAGTGTCCCGCTGGATTTCGGCACTCATTTTCTCTATTGCCGGAGGATAAGTGGCCGAAAACAGCAAAGTTTGGCGATCCGCCGGGACGTTGGCTATCACCGCAGCCATTTCGTCTTCAAACCCCATATCCAGCATTCTGTCTGCTTCATCCAGGACCAGACAATTGACGTTATCCAGTTGCAAGCGACCACGGGATAGATGGTCCATAATCCGTCCCGGTGTACCGACTACAATATGTGCACCGTGTTCCAGCGACTGAATTTGCGGACCCATTGGCATCCCACCACACAGGGTTAACACCTTGATATTGTGAATAAAACGGGCTACACGACGGATCTCGATGGCAACTTGTTCGGCCAATTCACGGGTTGGACACAGCACCACAGACTGGATACAAAATCGTTCAACGTTCAGGCGGGATAGCAAGCCGATAGCAAAAGCCACGGTTTTTCCGCTGCCTGTTTTGGCCTGTGCAGTGACATCTTTTCCGGCTAAGATGGGTGGCAAGCTCTGCGCCTGAATCTCGGTCATTTGAGTAAAACCCAGTGTCGTCAGGTTTTGTTCCAGGGCAGGTAACAGATTAAGGCTGGCAAATTGGTCAGATTTCACGGATTATCTTGCGTCAGGATAGAGTTGGCGCCAATTCTACCGGTTTAAGCACAAAACTAATAGGGGGCGCTTATCTTTCATATTCGCCTCAGACACATTCTGAGTAATAATTTATTCATAATAATGGTATAAAGAGGATGTATTTATCTTTGCTGTGGGGTTAACAGCCAAGATCAACCCGTCTTCTAACCAATCTAAAAATAACAAGGGTATTAACACTGTGAGTAACTGGTTAACTGTTTTACCGCCAATATTGGCAATTATCGTCGTATTCTGGCGTAAAGAGGTCATTTTGGCCTTATTTGTCGCTTTGGCCTCGTCAGAAATTTTATTGCTATCGCAAGTGGGCGTTGAGCTCTACACGCCTTTTTCAGGATTGATCAATACGCTGGAACGTATTGTTGGTGTCTTTTCTTCAGCCGGTAATACCCGCATTCTGATATTCTCCCTGCTAGTCGGTTCGTTACTGGCCTTTATGCGCTATTCAGGCGGCGTAACGGCACTGGTATCCAAATTAATTAATGGTGGTATAGCCAACAGCCCGCGTAAGGTAGGGTTGTTGTCATTTTTTACCGGTGTGGTGGTATTTATCGAATCCAATTTGAGTGTACTCACAGCCGGTATTTTGTCCCGCGGCCTATTTGATAAATTTAATATGAGCCGTGCACGTTTAGCCTATATTATCGACAGCACCAGTGCACCGATTTGCATCCTGATTTTGTTGAACGGTTGGGGGGCTTATATTCTAGCCTTGTTGGGCAATTATGACTTGCCGGAATCATCAGTTTCCACCCTTATCGGCACTATTCCACTGAACTTTTACGCCATCATTGCGCTGATTTTAGTGCTGTATACCGTTATAAGCGGCAAAACCTATGGCACCCTGGCCCAGGCAGAGAAAAATCCTCAAGCTACATTAGCTCATACCGAAATCGAACAACCTGCCACCAAAGCCCGCTTTATGCTGTTGCCGTTGATGACTATGGTGATCAGTATGGTTGGTTTTATGCTGTGGACAGGCAACGGCCAACTGACCGATGGAGACGGTTCCAAATCGGTTTTGTATGCCACCAGTCTGGCCTGTCTGGTGTCTTATGTTTTAATGCGTACATCCGGTCAATACCGGCATAAAGAACTGATTGAAATAGGTTTTAAAGGTATGGGTGAGCTATTACCTTTGGTGACCATAGTGTTGTTATCGCTGGCACTGGGCACCAGTTTAAAACAATTGGGTACCGGAACCTTTATCGCCGGGCTGGTTGCCGACTCGTTACCGCTGTTTATCGTACCCGCCATGCTGTTTTTGGCCGGCGCACTGATTTCGTTTTCTACCGGCACTTCGTGGGGAACCTTTGCCATCCTGATCCCTATCGGTATGCCGCTGGTGATCAATCTGGGCTTACCTGCCGAACTCATCCTGGCAGCGATTCTCGGCGGCGGGGTATTTGGCGATCATTGTTCGCCCATATCGGATACCACTGCTGTCAGTTCGATTGCATCTGGTTGTGATTTGCTGGAACACGTTCGTACCCAGTTACCCTATGCATTGGTTGGCGGGGTGTTGACCTTTATCGCCTATATTCTGGCGGGACTGCTTATGATCTAACGCGCATACATGCGCTGAAAAAAAACGGCAATCACCATTGCCGTTTTTTATTGTCCATTAATATCAGCTAGCCGGGGCCACGCAGCTGGCGTTGCGTCCTGCATTTTTAGCCTGATACATAGCTTTATCTGCCCGTCCCAACCAATCATACCCCGTTTCACCGGGCTGATACTGCGCAATTCCTAATGATACGGTAATAGGGTAATGCTCTGATAAACAGGATTGTTCAATATCGCCACGAATGTTTTCTGCCAGTTGTGCCGCAGCATCCAGAGCGGTATTGTCGGTGACAATCACAAATTCTTCACCGCCAAAACGGTACAGGCTATCAGCAGCACGGATACGTTTTAATATCACTTGCACCAGCTTGACCAGAATTTTGTCCCCTTCTGCGTGACCAAACTGATCATTAATGGCTTTAAAGCGGTCCAAATCAAACAGGAGCATCGAAACTGGTCGTTGGGTGCGAGTCTGACTGCGCACAACCTCGCGTAACTTGTCATCCAGCGCCCGTCGATTACCTACTCCCGTGAGCGGATCGCTGACTGACAAAGCAATAAGTTGATTGCGCTGTTCGCGTGTTTTAGAGGCAAATACAAAACTGAATACCGTAGTGGCAATAGCCGAAATGTAGAAGGCGCTAGCAGCAACCAGTTGGGTTTCCCGGAAAATCACCGGCAACAGTGCCAACAGTAATATCAACGCAAACAGCACGCCGATTTTAGGTGTTAATACAAAAAACAGTGCAACAATAACCGGATAAACCCATACAAGTTGTGCGCTGCCCTTTAAATAAATGGTGCAAAATAGCACAAGCAAATAGAAAGCTAATAAAGCCCAACCTGCAATACGGGTTTCTCTTGTCCGGTAGACATACAGATATATCGCCGCCATGGCACAAACAGCAAAAATATCCAGCAGAGCGATAGTCCAGTCATTGGACAGTAGACGCATAACACAAAAGGGCAACAGACAGAAAAAGCTGGCAGCACTGAGTGACAGGATAATAGTTTCTTCGGTACCGCGCTTGTCCGCTGATAGGTGCATTCTATATTCCGTTCTTTTTGGTTAATTTATCACCAACCGGCCAGTAAATCATGACCTATCGTGATGAAAATTTCCCGCAACAAGGGCTAGAGTTCAAACCAACCCTGAATATGCGATTGCAGCAGTTTTGTCAGTGCCTGAATATGCTCAGGATCAGCATTTAGCGCTGGGATATACTGATAAGTTTCTCCTCCCGCTTCCAGGAAATAATCCCTGTTCTCGATACCAATTTCTTCGATGGTCTCCAGACAATCGGCTGAAAAACCGGGACAAACCACCTGCACCGACTTGACTCCCTCACCACCCAACTGCTTGAGGGTCATATCTGTGTAGGGTTTTAACCATTCTTCACGACCAAAACGGGACTGAAAGGTGGTCAGATATTGCTCTTCATTCAAACCCAGTTGTTGCGCAACCCGTTGTGCAGTGGCCACACATTGCTGCTGATAAGGATCGCCTTTATCAACATATTTCTGCGGAATACCATGAAAAGAAAACAGCAATTTGTCAGCCTGACCATGCTCGTGCCAATAGGCTTTAATTTTACTGACTTGCGCCTGAATATAGTCTTCGCTTTGGTAGTAATGATTAATAAAACGCAATTCAGGAAACCAGCGACGCCGACGAAAACTGGCCGATACGGCATCAAAAGTAGAGGCATTAGTCGAGGCACTGTATTGCGGGTATAAAGGTAAAACCAATAGTTTTCCCACTCCCTGCTCAACCATCTTATCGATTGCGGAGTCAATCGAAGGAGAACCATAGCGCATGGCAAATTCCACCACGATATTATCGCTATGTTGTTTCATTGCGTTGCACACTGCATCACATTGATCCTGGGTATGGAATAATAAAGGAGAGCCTCTTTTGGTCCAGACTTCCTGATAGGATTTGGCTGACTTGGCCGGACGGATGACCAAGATCACCTTGAGAATAAACCACCATAACCATCGCGGTGTTTCCACCACCCGCGGATCGGCCAAAAATTCGGCCAAATAACGTTTTAACGCCGAACGGCTGGGTGCATCCGGCGTCCCCAGGTTAGTCAGCAAAATACCGATTTTGTCCTGCGAACGTCTCAGTAGTTCCGGATTATTTTTATATTGCATGCAGGGCGCTTAATCTGCCATTTCTGCATTGTGATACACATGTTGTACATCATCACAGTCTTCCAGCATGGCCAGAAACTTCTCGAAGTTGGGTAAGTCTTCTTCGCTGATAGTGGTCATGGTTTGTGGCTCAAAGGTGATTTCTTCCGCTTCAAACACAATATCAGGATTAGCTTCAGTTAATGCGGTTTTGACTTTATAGAATTCGGTATGTGGTGCATACACAGTAATCATCCCGTCTTCCTGTTCGATATCTGTCACGTCGGCATCCGCCATCATCAGCAATTCCAGGATGGCATCTTCATCATCACCGGCAAAAGTAAAAATCGCCTGATGCTCGAACATATGCGCTACCGACCCTTGCGCACCGATTTTTGCGCCGGTTTTGGTAAAACAATTACGTACATCGGTAATAGTGCGGTTATTGTTGTCCGTTAAACAATCCACGATCACCATGCAATTACCCGGACCATAGCCTTCGTAGCGCGCGGTAGCATAATCTTCACCACCTCCACCACTGGCTTTCTCGATTGCGCGATCAATAACATGGGCGGGCACTTGATCTTTCTTGGCTTTATCAATCAAGCGACGTAACGCCAAATTGCCGACAGGATCGGTGCCGCCACTTTTGGCACAGACATAGATTTCTTTACCGTACTTGGAGTAAACCTTGGTTTTTGCCCCTTGTGTTTTCGCCATAGAGGCCTTGCGAACTTCGAATTTTCTTCCCATTGGATTATGCTCTCATACTGCTTGGAACAGCCTTTAGAATGTGATTGACAGGCTATTTAATTTTATTAGGTTAATTCTAACGGTTTAGACTGGTGTTTGACCAGTTACTTAGCCGCATTTCTGGTTAACCACTTATCCAGTTCATCTGCAAACATCTTGCGCTCACTTTGGCTCAGTGCCGGAGGGCCGCCAGTATTCACGCCACTGGCACGCATGGTGTCCATAAAATCACGTATGTTCAGCCGTGCCCTGACATTGCTGGCAGTGTACAACTCGCCTCTGGGGTTTAATGCATAACCCCCTTTGTCGATGACTTCGGCGGCCAGCGGAATATCACTGGTAATGACTAAATCACCGGCCGTTAAGCGTTGCACAATTTCATCGTCCGCCACATCAAAACCAGATTGCACCTGAATAGCGTTAATGTATTTGGATGGCGGCGTACGGATATACTGGTTTGCCACTAATGTCATTGGCATTTTGGTGCGTTCGGCGGCACGAAAC
Source organism: Neptunicella plasticusilytica (assembly GCF_047922965.1). Taxonomy (GTDB): domain Bacteria; phylum Pseudomonadota; class Gammaproteobacteria; order Enterobacterales; family Alteromonadaceae; genus Neptunicella; species Neptunicella plasticusilytica. The sequence goes on from NZ_CP150481.1 coordinate 3,651,254, forward strand.
AGTATTTCTTTAATCACTACAGGACAGGCGTCGGCATCGACCCATATTTTCATTTGCACATCACTTAATGTTATTTCGTCAAACAGAAATTGGCTAAGGGTAAGAATTCTATCCCGAATACCCTGCTCAAATCAGCAAAAACCTTCTTCCTGTAAAAATTAGCTTAACCTTATATATGAAGATATATCTGCATGGTTATGCCGTTATTAATCACATAAATATACTCTTTACCTGCATATTAATTCCAAATAAATATATACCTTCCTGACTCACAAAGGTTGACGGATTAACCGATAAAAGCTACTAATACACATACTATTGTATTGAATGCTGAATGAGCGCAAAGAATGTACAACAACCTGCTTCTAATCCTACTCCTTATGGCAGCGAGATTGCACGGGTAGGTTGTATTTAAAGCAGGCAACCAGATTAGAAAAACCCGTGCATGGCACGGGTTTTTTTTTGACTCTGCGCCAGGATCGGAAGTCTTAACATAGAATGAGCCAAATCACTTTGATTAGGACTCGACCACTCACAACAACAACGAGGGTAACAAAATGAATGATCGTGTTTTAATTTTCGACACTACGTTACGGGATGGCGAGCAAGCCTTACCTGCTAGTCTGACGATAAAAGAAAAACTGCAGATCGCCCTCGCGCTTGAACGTTTGGGGGTGGATATTATCGAAGCCGGTTTTCCGGTTTCCTCTCCCGGCGATTTTCAGTCGGTGCAAGAAATCGCCCGACAGATAAAAAATTCGACGGTGTGCGGGTTGTCACGGGCGATGCTCAAAGATATTGATGCCTGCGGCGAGGCCTTAAAAGTGGCTGAACAGTTCCGTATTCATACCTTCATTGCTACCTCGGATATTCATGTAGGAGCCAAATTACGTAAGTCCCAGGATGAAGTACTGGACATGGCCGTTGGTGCGATTAAACATGCCAGACGCTATACCGACGATGTCGAGTTTTCCTGTGAAGATGCCGGACGTACCAATATCGATTATCTATGCCGTATGGTGGAATCAGCGATTAACGCCGGCGCGACGACGGTAAATATTCCCGATACTGTCGGCTACACCATCCCCACCGAGTTTGGCGGTATTATTCACAACCTGTTTAACCGGGTACCCAATATCGACAAGGCGGTGATTTCGGTGCACTGCCACAATGATCTTGGGCTGGCAGTGGCCAATTCATTAAGTGCCGTGCAACAAGGGGCTCGCCAAATAGAATGTACCATTAACGGTTTAGGCGAACGGGCTGGTAACTGTTCATTGGAAGAAGTGGCGATGATTATCCAGACGCGCCAGGCCATGTTGGGCGTACACACTGGCATTAACAGCCAGGAAATATCCCGGACCTCCAAGCTGGTCAGTCAATTGTGTAATATGCCGGTTCAGGCCAATAAAGCCATTGTGGGTGCCAATGCCTTTAGCCATTCTTCGGGAATTCATCAGGACGGCGTACTGAAATCACAAAATACCTACGAGATCATGACACCGGAAAGTGTCGGTATTAATAAAAACAACCTCAATCTGACCTCACGCTCCGGCCGTCACGTAATTAAGCATCGCATGCATGAACTGGGTTACAAGGAATCCGACTATGATCTGGATGCCTTGTACGAAAGTTTCCTGACCCTGGCTGATAAAAAGGGGCAGGTATTTGATTACGATCTGGAAGCCCTGGTGTTTTTTGATCAGCAAAAACACCAGCAGGCTTACTATGCCTTGGGTTATTTACATGCCAACTCGGGTAAAAGCATTGTCCCGACCGCTACTGTCCAGATCAAAATGGGCGATAAGGAAGCCACTGAAACGGCCATCGGGAATGGACCTGTGGATGCAGCCTACAATGCCATTATCAAGGCCACCGGTATTGACGGGCTGGATATTGTCGACTTTAAACTGGATTCAAAAGGCGAAGGAGCCGACGCCTTGGCACAGGTTAGTGTGGTAGCAGAATACAAGGGACGGCGCTTTAACGGAATTGGTCTGGCCACTGATATCGTTGAATCTGGGGTAAAAGCCCTGATATACGTGCTGAATAATACCCACATGGCCGATCAAATCGATCAACACAAACAACAGCAACAAAAGATAGTTGGAATATAAATGTCTGAATACAACATAGCCGTTTTGGCGGGAGATGGAATAGGTCCGGAAGTGATGGTGCAGGCCATTCGGGTGCTGGATACGGTAAGTGAAAAATTTAATCTCAAATTTAATTTAACCCACCACGATGTCGGTGGTATTGCTATTGATAATCACGGTGAAGCTCTGCCCGCATCAACCCTGCAAGGCTGCGAACAGGCCGACGCAATATTATTTGGCTCTATAGGCGGCCCCAAATGGGACAGTTTACCGCTGGAAAAACGCCCCGAACGCGCTGCGCTGTTAGCCCTGCGTGGTCATTTTGATTTGTTTGGTAATTTGCGGCCGGCCAAGATTTATCCAGGTATGGAAAATTTGTCGCCACTGCGTGCCGATATTGCCGCCAGTGGTTTTGACGTGCTGGTAGTACGTGAGCTCACCAGCGGTATTTATTTTGGACAACCCAAAGGCATGCAAGGGGAAGGCGAAGAAGAGTTTGCCTTCGATACCATGCGTTATTCTCGCCGCGAAATTCGTCGCATCGCCATTCAGGCATTTGAAGCCGCGCAACTACGCCGCCAAAAAGTGACCTCGGTGGACAAGGCCAACGTACTGGTGTGCAGCCGTTTATGGCGTGAAGTAGTCGAAGAGGTTGCTAAAGATTATCCCGAGGTCACGCTGGAACATATCTATATTGATAACGCTACCATGCAGCTAATCCGTCACCCGTCCGATTTTGACGTCATGCTTTGTTCCAACCTGTTTGGCGATATTATCAGTGATGAATGTGCCATTATTACCGGCTCCATGGGTTTACTGCCCTCTGCCAGCATCAATCAGGATGGCTTTGGCATGTACGAACCGGCAGGCGGCTCCGCGCCGGATATCGCCGGTAAGGGAATTGCCAATCCCGTCGCGCAAATATTGTCTGCGGCCATGTTACTGCGTTTCAGCCTGCAACAGAATGAAGCCGCCGATGCCATTGAACAGGCCGTGTTAAAAACCCTGGAAGATGGCGTATTAAGTGTTGAATTACTTAGCCAAGATAAGCGTCATCTGGCTAAAAGCACCGCCGAAATCGGTGACTACATCATAAAACTTATTAAAGGTGCGCACTAATGACGAAAAATTTATATGACAAAGTCTGGGAAGCCCACTTGGTCCATCAGGACGGTGATGATTGCCTGATCTATATTGATCGTCACCTGATCCATGAAGTGACCTCTCCGCAGGCGTTTGCCGGATTAAAAGAAAAAAATCGCAAGGTGCGCCGTCCGGATAAAACCTTTGCCACCATGGATCACAGTATCTCGACCCGTTCATTGGCGATTGATGCCTGTGGCCCGACCAACGCGCTACAGTTACGTACGCTGGCTGAAAACTGCCAAGAAAACGGCATTCAGCTTTATCCGGTCGGGCATCAGAAACAGGGGATCGTGCATGTTATCGGTCCGGAACTGGGCCTGATTCTGCCTGGTATGACGGTAGTTTGCGGAGATTCGCATACCGCCACTCACGGTGCATTTGGCGCGCTCGCTTTTGGTATTGGTACCTCACAAGTCGAGCATGTATTCGCCAGCCAAACCCTGAAACAGGGCAAGGCGAAAAGCATGAAAGTACAGGTTGATGGCAAGTTGGGCTTAGGCGTCACCGCTAAAGATATTATTTTGGCAATTATCGGCAAAATTGGTCATGCCGGAGCCACCGGTCATGTAATCGAATATTGTGGCTCGGCGATTGAAGCCCTGTCGATGGAAGAGCGCATGACTATCTGCAATATGACCATCGAAGCCGGTGCCAAGGCCGGTCTAATTGCACCGGATCAAACCACACTGGATTATCTGCAAGGGCGAGAATTTGCGCCTAAAGGCGAAGACTGGCACGCCGCTTGTGAATATTGGTTAAGCCTGCATTCTGACCCCGGTGCCACTTTCGATACTGTGGTAGAACTGCCAGCAGAGTCAATCAAGCCACAAGTGACCTGGGGTACCAACCCGGGACAGGTGGTAGCAGTGGATGAGCCGGTACCTGCTCCAGAAAGCATGCCTAACGATGTTGAACTAGCTTCATGCCTTAGCGCGCTCAAGTATATGGGGCTGTCCGCCGGACAAAAGTTGTCTGATGTATCGGTCAATCATGTATTTATTGGGTCCTGTACTAATAGTCGTATCGAAGATCTGCGCGCCGCAGCCCATATTGCCAAACTGGGTAAAGTAAATCCATCCGTTACGGCGATTGTGGTGCCGGGATCGGCGCAAGTTAAACAGCAGGCAGAAAGTGAAGGTTTAGACAAAATATTTATTGATGCCGGATTCGAATGGCGCTTACCCGGCTGTTCAATGTGCCTGGGTATGAATGACGATATTTTGCAACCCGGCGATCGTTGCGCGTCCACCAGTAACCGTAACTTCGAAGGCCGTCAGGGTCGTGGGGCCCGCACCCATCTGGTGAGTCCGGCAATGGCCGCCGCCGCAGCATTACATGGTCATTTTGTCGACGTTCGCCAGTTAAAAGGAGCATAAAAATGGCTGGAATAGATTTACATACCGGTACTGCCGTTCCTCTGGATCAGGCCAATGTGGATACCGATCAGATTATCCCCAAACAGTTTTTAACCGCCGTTACCCGCAGCGGTTATGGCAAACATTTATTTCATGACTGGCGTTATCTCGATCTGCACGAAAAAGAACCCAATCCTGAATTTGTGTTAAATAAACCCCAACATCAAGGCGCCAGTATCTTGCTCACTCGTCAGAACTTCGGTTGTGGCTCAAGCCGTGAACACGCGCCCTGGTCCCTGACCGATTACGGTTTCAAAGTGGTGATCGCCACCAGTTTTGCCGATATCTTCTATGCCAACAGCATCAACAATCAACTGTTACCGGTGCGGCTGAGCAATAGCCAAATGGATGCAATTTTCGCTGCGGTGCAACAGGACCCGGCCACGCCAATCAGTGTCAACTTGTCAGATCAACAGGTAATTTGCAACGGCGAGGTTTATCCTTTTGAAATTGACCCTGCGCATAAAAATTCGCTACTCAAAGGGCTGGATGCAATAGGTCAAACACTGGAGCTAAGCCAGCATATCGATAGCTATGAGAAAAATATTCCTGCCTGGTTAGCATAAACTCGCTCGGTACACATATAAAAAGGTCCGCTGAAATCGGTTGATTTAAGCGGACCTGTTTAATTCATCTCTAGTTCAGCCAAAATCTAATACACTTTTCATAGCTACTTTTCTCTCACTTAAGCACAAAGGAAAATAATATGCGTAAACTTGTTGTAGCGGTTATTTTTACCACGTTATCGGTTGGCGGCTGCGCAACCAACGCCAGCAATACTCAAAAAGGTGCCGGTATCGGTGCCGTTGTTGGTGCAGTACTAGGTAAAGCTACTGGTGACAATGCCAAAAGTCGTTATGTATGGGGAGCTGCTGTAGGCGCACTGGCCGGTAGCGCTATTGGTTCCTATATGGATAAACAAGAGCAGGAATTCAGGGAAGAACTGTCAGATACCGGTGTTTCCGTTGAGCGGGACGGTGACAATCTGCGTTTAATTATGCCCGGTAATATCACTTTTGCGACCGGCAGCGCCAATATTGTCAGCAACTTTGGTCCGATTTTGAATGATGTGGTAACGGTATTAAACCGTTTTGAAAAAACCGTTCTGCACGTTACCGGACATACCGACAATGTGGGTAACGATGCTTATAACCAGCAGTTGTCACTTAATCGGGCCAACAGCGTAAAAAATTATCTTATTCAGCATAGTGTTGATGCCCGTAGGGTTACCACTCAGGGCTTTGGTGAGTCGATGCCGATTGCAGATAACGGCACCGAAAGTGGCAGGCAACAAAACCGGCGCGTTGAGCTGACTATTTCTCCGCTGAAAAAATAGTTACCCGACCTAGTTAGTTCTGTCTTCCCGCCAGGATTCTTAATAGCAGGTTCCATACAGCAGCAAATCAGGACTGATTAGCGGACGCTGCGCGGAAACCTGCTGTATACCTACACCAGTTTAAAATGTCGGATTCGGAACCACATAGGTATATGTTCGCAAATCATTGAATTTACGACTAATCTAAGATTATCTAAGTCAGTTTGCCGTCATCGCAATCTGACTTCTATCATGATAAAACCAGATAGTTGGGAAAAGCATGAAGAAGCGCCTATGGATTATTGTTCTGACAATCGGATGGTCACAGCTGACGACAGCCTACGCCAGTTTTAAATTAACTTTTCCGCAAGGACATTACGACCCGCAATATTTTCGCGTTCAAGGCAATATGGCTGGATTTTTGCCCGATCTGATGCGCCATTTCGCCAATGACAGCGGGATCGAGTTTGAAATGGCATCCACCCCGATAAAACGTAATGCACGACTATTGGAGAATGGCCAAGTCGATTTCATTTTGCCATCAAACCCCGCCTGGGCAGATAATCCTTCCGGTAGATTACACTTCTCAGACGCCATTCTTATCAGTCGCTCAGGTTTCGTACGACGAAGCGAAAGCGCTGGAAAACCTTTTGAAATCGTCGCCACTGTTGCTGGCTATACTCTGCCGGAATTAAATTCCCCTTACTCCGAATTTCCCTACCAGTTGATTGAAACGATCGATACAGATGCATCACTAGGTATGCTCAAAGCGGGTCGAGTGGATACTGTCTATGCCCATCTTGATTTTGTCAGAAAGTGGCTGGAACTGAATAAGCTTAAACATTATCTAATCTTTGAGAAAGATGCGGGCTACGACAACTATTCCTACCACCTGGCCACTATTGAATATCCTGAAATTCTGCAAATGTTCAATTTATGGATGCAGGACAATAAGACCTTAATAGACAAGCTGCGTCGCCGTTATTCGGTTGGAACCGAATCCTTGCTGTAATCAACCCCTTACCCGTTTAGCAACTATCACTATCTGGACTAAAACTGATAGACTCTTGTGTTTATCGACCATTTTTCACAGAGGCACGCAGTGCAAAAGTTGTTCACACTCATTATAGCCAGCGCCATCAGTTTTTCAGCATTGGCCGACTCCCCTGTCTGGCAGATTACTAACGGCAACAACAAGCTCTATATTGGGGGCACCATGCATATGCTGACCCAGCAGGATTTCCCGCTACCGACGGCTTTTGATCAGGCTTACGAACAGGCCGAAATACTGGTGTTTGAAACCGATATCGGCAAGCTGCAATCCAGCGAATTTCAACAGCTAAGTATGCAATTGCTTACCTATCAGGATGGCACAACGCTTAGGGATATATTGAAACCTGAAACACTGCAAAAGGTTGAACAACACCTGCAAAGCCGTGGTATGACACTTGATACCGTTATTCATTTTAAACCGGCGTTTCTGGCTCTTATGCTGACTGTTATCGAGTTCAGGATCATGGGGTTAAGCAACGACGGCGTCGATCAATATTTTTATGACCGTTCAGATGATGAACAAAAAGCTCATCTGTATTTTGAAACACCCCGGCAGCAGCTCGAATTTCTGGCTTCTCTAGGAGAAGGCCAGGAAGATCATTATGTGCTGTATTCTTTGGAAGAGATCAATAACGTGCAACAGCAACTGGATAGCATGCGCAACCAGTGGCGCATGGGGCAATTCGATAGTATGGCAAAAGAACTTTTAATCCCTATGCAGCGGGATTTTCCCTCTGTATATAACAACCTGATTTTGAGCAGAAACAACAACTGGATTCCGGCGATTAAACACATGCTGGACACTCCAGAAACCGAAATGATTCTGGTGGGAGCATTACATCTGGCTGGTAAAAATGGGGTATTACAGCAGTTAAAAGATCTCGGTTATCAGCTCACTGAAGTCCATTAGAATCGACGAGGAATACCATGACCTACACACCTATGAGTAAACAGAAGTTAGCTTTTTTGCCCACCCCGGTGGCTGAACTTGAGCAATTAACGGCCCGTTTAGGTGGCCCCAAACTGTACATCAAACGGGATGATCAAACTGGTCTGGCATTAGGCGGCAATAAAACCCGCAAACTCGAGTTTATTTTGGCTGACGCACTGAAAAAAGGAGCGGATACCATCATTACCGCAGGCGCAGGTCAGTCTAATCATTGCCGCCAAACCGCCGCCGCGGCGGCGAAGCTGCAAATGGAATGCCATCTGGTATTGGGCGGAGAGGCCCCGCCAGCAATAACCGGTAACTTGTTATTGGATAACCTGTTTGGTGCCCATGTGCATTGGGCGGGCGAAAATCGTAAAGGTGAAGATATCCCCGAATTAGTCAAACAACTTAAAAGCCAAGGAAAACAACCTTATGTTGTGCCTTACGGGGGTTCAAACGAACTGGGAGCTCTGGCTTACCTGGAGGCGTTTAAAGAATTGCAACTTCAGCAGCAACAGCAGCAAATCTCATTCACCCATATTGTCTTCGCGTCGAGTTCCGGCGGTACCCATGCCGGACTAGCGCTGGGGGCCAAAATATTTAACAGCCAGTGCCAGATTATCGGCATCAATAATGATAAAGGTGAAGGCGATGCTGTGCCGTTACAGGACAAGATCCTGACTTTAGCCAATCAAACTGCAACGATGATCAACGCCCAAGTGAAGTTGGATAGCGCGGATATTCAGCTGAATAATCACTATATCGGGCAAGGTTACGGCGTTATTAGCCAACAGGACAAGGCCGCGATTTCACTATTAGCCACCGCCGAAGGGATCCTGCTAGACCCGGTGTATACTGCCAGAGCAATGAGCGCACTGCTAGATATGATTAGAACCAATCAATTCAGCAGCAATGACAATATCTTGTTCTGGCATACCGGAGGGGCACCGGCCTTGTTTGCCTATGCGGATAAATTAGGATGTTAACAGGGTATGCCGCTGAACGCGTTTTGAGTAATCATTTATTGGTCCGGCTTGATATTACTTTCGTCTTCGGGTTTAACATCAATTATCAGTAATTCCTGCATCGACAATTGATCCAGATACTCTGTCGTCACATTAATGCCGGTGATCAACACGCCGGCAAAATGCTGTGAATAAAAAACCGGTACGCTGATAAAAAAGGAGAATGTTCCGGTACTGGCATCCCAGTCCTCATGGCTAATATACTTTTTACTCGTCGCCGCTGGCTGAATAAATTTTTGCTCGTCACCTTGCCAATAGTCACTGGGTCTTGGGTAAGCCGCTACCAATGCTCCGCTGTCATCTGTCAGCATAATTTCAGAAAAGTGATAGACCGGATCCTGAATATATTGTTTGAACAGCTTGGCGCAAGGATGTTCGATAACCCGATGAACATACTGAACCTGAGTGGGCCATTTTTGATCGATTTGCAAGATGGTCTGCAGTGAATCAGCTTTATGTTGCTCACGGTCAAGGCATTGTTGCACATCTGCAGATTGCACCAGTTGCGTAATCACCTTTCGATGAATTTCTATCACTTGCTGTTTTTTGTCAGCGGCGATACTGGCATTCTGGGTATTCGCCACGCCGGTATTCACCGCTAACATCAATAACACCGCTGTATACAGTAGTTTACCTGTCAGCAACATTGCTCCCTCCCCGATTAGAACTTCATCTGAACCTTACCGCATTCATTCAAGGCATCTTTGAAGTCACCCCAGTTCACCACATCTTCAACAAAATAATCAAACGTACGAGGGGGTTGACCAGGATCATCGCAGCGGTTTACCAAATCCAGAATATACAGAGCTCTGAGCACTCCCTGACGCCGATAACCGCGATCTTTTCTAATCACTATCTGATCTCGCCAAGTGCCGAAATTAATGTAGGTACTGGAACGTAATCCTTCAATATTAGGCTGTTCCTGTAGCGGCATATGCGTATGCCCTTCGCCATGGATCTGGAACTGATAATGGCGATATTCTGGCATAAAGGCGGGAAATCGTCCCATTTCGTTGAGTGTAATGCTTCGACGAAAGAACTGATTCAGAAATTCGATTATCCTCAATAAACTGGCTAGACCTTTAATTTCCAACCCATGTCCCATTGATCTCAACCATTCAAGCAAGCGTTTACCGGTGCGTAATAATGTGCCACGAAACGAAGAGGTAGACTGATAGGTAAAATCCCAACTCAACCACTCGATAATACAATGATATAGGGTTTCTTCAATTATCTTGATGGCCGTTTCGCCTCGCCCGTCACTGCGCATATCACTAGTTTCTTTCAATATTCGGGTCAAGGCAGCATAGGTAGGGCGGTATAAGTCCAGTTCATCCAAAATACTGTTTAGGCGAGTATCCTGGCAGCCATTTTCATCCAGTTGCCTTTTCACCTTATAAATAAAAGTCGATAACACTCCGGCAGCTACCGAATCACCAAAGCAGGGTAATAAAAAAGGCGAATAACCCAGCTGCTGCCATTTTTCTGTTTGCCATCCTTCACTGGCCGACCAACCTGGCAGGCCATCCTCGGCTTTGATACTGCGGCTGTTGTCCTTGTCTCGCCACTGCCCATGGGTAGTAAAAAAACGAAAACCCGTATCACCATAATAAAACGGCATATAAGGTGCGCTGGATAAACTTTCAAACATTGCTTCATCACCGTACATCCGACCTATCAATTGTCTTTCGGCCAGTGAAATATCGTCCAGCCTAATCCCTAACGCCTGTTCATAAAAATAGCTGAGTGCCTGCTGATCACAAAACAATTCCTTATCATGATTACCCAAGGTAATCACGACCTTAACCTGTTTGACCGCCGCTTCTTCTCTCAGTCTTGCAGGCAACGCTTTCAACATATCGAAAAAGGATTTGTGCTTATGCTCGACGATATCCTGAATAATCTGGTTAATCACTGCAGAAAATTCAGCACTGCGTTGCCGCTCCCAGGGATAAATACCGTTTTCGACCCAGCGACTGCTGCGGATCATATCGACAATATCACCATCAAGTACAAACAGTACTTCATCAACATAATAGTTTTTACAGCGTTGCAGAATTGAATTATAAAAAAGTTGCCAGGCATGATCACCGAGATTCTGAAAGCCCACAGTACCATCAGTCAGATGAATATCACTCACCGACACACATAAACGATTACCGCGATTCTCGTCAGGTTGAACAATCCCCTCCAGAAACTGATCAGAACGGTTACTGCTTACTACCGACTGTTTAATTTTTTGCCATGCACTCATAACACTTCCCTATAGTTCGCCTTCGGCATCAGGCGTAATCCCGGTGATCCCTTCAGCCACTCTCTCGGATAACGCGGTAATAGTAGCAACCGGATTGGCTCCAACGGCAGTGGGGACCAGTGAACCGTCTGCCACATACAGCCCGGTATAACCAAATACCTGGCCAAATTTGTCCTTTTCGGCACTGGTTACCCCCTGGGATGGCTCATCGGCCAATCGGCATCCGCCTAATGCGTGCACCGTAACATTGCTACGCATGGGCCAAAGCCAATTGGGAAGAGGTATAAAATGCTTACCCCCCGCCCAGCGAGTAAAGCGTTTGCCCATATCCAAAATGGCCTGGTACAGACTCATATTTTGTTTATACGGCCAGTTAATATTAATCACGCCTGAGCTATCCAGTGCTATTTTTCCTTCACTGTTATCCAGCCCCATGCACAACAATACCGCGCTGTTAAATGACATATCACCTTTGAGTAATTGGCTAAATGCATAACCCACCTTGCCAGTAGTCGCCCCGCCGATAAAACGTTGAATAAAAACCCGGATAGTGCGCCATAGCGCCCGCAAATGGGAAAAGCCGGGCTTCAGGCCTTCGGTGTACCAGGCGGCAAAATTAGGATAGCTGGCATCCTCGAGGATAAAGGCTTTACTTCTGTCAAAATCACTAAACAAATTGTAATCGATTTTTTGGGTAATCACCGGACCGTAGTTAGGATCGGCTGGCTTGTCAGCATTAATTACAAACGCCAAAAAGTCTCCGTTACCAGAAAAGTGCTGGCCAAGCTGTTGATTTATAAGCGGCAAAGTTTGATAAATATCGCGGCAACGCAGCAACAGTTCATTAGTACCCAAGGTGCCTGCCGATACGATCACCCGCCGGGTAACAGCACTGCATTGCACTTTGTTATTAGTCAAATCCAGCCAGTAAACCCGATAGCCCCATTCACCTGTGGCGGTATTATCGTCCTGTCCTTGCTCGTTTAACGGCACAATTTTTTCGGCCACCATGCTGGTTTTAATCTCGGCCTGATATTGATGCTCAGCCACAAACAGATAATTGAGATCGGTGGTATTTTTCGAGTGGGTATTGCAGCCCACGTCACATTCAGCACAATACACACAAGAGGTTTGTACTGCACCGTAGCGATTTTTCTGCTGTACGCCAATATCCAGCGGTTGCTCAAAATCGTTGCCAAAAAACACGTTGATGTCGACGAGTTGCGACTCGCGTCCTTCATGCTTGGCAAAATTCTCAAAAAGTCCGGTGCGGATAATTTGACGTCTGGGATCACTATTTTGCGGCACTGGCCTGGCTCCCAGCACAGACTTCGCCACTTGGTAATAAGGTTGTAAATCCGCTTTCTTACAAGTTTGCGGCCATCGGTGATCAAACACCTCGTCCGGCGGTTGCAAGAATACATTGGCGTAGATCAGCGATCCCCCACCCAAACCGGCACATACCACCGCGTCCATATGATCGAAATGCTGAATATCAAACATGCCGTCCATATCTTTAGTGTCAATATTGGCGGGACGCTGACGGGGCTCCTCGGCAAGGTTCCAGAAATTATTTGCCATATCGTGGGGTTTACGCGGGAATGATCCCATTGGATAGCGTTTGCCGCGCTCTAACAGCATGACCTGCGCTGGCCACTTTTTGGCTAACCTGCAAGCGTTGACTGCTCCGCCAAAGCCACTGCCGATGACAATGGCCTGGTAATCGTATTGCACCGCCATGTTCCCTCCCGTTTTCCCCTATTTGATATTCGTTCCCTGCATTTTCCGACATTTAATAAAAACATGGTGGCGAGGATAAATATCTTTGTTTGTGACAAATTTTAGACAATATCCGCATAATATGCCGGAATTAAAAATGCTTGGCGTAGGTGTCCCACAATTCGCCCATAAAGAAATGGCCGAATTTTCCCACTGTCTTTAACTTATCCGCTGCAGACTCGGCGTTAAGCACGTTAATGGTCGATACCAGCCTGATTAAATCAGTCACGCCCAGACGCAAAATACCGGCTCCTACCACTTGAGCTGACTTATCAGTGCCAGAATGTAATGAGGTATACAAGGTTGTGGTATCTGACCAGAGATCGAAGCCGGTATCATCACGTACTTCTTTTTTGCCGGCTAAATAATATTGCTGACCCTGATGCACAAAACCCAGCTCATACACCATTAATTTGACTGTGGGATCATCACTGGGATAAAACAGGTTGAATAAACCGCTATGCGCTTGGATGCCTTTACCCATTGGCGGAAAGTCAATACTGCCGGACAACCGGCCAGGATGTGCCCGATCCGAGATAAATTGATCAATATCATCAATATCCACCTGAGCGTGCATGGCCAATTCGGTGCCGGCCCATTGCCCCTGCTCACAGCCAATCTTGTAGTCTATGGTCTCTAGCGAAAATCCGCCACTCATGGTTTCTCTGAACTGGATACCCGGGTTAAGTGCTGTCATATGTGTGTTCTAGGGTTCAAAAGATCCCCCCTCCTTGGACTTGTAAGTAAGTTAATCTGCCTTATGGAAAGAAGAGATGCCAGCCAGCAGTATTGAATGAAAAATAAGCAGCCTCTAGCATAGTCAATAACCCATTTTATTGCTTATAAATCCACCAACCTACTTGGTGCACTATTAACTAACCTCAATCCATACATCGAGATCAGGTTAATACTGCTATTGGCAGGATTAGATTGTTCGTATCTCGCTGTTTATATAAACTACGTACTTTATTTAGCCGCAGTTCATGTCAGGCCTTGCTGAATGTTTCTAACCTGGTTACGCCAATTCCCGCCTCTTGTCTGGATCCTGATCATTGGGGTGTTTTTCTCGCGTGGCACCTTTTTTATGGTGTGGCCTTTTATGGCGATTATTTTATACCAGCAATTTGGGCTAAATGAATGGCAAGTTGGCTTGATACTCACTATCGCTGCAACGGTGGCAATATTTATCGGTTTTTACAGTGGCACGCTAACGGACAAATTCGGGCGGCGAAATATGCTATTGGCGGCCGGTTTACTGTCGATAGGTGGATTCTCGCTGCTGGCCGAAGCTGAGGCACTGGTTCTTTATGCAATAAGCATGATCTTGTGTTCGGTCAGCAAGGAAATATGGGATCCGGCGGCCAAAGCACTGATGAGTGACCTACTACCACAAATGGAGGTACGCGAATTTGCCCTGCAGTTTCGCTATTTTGCTATCAACGTCGGGGCGGCCGTGGGTCCTTTAGCTGGTGTCTGGCTAGGCATTACTGCCCAACAAACGACTTTTTATGCGACTGCATTGGTATTTTTGATACTCACTTTAGCTGTATTATGGGGATTTCATCTAAAGCCCGGGCTGGACAAACAATTCACTAAAAATCCTTTCAGCCTAAGTAAGACGATGGGATTACTGGCACGCGATCAGACGTTTCTGCTATTAGTGCTGGGCAACATTCTGGTGCTGTACATATATGCCCATATGGATACCTCATTGATCCAGTATCTCAATCATGCTGGCATGCCTGAAGTGGTTGAACTCATTAGTGCCATTATTCTAACCAATGCACTGACTATTATTCTGTTTCAATTTATTCTGCTTAAACTGCTGGGTAAATACAGCCTTAACCAGCGAGTCTGTTTCGGAATGCTACTGCTGGCACTAGGACAGCTGATGTTAGCAATAAACCCAATCAATCTTTATTGGGGCTGGATAGCCGCTATTTTTGTGATGAGTCTGGGTGAAGCCATTTTGTTTCCAACTATGAATATTCAGGTCGACAGGCTGGCACCCAGTCATATGAAAGGTGCTTATTTTGGCGCGGCGTCACTATTTTCGCTGGGATTTGCCTTCGCTCCATACGCAGGTGGACTGATCCTGAAACAATGGGATGGTCCTACCCTGTTCTATTCCAATGTACTGCTCTGTGGAGTGGTATTATTGCTTTACTATCTGGGTAAATTTGCTCGCCGTCCCGATTTTAATCAACAATAGTCCAGTGGCTGCTTATCTTCTCTACAGAAGAAATGATGTAGCATTGTAAAGTTCTCTATCCCTTTGATTTTTGGCCTATTTATTGCTTTGCATTAGCGATATGAGTTTAACCGGACGAAAACGCCGTTTGTTTTTCGTACGCCAACACTGATGTTTGCAAGGCATTTTCAGGAGTCGATTCATATATTCTGCATCATCAAACCGGTAACCGAAAATGAAACGGAGTCAATATTGTGACGGATTCGTCTACTAGCGCATTGTCAGATTTTTTTACATTGAAGGTCGATAACTATCTGCAATTTGTTGCAGACTACAATCACCAAAGCTGGCCCTTGCAAATTTCTTCCCTGATCATTTGTTTATGGTTGCTGTGGTTGTTGCACCAGAACAATCGCAGTAAAACGGTGTGCCGGATTATGGCAGCGTGCTGGATTTGGGTAGGCGTGTATTTTCACTACCATTTTTACCTGCCTTTAACCCCGCTAGCCAGTATTTATGCCGTAGCCTTTGTGGTGCAAGGACTATTATTTATTTGGCTTTCCAGCAAGATCCAGTTTTATTCTCCCTACTTTCACCGATACAGCAAAATCGGTTACGCCGGTCTGGCATGCTGCATGCTGTTACCCACATTGGCCGCCTCTTTCAGCGGGCAAAGCTGGTGGCATATTCCGCTAGTTGGCATGATGCCCACCCCCACCGCTCTGGCGACACTGTCACTATTGTTGTTAACCGGCTCAAAATATCGGGGACTGCTTGCTGTAATAGCATTTTGCTGGTGTATGATTGCCGGTATTACAGCTATGATGAATAATATGCCTTGGTGGTTTGTCGCTCCGCTCGCAGCGATAGCAGCCTGTGGGTTGATCATTGCAGAACGACGCAAACCGGTTGAAGTACATTAGCCAAACTGTTTAAGGATGATATGTTTATTGTAAAATACTATCTCGCTGGCGCCCTCAGCGCCTTGTTCATAGCCTTCATCATTCCCAACTGGTATATTGCACTCCTTCTCGGCTGGATTGGTTTATCGCTATCCTGCGTCAGCGCTGCGTATTTATTCAGCACGCCACAGTTATTTCGCAAAAAGCAGAACGGCAGTATTCCAATTTATATTCGCTGGCTCTTTATTCCTTATCTGTTAGGCATTCATTTCTACAATATGTGGGCCAGAAGGACCGACAAAGTCCCTCCGATCCAGAAAGTAAAACACAATTTGTTTCTGGCATGTCGTCTGTTTCCATCCGATATTGACGAACTAACCCAACTTGGCGTAAAGGCTATTCTGGATGTTACCGCCGAATTTGACGGGCTGGACTGGACGGCACAGTCGGAAGATCTTGCCTATCTCAATGTGCCGGTGCTGGATCATCAAAGCCCGTCTCAGACCGAACTGCTCAAGGCCGTAAATTGGATAGAAAACCAGCGCAGAGCCGGAAAAGGCGTAGTGGTACATTGTGCATTGGGTCGAGGCCGTTCCGTTCTGGTAGTGGTGGCCTATCTGCTGAGTAAAAATATCAATTTATCCGTTACACAAGCACTGAAAAACGTACAGGGTGTCAGACGTACTGCTGGTCTGAACAAGTTTCAACTTAAAGCATTGAATAAAATACACCAGAAAAAACATCTGGATTTGCGTGACCAGGCTTGGATAATCGCCAATCCAGTTTCCGGAGGCGGAAAATGGACGGAGAATAAAGAGGAAATTGAACAACGCCTTAGTCCATTTTTGCAGTTGAAAATGGTCGAGACCACCAAAGAAACTAGCGCCCGTCAGCTCGCCCGTCAGGCAATTAATAGTGGTGCCACAACTCTTATCGCCTGCGGTGGGGATGGCACTCTGACCGACGTCGCCCAGGAACTGGTCAACACCGATTTGACTTTGGGCATTATCCCGATGGGAACAGCAAATGCGTTAGCCCATGTATTGCTGGGCTCCAACAGCAAAATCATGCCTATCGAAGTCGCGTGCGACAATATTATTGAGCATACGGTGCGGCGTATTGATACAGCCAATTGTAATGGGCAGTTGTTGTTACTGGTAGTGGGCATCGGTTTTGAACAACAGATGGTCGAGCTGGCCAATCGGGAAGAAAAGAACCAGTTCGGTCAACTGGCCTATCTTCAGGGATTGTGGCAAGCAATGAATCTGAACCACTCGATGACGTTTGATATTCAAATAGATGATCAGGACAAGCAGCAAATCGAAGCTTGCAGTCTGGTTATTGCTAATGCTGCGCCCTTTACTACCGTATTAGCGCAAGGTGGAGGAGAACCGGATATTGAAGACGGATTACTGGATGTTACCTGGTTGCCTCCCTCTGCAGGGATTGGCGAAAACATGTTTAGTTTGTCCGAATTGGCCTTGTCGGGTCTATCAACAGAATATCGTTCTGAACACGTCAAACATATGCACGCCCGCAAAATCCATATTGAATCAGATCGGACAATTCATTATGTAGTAGATGGCGAGACCTATTCGGCAGAGAAGTTAGTGATCAAAGTTAATCCTACGTCACTCAACGTTTTGGCTCCCCTTAAAGCGGAAAGTCAGTAATCAACTATCCTGATATTTTTCCAACTTGTTGTAGAGCGTTTTAACACTAATACCTAATTGCTCGGCGGTATCAGATTTATTGCCGAGATTATCATTAAGGGTTTTTTCAATCGCAATTCGCTCCATCTCCTGCAGCGGCATGCCAGCAGGAATAGCAGCGTCTGTTTGTGCTATTTCACAGTCAGTGACCTGATCGAGTATTAAATGTTCGGGCAGAATGACCTCGTCAGAGAGAATATAGGCCCGCTCGATAACGTGCTTGAGTTCCCTGACATTGCCGGGCCAACGATGCTGGGCTAAAACATTCAGGGCCGTTTCCGATACCTGTTTAGTCTGGTTATCTTTGGCATTGCGATAAGCCAGAAAATGTTTAGCCAGGCCGACAATATCATCTCCTCTATCCCTAAGTGGCGGAACGTTTATCGGAAATTGGGACAATCTGAAATACAAATCTTCGCGAATAAAATTATTAGCAATGGCTTCAGCAGGATCCCGGTTAGTCGCTGCGATGATACGAACATCAGATGCGATCACCTTGGAACCACCTACAGGACGAAACTCACCGGTTTCCAGCACCCGCAGTAATTTAACCTGGTGTTCTATAGGCATCTCGGTAATTTCATCCAGCAACAAGGTGCCACCTCTGGCCTGTTCAAACACACCTTGGTGATCTCGATGAGCGCCAGTAAACGAGCCTTTTACATGACCAAACAGTTCACTATCAACCAGCTCCGGGCTTAACGCACCACAATTTATCGCCAAAAAAGGACCTTCACTACGCTCGCTGGCCAGATGAATAGTATTGGCTACCAATTCTTTACCCGCTCCGCTCTCGCCAATTAACAGCACACTGGACGAGGTCGCTGCAACTTTACGAATAGTCCGGTAGAGTTTGCGCATAGTTCGTGAAGAGCCAACCAACAGACCGAACTGGTCAAGTTCACTGGTTTCGATTTTTTGCGTATTCGGGCTGGTTGCGCTCAGGTCTTCAAAAATATCACCAATGGTTTCTTCGATAATGGAGATATCATATGGCGTGCGAAAATGGTAACCCACGCCTTTTAACATGGCATTATCTATGTATTCATTGGGTTCCCCGTCACTTAACAAGATCAACTCAACGCTATGCAGCTCATTGCTGTTAATCAGCCGAATATATTCTTGTTCGGTAAAAGAGCCAATTTCAATCAGTGCCACGTCGGCGTCGACGCTAGCTAACTGCTCTATCCAGCTTTCGCTTTGATTACTTTTGGCCAGCATATACTTTTTCGCCACGCCTGAATTCAGTATAGCTTGCTCAATAGCTGTTTGATGCAAATGGAAAAACAGTCTAGGTCGTGGCATTAAGTATAATTCCTGTTGGGTTAGATAATTTGAAGCAATAAAAAAATAGTCATCAAGATAAGACCCCTGTTTGCGAATTTATTCAAGTATTAATTACTTTTTTGCAAATCCCCAAGCCTGATTGAGTTTTTTAAACACAATCTACCGCCCTGCAACATTCTCCTTTAAGTGTTGTAAATATTACCTGTCACTCGTCCTAGTTTAACTCCATCTACAAAGTTAAATGTTATAAATCATCGAGTTAGCAATATGGCATAAAGATTGTGTGTATTTTAGGTTGTCACTAAAAACTTTCCCAGAGGAGCAATTATGCCAGATGTATCTTCTGACTCACTCGCCAGCAAAGATGAAATGTCTGCAAGCCATCTACTTGCAATATGTCGGGATGGTGAGCAGTTCTATATTCATGCTGCAGACTCGGTGGAGAGCTATTCGATCAAAAGTGCCTTACAGCAAATGGCGCTCGCCAGACGGGAAATGTTGCAAGAAGTCACCACACATCTTGAGCTACAAGGCTACGATTGCAATCAACCTTCAGCCGAATCGGATAACATGAACCACTGGTACCACGAAGCCATCAATCAGGTTTGGGACTTTACCGATATGACAGTGCTTGAAAAACTGCGTACTCTGGAAGCAGATAATTTGCAGTTGCTGATCAAACGAACCCGAACCGCATCAGATAAACATACTCGTGAGTTGATGGCGAACGTCGCCGCCCGCTTCCAGCTATGCCTTGACTTACTGGATGCCATTATCACCAAACAGCAAAATAGATGCTGAGCAATTTTCAAGATTATGGCATATGCCAATTCTATTAAAAATATTAAAAAATCCGTTATCAGAATCTGATAACGGATTTTTTAGCTAAATGGTCATTGTCATCATTTATTGATGAACCTGTCCCATTTATGGATACCAGTTGTTAGCTAGTCACTTTCAATTCATTGTTCACTTTTTTGACATCATTGGTGTTTTTGGCAATGGCGCCAGCCAAATCTCGCTCGGCGTCAGAGGCGACTTCACCTGTCAAGGTTACAACACCATTTTCAGCTTCCACTTCGATATCCAGTCCACTGACTTCTGATTCAAACAACAAACGGGTTTTAACCACAGTTTCGACTTTAGAGTCCTTTAGACCCGTCATCATTTCACCGTCTTTATCCTGTTGCATGTCGTCTTCGACAACCGTCAGATTGTTTTCTACTTCACTGACGCCATCAAGCGAGGCAACAAGTTCTGAAGCCAATGCTTTATCAACTTCACTTTCGACCGAACCGGTCAGGGTTACCACACCATTTTTAACATCGGTGTCGATATCAAATGAATTAAGATTACCGTTTAACAGCAATGTGGTCTCGGCTTTACCGTCCAACCAGGCGTCCTTGGCAGAATCTTTCCATTCATTGTTTGCACTTGCTGACAACGTGACGGTACCAAGTGTTACTGCAACTAATATTGAAGTTAATGAACGTTTCATAATGCTCTCCTTAGTAAAAGTTCATATTTACTAAAGCGAATTCAATGCCAACTTTTTAACACATTGAAATATATGAAAAAATTAAATTAATAATACTGTTATTGAGGAATAATATAGAAAAAAGTACCTAATAAATGTAATTAGTTCATATTCAGTGTAGGCAAATCAGTACAGTAGGATAAAGGATAGCGTCGAGTCCGACAGCGCGTTGCAACAAAATAAAGCAACCCCACCAACTCATTGATGTGTTTATATTTTTATTTATAAAATGGCTCAACGCCTTTTATAGCGTATCTTTGGTTGGGCAGTAGAGTAACTAAATTACAGACACAAAAAAGGGGGTTTCCCCCCTTTTATCTGATAGTGTATAAAACTGTCTCTATTAACAGTCTTTGTCTTTAGCGTCGACGCTTTCTTTCACATCTTCACAGGCATCTTCTACTGCATTACCTGCATCTGTTACTGCCTCGTCAACTTTTTCTCCAGCATTTTCAGCTTCACCGTCACCACAAGCGGTAACCATTGCAAAAGACGCTACCATGACTGCTACAGCCAATAATTTTTTCAAAAAGTTCATCTTATTTCTCCTTGCGTTTTAATTAATAATATCTGCTTTCAACTTGCCTACAGCTTGGGGGATCTGCCACGCAACGCGTTAGCGATTAATGACAACAGCAACAATACGACAAAAACAACAAATATAATTTTTGCAATACCTGCCGCGGCTCCTGCAATCCCGGTAAAGCCCAGTACTGCGGCGATAAGTGCGATGATTAAAAAAGTAAGTGCCCAACCTAACATAACAATCTCCTTTCGTGTTTAGACTAGAGTGTCACTTAGGGTAAAGCTGGAATCGTGCCAACTTTAAATTAAAATGTATCCATATGATTTATATGAACTTTTTTAACTCACTTTGTTTTTACTCAATATCCTTTACGCAATAGTGATGCAATTTTTACACAGTAAACGAGTATAAGTTGCAGATAACTATGAGCTATTTGTGACTCCGCGCATCGAACAAGAATTGACAACAAGAGTAGATTCACTATAGAAATAGTTTTTGATTTTTTACAAGGAAGGCTGAGGTTCAGCCAATAGGACGCATTATGTCAATTGAACAACTTACCAGTATCGTTTTCAGTTACCAGATGGCCATTATTATTCTGGCCATCGTATTATTGAAATCCTCAGTCAAATTTGTTCCGCAAAATCGCGCATTTGTCATTGAACGTTTCGGTAAATTTAACCGCACACTGGAAGCAGGGCTGAATTTTATCGTACCTTTTATTGACAACGTAGCCTATGACCGTTCCCTCAAGGAGCAGGCTATTGATGTGCCCAGTCAGGGGGCCATCACCAAGGATAATATCTCGCTGACTGTCGATGGCGTGCTCTATTTAAAGGTACTGGATCCCTATAAAGCGTCCTACGGAGTGGATGAATACAGTTTCGCTGTGACTCAACTGGCGCAAACCACTATGCGCAGTGAAATAGGTAAAATGGAGCTGGATAAAACCTTTGAAGAACGAGATAGCCTGAACGTTAACATTGTCAACGCAATAAACGAAGCTGCCCTGCCCTGGGGTGTTCAAGTCCTGCGTTATGAAATTAAAGATATCGTACCGCCCCATTCGGTCATGGAAGCGATGGAGCGCCAAATGAAAGCCGAGCGGGAAAAACGCGCGCAAATACTCGAATCCGAAGGTGACCGCCAGGCGGCCGTCAACGTTGCAGAAGGACAGAAGCAAGCCATAGTATTAGCAGCCCAGGCAGATAAAGAACAACAAATCCTCAAAGCCGAAGGGGAAGCCACTGCAATTTTACGCGTAGCAGAAGCTCGCGCAGAAGCGCTGGAAAAAGTCGGTAACGTGGCCAAAACAGAAGAAGGTCAAAAAGCCATTCAACTGGACCTGGCTACCCTGGCTATTGAAGCTAAACAGGCGATTGCGAAGGAATCCTCTGTTGTATTGCTACCCGATTCAGCCACTGACGTGTCTTCGGTCGTTGCCCAGGCCACCACTATTATCAACGCACTCAATAATAAAGGCTAAGTCATGGATTTGTTCACCACAAACATGCCGGAAGCCTTGATTGCCCTAGGCATATTGGCTATTGCCATAGAAGCGGGAATACTGGGATTCGCGACGCTATTTCTACTTTTTGTTGGATTGGGTACGTTATTCACCGGCATTGCAATGAGGATTGGGTTACTCGATGCCAGCTGGACAACCGCGCTGGTGAGTGTAGGTCTCAGTTCGGTCATTTTAGCAATTGTCGCCTGGCAACCGATGAGGCGCTTGCAGGAAAAAGTCCACCCTCAGCGACAAACCTCCGATTTCGTGGGCCTGAGCTTTAATTTAACCAGCGAATTATCCGCTGATCAGCTGTCTTCTTACCGTTATTCGGGCATCCTATGGACAGTCAAACCCGGCGCCAAGCTACCACAGCCCCTTCCTAAGGGAACAAAAGTCGTGGTCACCGCCGTAGAGGTAGGCGGTCTATATGTTGTAGCAGAGAACAGCTCAACTGACGGGTAAGCTGGTTCGCTTAGAGCTAGAAAGGGAGCAGAAATGGCTATCGTCACCTGCCGTGAGTCAGCTAACTGCTCCGATCTCATTCTAAATGCCTTAAATTTACACAATACATCATAGGTTAGTGCTGTGTTGTATGGATGAAACTGGCAGAATACTCCTAACAAGATAAATAACATTCTGTGCCCTACAGCACGAGCCTATCATTTCGGAAACCACAATGACAAAAAGTACCACCAAACGTCCCTTGTATATTCATCACTCAGGTCCCGCACTGCTGGAAACACCGTTACTCAATAAAGGAGCCGCCTTCAGCAAGCAGGAACGAGCGGCGTTTAATCTGGCCGGTCTTATTCCCCCCCGCTATGAAAACATTGAAGAGCAGGTTGAGCGGGCCTATATGCAGTATTCCAGTTTCCGTGCCCCTATCAATAAGCACATTTATCTGCGTAATATTCAGGACAATAATGAGACCTTATTCCATCGTCTTATCCAGGAAAACCTGGAAGAAATGATGCCGATCATTTATACGCCCACTGTGGGTGATGCTTGTGAGCAATTTTCCGATATCTATCGCAGTAATCGTGGCTTATTTATCTCCTGGTCCGAGCGCGATCAAATTGACGATATTCTGCATAACGCCACTAAACAGAAGGTCAAAGTCATAGTTGTTACTGATGGCGAGCGCATATTGGGTCTGGGAGATCAGGGCATTGGCGGGATGGGTATCCCGATTGGCAAACTGTCACTCTACACTGCCTGTGGAGGAATAAGCCCGGCTTACACTATGCCAATAATGCTGGACGTGGGGACCAACAACGAAAAACTGTTGAACGACCCCATGTATATGGGCGCCCGACACAAACGTATCGGTCAGCAGGATTACGATGAATTTATCGAGTTATTCATTAACGCCGTTAAACGTCGCTGGCCCCATGCCATGCTTCAGTTTGAAGATTTCGCCCAACCCAATGCCATGCCTATCCTGGAAAAATACAAAGAACGGATTTGCTGTTTCAACGACGATATTCAGGGCACTGCGTCTGTTACCGTTGGTACTTTGCTGGCCGCCTGTCGGCATAAAAAACAGAAATTGTCGGAACAAAATGTTGTATTTGTTGGCGCAGGTTCCGCTGGCTGCGGTATTGCTGAGCAGATTATTTGCCAGATGGTGGCAGAAGGCATTTCCGAACAACAAGCCCGTCAGCAATTGTTTATGGTGGATCGTTATGGTTTGCTAAGTGACGAAATGAGCGGTTTGCGTGATTTCCAGCAAAAACTGGCTCAACCGCAAGCTAAGCTGGCCAGCTGGAAGTGTGAAAATCAATACCCGAGTCTGCTGGAGGTAATGCACAACGCCCAGCCTGGTATTCTTATCGGAGTGTCCGGGCAACCTGGTTTGTTCACTGAAGAAGTCATCAAAGCCATGCACCAACGCTGTGCCCAGCCCATTATCATGCCGTTAAGTAATCCTATCCGGCAGATCGAGGCACATCCGGAAGATGTGATTAACTGGACAGAAGGCCAAGCTATTGTCGCCACCGGCAGTCCATTTAAACCGGTAGAATACAAAGGTAACAGCTATCCCATTGCACAATGCAATAATGCCTATATTTTTCCGGGTATCGGTTTGGGTGTGGTCGCCGGCAATATTAATTTAATCACCAACGAGATGTTGATGGCCGCCAGTGAAACCCTGGCCGAATCTTCCCCGGTAGAGTCGAACGGAGAGTTGTTACCTGCTCTGACCGAGGTCGCAGCATTAAGCAAAAAAATTGCCTTTGCAATTAATAAAGTGGCTCAGCAACAAGGTCTGGCATTGGAAATCAGCGACGAAATATTGCAAGAAAAAATCGACGCTAATTTTTGGAAACCCGCTTACCGTGAATATAAGCGGGTTAGCTGGTAATACTCTGTTAAGCATCGCTGTGGGTGTGCTTACGCGCACCCACAAATTTATTCAACATTGCCGGTAACAAGGTCAAGTCCGTTAGCAAGGCAATTAGCATCGCCAATCCGGTCAGCAGCCCAAACATGACACTGGGAATAAAATCCGAGAAACCCAACATGCCGAATCCCGCGGTAATGATCACTGAGGTAAATAACATCGCAAACCCCACACTGTGGTAGGTCGCTTTGATTGCTTCATCCTTCGATTGCTGCTCAACACTTTGCAAATAGTGGTGAACGAAATGGATGGTATCATCCACCGCGATCCCCATGGCGATGGCAGCAATGGTGATGGTCATTAAATCCAGCGAGATCCCGAACCAGCCCATTAAACCCAGTATCACCATAGTAGAGATAATATTAGGTACAATGGCAATCAGTGCTACTTTAAGCGAGCGGAAAATAATCAGTAACACCAGTGCCAATACGCCATAGACTATGCCCAAAGTGCTAATTTGCGACTCAAATAAACGCTGCAGGATGTCCTGATAAAGAATGAATAAATTGGTTAACTGATAGCTACCCGGTGCAATCCCGAGCCCTTCAATATCGCTACGTAGTCGTTGTAAAAATTCTGCACGATTAAATCCTTCGGTACTGTCCTTGATACGAGTACTAATTCGAACCTGCTGATGCTCAGGCGAAAAATAGGCACCTAACAATTGTTCGGATAATTCTTTGTCGAGTAGATGATAAACTGCGGTCAGTTCATATTCGGTTAATGGTTTACCGTCGTTCAGCTGTTTAGCTAACTGGGTAAAATTAACTATCGACATTTCCTTGCCAATCACCGGATACTGATCCATCACGTGCTGAATTTTTTGCAAGGTTTGGACATTTTCTGCCGTCATGACTAAATCGGGGTTATCGGCGGGCTGAATGTCGTAAACAAAATCCAGCGGGGTTGAACCACCAAATTGCTGATCGATAAACTCCAGTTCTTTCCTGACTTTGGTCGAATCACTAAAATAGTGAATAAAACTGTTTTCTACATCCAGTTTAATCGCTCCCAGCACGCTACCAACCAGCAATCCGCTCCCCAGCACGAAGACTAGCGCTTTGTGACTGAGCACAAATCCGGCCAACGCTGTCATCCCTTTGGATACATGCTCGCTTCTGGCTTTGACTTTTTTCAGAGGCATTAAATTAAGCAAGGCAGGGAAAAGCAGAAGACTTACCAGAGTCGATACCAGCATTGCCACTATCATCATCCAGCCAAACGCGATGACCGGCTGGATATTGCTGAATATCAGCGACGCAAAGCCCACCGAGGTCGTTAAGCCAGCATAAAAACAGGGGGCAATCTTTTTGTGAATGGTTTCTGCCACCAGTTGATGATGAGAATAGTCGCGATGTTTCTCTGCCAGTTGTCGGAACTGGACAATTAAATGGATCACTATTGCCAGGGTTAAAATAAGCTGCAAGGCAATAAAATTGGATGAGATGACTGTGGTTCGCATGTCCAGCATGCCGAACAGCCCCATGGTTATCACCACACTGACGGCACAACATACTACCGGCAGCACTACCCAGCGCCATTGGCGAAACAACAACAGCAACATAATACATATTACAATGGCGATCGCGCTGCCAAATACCAGCAGATCATTCTTGATAATTTTAATCAGTTGATAGGCAAGCACCTGTCCGCCGCCCAGGTAGATATTCGCCCGTTGCCGCACTTTGT
Organism: Neptunicella plasticusilytica; assembly: GCF_047922965.1. Classification (GTDB taxonomy): domain Bacteria; phylum Pseudomonadota; class Gammaproteobacteria; order Enterobacterales; family Alteromonadaceae; genus Neptunicella; species Neptunicella plasticusilytica. Next base: position 3,678,026 of record NZ_CP150481.1, read on the forward strand.
CAGTGATCTCGTATATCTGATCAATTTCTTTCTGCCGCACGTTCTGCAAGCGGGTTTTGATAGGGTCAGCCTGCTGAGTTAACTTCTCGATCTTATCCTGGTCTTGCTCGGTAAACTCATCGGTTAAATGTTTTTTTTGCAGCTCAGTAATCTGGTTTTCGATTTTTTGCAATTCAGGATCTGGCTTGAACAGGATTTGAATCGCCGTGGCACTTTGCTGCTGATTAACCAACAAATCGGTATATATCGGGTGATCGGTAAAAACCTGCTTCATTTGTTCTGGGCTATAGTGCTTGTTCTGCCAACTCCATTCACTGGCATTGACACTGGGATCAAAACCTTCCTGCATAGAAATGAGCGGCACATTCAATATTGAAGTGGTCTCGTCGACGCGATCGATCTGTTTAAATTCCTCACTAAGTTGACTGATATCATCAAATGTCTGTTGACTAAACAGATCACCCTGTTTGGGTTGGTAAGCCACCAGAATAAATTCCTGAGGCGCAAAACGACTGTCCATTATCTGGGTCTGGATATATAGCTGATTATTTTTTGTCAATAAGGTTTCTGCTGACGCGTCGACGCGAAAGTTTTGGCTATACCAGGCCGCTATCGCTATTAATACAACGAAACAGGCAACAATTATTTTTGAATGCTTGGTAACCAGTCTGGCCCAGATGCCGTTATTCGTCTTTGTATTGCTCATCTCTTAACAACCCTTCCAGATATAGGTTTCGGAAAAATATATACTTGTCTTGACTCTCCGCTGCCATTTTCTCGTAAGTTTCAGCTTGAGGAGCGAAATCATGAAATCCTCCATAGCTTTGTATATACAGCGTTTGCGGATCGTCTGTCACCTGATGGATAGGATTCGCCATGCTTTCGACAATGGTTGAAAAACCATTACGGGTATCAGACTGCCCTAGTAAGGGCAATACCAGATAGGCACCATAATCGACTCCGTAGCTATGCAACGTATCACCCAGTGTGGATTTGTGCTCTTTAATGCCGAACCAGGCATCAGCCGGATCGAAAAAACCTAATATTCCTACCGTACTATTAATCACAAAGCGGGCCAGGCTCTTGCCCATATTACTGCCATTAGCCTGCATAAGATGATTTACCGCATTTAATGGCTCACGGATATTGGCAAAAAAATTGGAAACAGACTGTTGTGCCGGTTCAGGCATCACCTTTAAATAGCCCTTAGCGGCAGGAATCAGGGCATAGCGATAAACGACGTCATTGAAAGCAAAAATAGGTCTATTGATTGATTCAAGCGGATCTTCAAATGTTTGGGGTTCATAGCCCACCACAGTGGGTTCGAGCACATCGGTTCCATGTGAACTGGTAACTTCCATTTGGCTAGCGGCGGGTTGGTCCTGCTGACCAATCACTTCTTGTGGTTCGGAATCGGGTTGACTGGCGCAACCTGATATGAATAACAACAACGTCAGAATAAAATACTTTATCCATAACCGTTCAGGATAATCGCCATGTTTTCCCATAATATTCCTTGTAGTTAGTCGCCCTTACCCATAGATAAAACAGAGCTCAGATTGAGTCTTATGTTTTATCTTCACTACTAAAAAGTGAAGATAAAACATAAATAGACCCTAGCACATAATCAATGCTGGTTAATCAATTTCCCTTACATAGCTAAATAATTTTTGTTCTAAAAACCCATCCAGCAAATCGACTATTTCTGCAAATTAATCTCCAATCCAATAAAAAAGGAGCCAAGCGGCTCCTTCTTATACTTTGCTAAGGTCTTAATTACAGCACATCTGCCGAAACCGGCTCTTCATCAGCGGCAACGGTTTTAGATAACAATAATTTCTCCCTTAATTTCTTTTCAATATCCTGAGCCATCGCCACATTGTCTTGCAAATATTTCACTGAGTTGGCCTTACCTTGACCGATCCGTTCACCATTGCAGCTATACCAGGCCCCGGCTTTTTCAACAAACTTATGTTCGACGCCCAAATCGATCAGTTCGGCTTCTTTGCAAATACCGGCACCATACATAATCTGGAATTCAGCCTGCTTAAACGGCGGCGCGACTTTATTTTTGACAACCTTGACCCGGGTTTCATTGCCTACCACTTCATCGCCTTCTTTTACTGCTCCAATGCGACGAATATCCAGACGAACAGAGGCATAGAATTTAAGCGCATTACCGCCAGTAGTGGTTTCCGGTGAGCCGAACATAACACCAATTTTCATGCGGATCTGGTTAATAAATATCACCAAAGTATTCGAGCGTTTAATATTACCGGTTAACTTACGTAACGCCTGTGACATCAGGCGGGCTTGCAGACCAACATGGGAGTCCCCCATATCACCTTCTATTTCTGCTTTGGGTGTTAAGGCGGCAACCGAGTCAACAATCACCACATCAACTGCGCTGGAACGCACCAGCATGTCACAAATTTCCAGCGCCTGTTCACCGGTATCGGGCTGAGAAACTAATAAATCATCAACATTTACCCCCAGCTTACCCGCATAGACAGGATCCAGCGCATGCTCGGCATCGATAAAAGCACAAGTTTTGCCTTTTTTCTGAGCTTCGGCGATAACTTGTAATGTCAGTGTTGTTTTACCAGAAGACTCCGGACCATATATTTCAACCACACGGCCGCAAGGTAAGCCGCCAATACCTAAGGCAATATCAATACTCAAGGAGCCGGTCGAGATAGATTCGATGTCCAGTGCCTGGCTGTCTCCCAGACGCATTATAGTGCCTTTACCAAATTGTTTTTCGATTTGCCCTAACGCGGCAGACAGGGCTCTTGATTTGTTCTCGTCCATTTATCGCTCCTCAATATTGAGCTTTTATACAGTAGTTAAACAGAAGTATACTGTACAACCATACAGTTACAAGTTTTAATTTAAAATATTTTTGCAGTGCCTGATTCTATTGGCCTGCAATTCAAATGACAATGCAGTTTTACTCTTTCCACTTTACTCAGCGGATACTATGCAGCATTTTTATACAGTAGTTTAACGCGTGATTGATAGCCTGCTCACGAACATAATGTCTATTCCCCTGAAAATACTGCACATCACTCATGGTTTTTGCCTGTATAGACAATCCAAACCACACGGTACCGACAGGCTTTTCATCGCTGCCGCCATCAGGACCGGCAATACCAGTGATTGCAATAGCCAAGTCGGCATTGGCACTGATCTTGGCACCTTTGGCCATCTGCTCGGCAACTTGATGCGATACCGCGCCATACTTGTCCAGGGTCTTTGCCTTAACATTGAGCAGATCTATTTTAGCTTGATTAGAATAAGTTAAAAAACCTCGCTGGAACCATTGTGAACTTCCGGCAATACTGGTGATAGCGTATCCCACCCCACCACCGGTGCAGGATTCGGCACAGGTCATTGTCCAATCGGTCGCCACCAGCAGTTTGCCCAATTGCTCAGCCAGTACATTGCTTAATTCGGGTAATATCATTTTTGTTCCTTCAAAATAATCTGTAGGTAATGATAGCTTGATCGTGGCGTTATCAAGCAGTTTTTTAGTCTCAATAATTTAACTTGATCGACCATAAAAATGCACAGCGGTTCAATTGCTCTTGATAGTACAGATTTGTTACCCTGTTATGCTGATAAGCCGTTCATCCCGACCTTTGCCGTCGATAAAACCTAACCATAAAGAAATGACAATGAGCTCAGCACAACCCCAGGCCCAACACACTCCCATGATGCAACAATATTTGCGGATCAAGGCCGAACATCCTGACATTCTGCTGTTTTACCGGATGGGGGATTTCTACGAATTATTTTTTGATGATGCCAAACGGGCTGCCGAACTGCTGGATATTTCGTTAACCGCCCGCGGCAAAAGTGGCGGTAATGCGATTCCTATGGCAGGCGTTCCCTACCATGCGGTTGACAATTATCTGGCCAAACTGGTCAAACTGGGGCAATCCGTCGCCATTTGCGAACAAATTGGCGATCCGGCCACCAGCAAGGGTCCGGTTGAGCGCAAAGTGATGCGGATTGTAACGCCTGGCACTATCACTGAAGAATCCTTGCTGGATGATAAACAGGATAATGTCCTGGCCGCTGTGGTTAGCCATAAAGGTATGTTTGGTTATGCAACGCTAGATCTCAGCAGTGGCCGGTTTGCCATCAATGAGCCGCAGGATAGCGATGCCTTACTGGCCGAAATCCAGCGTACCCAACCAGCCGAACTACTCTATCCGGACAATTTCGAACAGCATCACTTGATTGAACAACGGCGTGGATTACGCCGTCGTCCCGAATGGGAATTCGAACAAGAGACCGCCATCCAGCAATTGAATCAGCAATTCGGTACCCTTGAATTAAGCGGGTTTGGGGTCGAAAAAGCCTTGTTGGGACTACGTGCCGCGGGTTGTATTATGCAGTATGTAAAAGATACCCAACGTTCGGCTCTACCACATATTCGCACTATCCAGTTGGAAAACCTGTCCGACACGGTATTAATGGATGCAGCCACCCGTCGTAACCTGGAACTAACTCGTAATTTGTCCGGTGGCACTGACAATACCCTGATTGCGGTGCTGGACAAAACCAGTACCGCGATGGGAAGTCGCCTGTTGCAACGTTGGTTGCACCGCCCCTTGACTGACACCGGCATATTGCAACAGCGACAACAATCCATTACCACTTTACTGGCAACTGATTTTAGCGAGCTGCAGCAGTATCTGAAAAAAATTGGCGATATCGAACGCGTGCTGGGCAGGTTGGCGTTGCGCTCCGCACGGCCACGAGATTTTGCCAGACTAAGACAGGCCTTTGGTCAACTCAGCGCTGTTCAAAGCTTCGTTGCCAGTGTGGAAAGTCCGCAACTGACCAAACTGGCTGGCGAAATCAGTGAATTTCCTGAATTTCTATCCCTGCTGGAAAACGCCATTATCGAAACACCCCCGGTATTAATCCGCGATGGCGGCGTGATTGCCGAAGGCTATAACCGCGAACTGGACGAACTGCGCAACTTGGCCAAGGGTGCGACAGACTATGTCGAACAACTGGAAGAGCGCGAAAAACAACGCACTGGTATCCCGACACTCAAAGTCGGCTTTAACAAAGTGCATGGCTTTTTTATCGATATTAGCCGCAGTTATTCTGATCAGGTGCCAGCCGATTACATTCGTCGCCAAACCTTAAAAAACAATGAACGCTATATTATCCCCGAGTTAAAAGAGCACGAAGATAAGGTACTCACCAGCCAGAGTCGCGCACTGGCACTGGAAAAGCAGCTATATGAACAATTGTTTGACAGCTTGTTACCTAAACTGACCGAGCTGTTTATCAGCGCCAATGCGCTGGCAGAACTGGATGTATTGACCAACTTGGCTGAACGGGCAGAAAGTTTGCAATATCACTGCCCGCAATTTAGCGCACAGACCGGTATACATTACGATCGTGGTCGTCATCCTGTGGTCGAGCAGGTGATGGAACAGCCTTTTATCGCCAACCCGCTGGCAATGGACAAGCACAGGCGTATGCTGATTATTACCGGCCCCAATATGGGCGGTAAATCCACCTATATGCGCCAGACGGCGCTGATTGTACTGATGGCACATATCGGCAGCTATATTCCCGCAGAAAATGCCGAAATTGGCCCGGTCGATCGTATTTTCACCCGCATAGGCGCGTCTGATGATTTGGCCTCCGGCCGCTCGACTTTTATGGTGGAGATGACCGAAACGGCCAATATCCTCAACAATGCAACCGCCAACAGCCTGGTGTTAATGGACGAAATTGGCCGGGGGACCAGCACTTATGACGGCCTGTCCCTGGCCTGGGCCTGTGCCGAATATCTGGCGCAAAAAATTAATGCCTATACCCTGTTTGCCACTCACTATTTTGAACTGACCCAGCTAGCCGAACAGTTACCCGAACTGGCCAATGTGCATCTGGATGCGGTGGAATACGACGACAATATCAGCTTTATGCACGCCGTTCAGGAAGGCGCAGCTAATCGCAGTTTTGGCTTGCAGGTAGCCCAGTTGGCCGGTGTACCTCGGCAGGTCATTGTGGCTGCCAAACATAAACTGGCCGAACTGGAAGCCGGTGATCCAATCTCTGTTATAGCAACGGAGCGAACCGAAACCCAGCTGGATTTTATCCAGATGAGCGATCCGGTTAGCGAAGCACTGACGCATATTGATCCCGATGAGCTTAGTCCCAAGCAGGCATTAGAAAAACTCTATGACTTAAAACGTCTATTGCAGAAACGGTAAATAATGGCAAAAAATAAAAAACTGAATAAAGGATCCGCCGGGCAAAACCGCAAAGCCAGCGAAGTCTTTATCGAAAAATATCTGCGTCAACCAGAGGTACAACAGACCCATACTGGCCTGATGTACCGCGTTATAGACCAAACTGAAGGCACCAAGCCGACCATGCAGGATACTGTGGTCGTCAATCAGCGTATTCTCAATGTGGATGGTAGCGTGATTGCCGATACCTATAAAACCGGCTTTGTCGATCGCTTCTCGTTGCAAGAAGCCATTCCCGGATTACAGGAGGGTCTGCAAATGATGCCCGTCGGCTCGCGCTATGAATTTGTGCTACCCGCCGACTTGGCCTGGGGCAAGAAAGGGGTGGGAAACAAAATTGGCCCTAATGCGGTGCTGATATTTGATATTCGCCTGCTTGAGTTGGAATAGCTGCCAAAGAGTTAAACTTTGATACCCGTTAACGCCATGTTGGGATGACAAGTTGGAAACCTGATCACTTGAATTCAATAAAAATGACCTCCATGTCATTGTTAAGACATTATAATTGACTACAGTAATTAACTATTACCGGTGCATATCCGGCCGGAACCGTTTTTAAACAACATGGAGAATTGTATGACTGACATTGATATTGGTATTAACGAATCAAACAGACTGAAAATTGCTGAGGGTTTAAAGCGGCTATTGGCAGATTCCTACACCCTGTACTTGCAAACTCATAATTTCCACTGGAATGTTACAGGTCCCCAGTTCCGCGAATTACATTTGATGTTTGAAGAGCATTATCAGGAACTGGCAGTTGCGGTAGATGATCTGGCCGAGCGGATCCGTACCCTGGATGTACCTGCGCCCGGTACCTATAAAGAATTCGCCAAACTCAGTTCAATTGATGAAGTTGAAGGCGTACCTGCCGCTGGCGAAATGGTCGATATTCTAACCCGTGGCCATGAAATGGTAGTCAAAACCTCTCGCGAAGTACTGAAACTGGCACAGGAAGGGGATGACGAATCCACCGCCGCGCTGGTATCAGACCGGATGCGGATTCATGAAAAAACCTCCTGGATGCTGCGCGCGACCAGAAAGTAGCCCTACATTTTTTAGCATTGAGAGGATTGTTGACTGTCAAGCTTCCGATAGTCAGCAATCTTATTTGTGTATCAGGCAAACTTGCTGCGAAAAGCAAAATAAACCGCTCCCACCAGGCATATCCCCGCCCACAAGTAATCCAGCTTTAACGGCTCTTTCAGATAAAAAACCGAAAAAGGCACAAAGATCATTAGCGTAATCACCTCCTGCATAATCTTTAACTGCCCTACATTAAACTCTGTATAACCGATACGGTTAGCCGGTACTTGCAGTAAGTATTCAAACAACGCAATGCCCCAACTCAACAATGCCGCAATAATCCAGGGTTTATTATTCAGCTCCTTTAAATGGGCATACCAGGCAAACGTCATAAAAATATTACTGCAAATAAGTAAAGAGACACTGATTAGGATGGGGTTCACAATTGCATACTCAGATAGATTTTTAATAGCAACAGAATAGTATTCCGCGCCCGTTAATATTGGAAATAATCCAACGGCGTAAAATAACATGTCCTGAATTTATCTTGATAAGGAAATGATTAAACAATTAAAGACAGTTTGTCTTTTATATTCGCCACTGATGGAGCATATTTTTTATCACAAGGCAGAAAATACACGAAGAGTGGTGCTGTTTAAGCGTTTTATAACGCAATGAAAAGAAAAAATACCCCTTTAAGGTATGTCAGGCCGGAATGCCAAAATATCACCCGGCTGACATTCCAGTATCGCACAGATTTTTTCCAGCGTTTCAAAACGAATAGCTCTGGCTCTTCCGGCTTTCAGCACCGACAAATTTTGCGGCGTGATACCTATTTTTTCCGCCAGTTCATTTGAACGCATTTTGCATTTAGCTAACTGAATATCCAGATTTACGATAATGGGCATACTGGTCAGGCCTAAATCGTCAGATCGTTATCGATACGTAACTGCGTAGCCAGTGACATCAGCCACACCGACAGCCAGATAAATATGACCATAAAAAATTGTGAAATAAGATTATCTATATGAGCGACTGGTATATCTCGCCAAGGAATAAACCAGACCTGTACAGCAAAGTTTATCATTGTATAAACTAGCAATCCCGTTTGCCAGCGTGCAGCCAGTTGCGACTGCCGCGCATTGTAAGGGCTAAAGACTTCCCCTTGTTGAAACCGTTTCATCATGTTGGAAAAATACTTCAGGCTAATTAGCACGCACAGCGCTATAAACAATAAGTGGCTGGATAACAAAACTTTGTCTTGAATACTCAACGACAATTGCTCAGCACCCCCAAGCTTTAACGGAATAGTTCTTACAACCAAGTCAGAAAGGGTTATCAACCCACTCTTGCTTCCATTCAGCCACAAACCAAGCAACGAAAAGGGATAATAAATCACCAACAAAAACGAAAAATACAAATCAGTAACTAAACCAATCAACTTGGCCGCTCTGGCCACATTATGTGTTGGCTGTTTTGACTGGTCCGGTTGCGTTAATCCAAGTTCCATCTTTCACCTCCATTGTCTATTTAAGATTAAACTCTAGAACAAAATTATCTTTTATCAATATTAAATTACCGTTTATCGATAATTTACAAGTTTTATCCAACGATATTAAACTCGGAATGATAGGATGAAAATCTGGCTAGTCCTTGATAAATCCTATGTACTGTTCTGCTCGCGGCGCATCATTTGCATGTACATTCCCGGCGCTTTGACTTATAATACTTTCCCGTCTTGATACACAAAGATCAGCTCGTTTTCTGGGCAGTTCTGAATTCTGTTAACACCTAAATCTTGGGTTTCGCATGACAAATTATATTTTCGTCACAGGCGGTGTCGTTTCATCTCTGGGTAAAGGTATTGCTGCTGCATCACTAGCCGCAATTCTCGAAGCAAGGGGACTTAAAGTTACCCTGCTAAAATTGGATCCGTATATTAACGTTGATCCCGGTACCATGAGTCCAATTCAGCACGGCGAGGTCTTTGTTACCGATGACGGCGCTGAAACCGATCTGGATTTAGGCCACTACGAGCGATTTATTCGCGTTCACATGTCCAAAAACAATAACTTCACTACCGGCCGGGTATATGAAGAGGTATTGCGTCGAGAGCGTCGTGGCGACTATTTGGGTGCCACTATTCAGGTTATTCCGCATATCACCAATGAAATTAAACGTCGTGTGGTCGAAGGTGCCGAAGGCGTCGATGTCGCCATTGTTGAAATTGGCGGTACAGTAGGTGATATCGAATCCCTGCCCTTTATCGAAGCGGGTCGTCAATTAGGTGCCGAACTGGGTCGCAAACGCGTCATGTTTATGCACCTGACGCTGGTTCCGTACCTGGCCGCCTCGGGTGAGGTAAAAACCAAACCAACTCAACACTCGGTAAAAGAGTTACGTTCAATTGGTATTCAACCGGATATCCTGGTGTGCCGCTCCGAAGTGGCTTTGCCATCTAACGAACGCTCTAAAATCGCCTTGTTTACCAACGTGGCCGACAAAGGTGTTATCTCTCTACGTGATGTAGAAAGCATTTACCGTATTCCGGCGGTGCTCAAAGCGCAGGGTATGGATGAACTGGTGGTAAAACGTTTCGGCATTGAATGCCCGGAAGCAGATTTATCTGAATGGGAACAGGTGCTTTATGCAGAGTCCAATCCCAACTTCGAAGTCACCATCGGTATGGTCGGTAAATATGTGGCCCTGCCTGATGCTTATAAATCCGTTAATGAGGCGTTAAAACACGCTGGTTTAAAAAACCGTGTGGCGGTCAATATCAAGTATATTGACTCGCAAGATCTGGAAAGCAAAGGTTCACAGCTACTCGAAGGGCTGGATGCCATTCTGGTACCTGGTGGATTTGGAGAACGTGGTATTGAAGGTAAGATCCTTGCAGCCCAATACGCCCGAGAAAAACAAGTACCCTACCTGGGCATCTGTTTGGGAATGCAAGTCGCACTTATCGAATACGCCCGTAATGTGGCAGGCATGGAAGGCGCCAATAGTACTGAATTTAACTCTCAGAGCCCTTATCCGGTGGTGGGATTGATTACCGAATGGCAAGATGCTGACGGCAGTACAGAAATACGTACCGATGAATCAGATTTAGGTGGCACTATGCGTTTAGGTAGCCAACTATGTCATCTGATCCCCGGTAGTAAAGTTCATCAATTATATGGCAGCGACACTATTCAGGAACGTCATCGCCACCGTTATGAAGTGAACAATAACTTGCGACCTGAAATCGAAAAAGCCGGTTTGAAAGTGACTGGATTATCCACCGATAAAAAGCTGGTTGAGATAATCGAATTAGAAGATCACCCCTGGTTTGTCGCAGCACAGTTTCACCCGGAATTTAACTCAACCCCGAGAGACGGCCATCCGCTGTTCGAAGGTTTTGTTAAAGCCGCCGGTGTTTATCATAAAGAACACGATTAATAATTCTGTTGCTTCGTCTACAGGCGAAGCAGTTAACAACTTTGTATGAGGGTACAACATGTCTAGCATCAGCAAAATTATCGCCCGTGAAGTCCTGGACTCACGCGGTAACCCCACCGTCGAAGCCGACGTTCATTTAGCCAGTGGTGCATGGGGACGCGCCTGTGCACCCAGCGGTGCCTCTACAGGTACACGTGAAGCGCTGGAACTGCGCGATGGCGACAAAAGCCGTTATTTGGGCAAAGGCGTATTGAAAGCCGTTGGTGCTATCAACAATGAAATCCAGCCTGCATTGATTGGCAAAGATGCCCGCGAACAGGCGGAAATCGACCAGATCATGATTGACCTGGATGGCACAGAAAATAAAGAAAACCTCGGCGCTAATGCCATTTTGGCTGTGTCGTTAGCAGTAGCCAAAGCCGCCGCCATGCACAAAAACGTACCGCTTTATCAACATATTGCCGAGCTGAATGGCACACCCGGCGAATACAGCATGCCGGTACCGATGATGAACATTATCAATGGTGGTGAGCACGCCGACAATAACGTGGATATTCAGGAATTTATGATCCAGCCTGTCGGGGCCAGCAGTTTTAGCGAAGCCCTGCGTATGGGTGCTGAAATTTTCCATTCACTTAAAAAAGTATTAGGTGCTAAAGGTTTAAGTACTGCCGTAGGTGATGAAGGCGGTTTTGCCCCTGATTTGGGTTCCAATGAAGAAGCCCTGAAGGTGATTATCGATGCAGTTGAAAAAGCCGGTTATGTGATGGATAAAGATATCACCCTGGCAATGGACTGTGCCGCATCCGAATTTTATGTCGATGGCAAATACGATCTCAAAGGCGAAGGCAAAGTGTTCGATTCCGAAGGCTTTGGTGACTTCCTGGCCGAGCTGACCAACAAGTACCCGATTATCTCGATTGAAGATGGTCTGGATGAAAGCGACTGGGACGGCTGGGAGAGTCTGACCAACAAAATCGGTAATAAAATTCAGCTAGTCGGTGACGATTTGTTTGTGACCAACACCAAAATTCTTAAACGCGGTATCGATAACGGTATCGGTAACTCCATTCTGATTAAATTCAACCAGATTGGGTCGTTAACCGAAACCTTGGCGGCAATTCGCATGGCAAAAGAAGCCGGCTTTACTGCGGTGATTTCACACCGCAGTGGTGAAACCGAAGATGCTACTATTGCCGACCTGGCAGTAGGGACCGCTGCAGGCCAGATCAAGACAGGTTCTTTGTGTCGTTCTGACCGAGTGGCCAAGTACAACCAGTTGCTGCGTATCGAGCAGGAATTAGGTGAACTGGCCGTTTATAAAGGCCGTAAAGAAATTAAAGGTCAATAATTCAATCAGGGGCCGCTATCGCGGCCCCTTTTTTGATGACACTTTATGTCCGCTCAACAAACCGATATTTTTGCCAAAGACGCCCAGCAATTACATTTTGCCGAGCTGTGTAATGCCCTGTATGAACGGGAATTACAACAGTTAGCCTTATCCTCCGGCCAGAATATCGACAACCTCAAACGCCGCTTAGCCGGATTAAGTTACCACATCAAAAAAGCTGCCTATTACTTGCTTAATCACACTGCGCCGCTGGAAGTCGATTTACATAACGCCAGTTGGCAGGCCAAGCAGGCCACCAAATCCATTGCAAAAAAAGAATCTGCAGAAAAATCCCGGCACTGGTTCAGCCAATACAGTCATTTTGGTATGCCTCTGGCTGTGTGTATTAACGAACAAGGGCTGGAGCAATACGAACTGGATTCGGTGGACAGAATTGATATCGATAAACAACGCCTGCACCTCAATAAACACGGCTGGTTTCACTTTGATGGCATGGCCGATGCCAAGGCGGAATCACCCAACCCAATACAGCAAAAACAGATCCTGCTACCCAGCAAGGCCAGTTTAACCGCCGCCTGTTGCGGACATAGCTGGAGTTATCGCGGAAAAGCCCAACCCCGCGCGCTATCTCTACGCGAGTTATTACTGTCCAGCAAAATCAACTGGAAAAACTTTAAAAAACCACTGATTTAACCACTGGCAGATTATTTTCTATAAAATGTCACAAGCTGTATTTTCTTACCCTTACCCGAGGTATCTGGTAGGTAACTGTTGACTGCAATACCGATTTTTTCACCAAGTTCAGAGCGTCTCATTTTATTAATAATACGATTAACCTGGTCGCCACCAATTTCGGTATTGTCTGATGTCAGCATTTGGCAAAACGTCTGCCAACACTCCAGTTCATGCAGGGTTAAACTGTCCATTTCCATTCGATTGGTAAAAAACGTCCGAATAGATTGTTCGGTTGCTGCTGCCCATTGCTCGTCTCTTAACTGGCTTTTCACAAACTGACGCAATTTAGCCGGACCGGCTCGAAGTAAAACATCAGGAATACCGGTTTGCTTTTCCTGCTCGCTGGTTAGCGGATAATTTTTGAATTCATCAATTCTATCGCCACTTTCTTCCTGTAGCGATGGCATATCAGCTTGGACTTTGGCTTTTTCCGTTGTTTCTCTGGCCGCTAAAGCGGGCATTCTTGCTGATAGGTTATTGGTATCGGTAGTGTATTGATTCTGCTCTGCTGTATTTTGTTCCTCTTCGGTTATTGGTCGTAAGACAATATCCGAAATCGGCTGTTGTTTATCTTGTAGCGCCCAATAAATGGCAAGGATAAAACTTATTAATAGCAAGCCGCTCAGAGTGCGTTTTGTCAAAACAGGAACCTCACCAATTAAAAATGCACTTATGATGCTGAGACAAATATTCAGTAAAGATACATTAACTTAGCCAGCCTCTCGGCTAAATTCGTTTTAGAAACACCGTATGTTCAGCAATAGAACCCTGAAAATAGGAACTACTGCCTGCAGGCATAAGCCCATAATCCTTACGGTAGATAATTAGCTGAGTATTCATTTCCATCCACTGTGTATCGCTCGCTTTACCCAGTGATGGTTCACTCATAAGCAACTTACATAATGTTCTTCTGCACTCTAACGAATCAAGTTTAAAGTCAGGATTAGTCGCATGAATGGCCACAAAGTCACGAATCTTCAGCTCGGTAGCTGAAGCCCATTGTTCATCTCGTGTTTCATTATCAAACTGCTGCTGGTTATTGTTCAGAAGACTGGAGCTTTCCGAGGTTAATCTATCGATAGACCATTGATCTTTGTTTGACTGATTATCTGTAGCGGAATCTTGCTGCTCTGCTAACAAACTGTTTTTATTGAACTCAGATGCAGAATCGGTGTTTTGGGTCGCTGCAGAAGATTGTTGCTGAGGAGTATTAACTGAACTGTTGTGGCCCTTATTGGTAGTTGCATCATCCATAAATGGAGACAAGGCAAAATCTGACTCCGTCTGGCTATTAGACAGCATTCTGGCGGTCAGGCTAATCGCGATTAACAGCAATAATCCCAGAATAATGATAGTGTTACGATGCAATTTATTCTCCTTAATAAATTTAACGCGAACTACCTAATCAGTTTCAGTCATCATTCTATTGGATATCATATAATTAGGTGGTCCGCATCCCTTCATCCAAGCCTAGTTTGTTCCAAGGTTTATTTCTATGCTTATTGAACACAGGCACAACCAGTTTGGCCATCACTGGTGGGAAATTCTTCATACCGTCCTTGCATACAACTATTGCTAATTGCCTGGCAACGTGCGGCATTGTAGCTAATCTGGCTATGACTTAGCTCGCCCAATACTCCGGCACCTAATTCTTTGCTGTTATGGAAAAAAACTGGAACAGCCAGTTAATGTGATCGCAGTGCTGAAAATAATCGCGATTTTAAACATAAACCTTGCTGTTGGTTGGTTAATCGACGCAAGTTATAAGAAGTGAAAGCCCTGGAATAGTTCAATAATAACTTTGCCAAAGTAATTAAGACGCTAGTGTCCCAGTAGCCAGTATTATCCGTTACACGCCACCATCAACTGCTCGACCATTATTGCTGCTGCCACCACCATTTCCTGTTCGACTTCAGTCAGTTGCCAAAGTTGTTGACGGGTTTGTTGATAAGCTTGCGTTGACAATTTTTGTCCGCTACGGCATTGCGCGACAAGCTGGTGACCGGTTTTAATAGTGGTCGCCAGTTTAGTGGCTATGGGTGCCAAACCTTGCAAAGATTGATGGCTTGCAATTAATGCCTTTACTTTAGGCAGGTTATGCTGCCAGGCAGTCAGTTGTTGTTCGATGCGATCCAGCACGGTTTTATCGCCTCGTGCGTAATCCTGTATTGCCTGTTTTAATTTAACTAAAGTCAAACTTTCTACCGGCAGAAAATCGACAAACTGGTTTAGATCGGCCTGCTGATGGTAAAGATCCTGAGTAAATTTAATATGGTGACGAGTGTAATACTGGGCTGGTTCCAGAGCCTGACTGAACACCAATAAAGGCTGAATATCTGCATTACCCACCAATTTTTGCAATCCGGCTCGCTGCTGTTGTTGTGGCAGTAGCCCCACTACCTTATTGGCGTAATATTCGATTTGTTGCAGGCGTTGATACATCTGTCGCGGGTCAGTCAAACTGGCAGGCGACCACAGCCGTTCGGCTATAGCATAAAGTCGTGGCCAAATACGTAAATCCAGATTATCAGCCGTTAATATTTCTGCCCACAAAGCCGCCTCGCCGCCGAGGATATTCTTGGCCTGCTGAGCATTCATCGGTTGGGCAAATTCCAGTTGCGGTGCACTGTTCGCTCCTTGCCCCTTAGTTAATAATTTTCCAGCCACCGGATAAGGACTGTTACCCAACATAATGCGCCCACTTAGCTGCTTTGGATTTTGCAAATCAAGGTCAAATTGCATTGGCCCCATCCAGCTGTCGAGTGCAAAATGATACATACCGTCTTGCTGCCGCAGACCAGACACCGGACGAACAGGCTGGTTATTTAAGCTGATAAAAATCTGGGCAGTCTGATCTGGATTAGCGATAAGCGTCATTATGCCCTTTACCGCACTGCCTTTAAGCCTAGGCATGCTAAATTGCCACTGCTGCCATCGGGTTTGAGCACTGAAATGTGGAGGAATAATCTGTTGCTGAGGTAGCGGATCGTTACGATAGTGATAGTCGGTCGGCTGAGGTTGATCAATATAAAAACCGGTCGATAATATTCCCTGATAGCCCTGGCGGGCAAACTGGCTAATGGATTCCAGTCCACGCCAGGACTGGATCAGAATATCGTTGGGCAAGTCCTGATCAAAAATCTCGTCCCAGCCCATCATTTTTTTGCCATGTCGTTGCAATATCTGCTGCACCTGTTGATTAAAATAGGTATGCAATTGCTGGGTGTCGGCCAGATTATGCTGCCGCATATAGGCCTGTATTTTGTCACTTTGTTGCCATTGCAGCGGATAAATTTCATCGCCACCGATATGCAGGTAAGGATCGGGGAACAGGCTGGCCAGTTCCTCAACCAGTTTATCCACAAACACATACACCTGCGGATTAGAAGGGGCCAATAACGGCTCGAATACTCCCCAATGCCGCTCCATCCGGTAGGGGCCGGGTAAACTGATCAGTTGCGGGTAAGCCACCGCAATCGCTGACGCGTGACCCGGTACATCCAGTTCCGGCACTACCCTAATTCCCAGTAACGCCGCGTAATTGACTAACTCACGTATTTGTTGGCGGGTATAAAACTGCCCATCGGAGGCAAGTTGCTGTAATTTGGGATAGGCTTTGGACTCAAATCGCCAGCCTTGGTCATCGGTTAAATGCCAATGCAATACATTCAGTTTGGCCGAGGCCATGCCCCTTAACTGACGCTTGATATCTTCAAGCGGAATAAAATGGCGAACGCTATCGATCAATAGTCCACGCCACGGGAAACGGGGTTGATCGCTGATTGTTACCTGCGCAATACGGTGATTATCCCAGTCCACCAGTTGCAATAACGTTTGCACACCGTGCAACGCTCCCAGTTCAGTCGGTGCGGACAACTGAATCCTGTTGTGCCCAATGTCCAACTGATAGGCTTCATCCTGATTCAATTCAGGCACAATACTATTGGACGAGTTTGTTACCTTGATAATAACCTTGGCCGATTTGGCGGATTCAACCTGAGTCACCTTATCAGACAGACTCTGTAACTGACTCATCATCAGTTGTTGGCGTGATTCACTTACCCCCCAAAATGAAACCGTTATTGCATCTGCTAATACGAAATCACCCTGTTTAATTTCCACCTGTGCCGGATAAGGCATTAACGCTAGCGGAGGCGATTCACTGGCATGATTCAAAGAAGACAAAACCAATAAGGCCAACAGCGCAATCAATTTAACAGGCTTCATATCCATCTCTTTGTTATTTGTTAAGTTGTACTGGTGAAGCCTGCAAATCAGTGCTAGTTTCCATACGTTGCCGTTCGGTATCCAGAATCGCTAACGCCTCGCTGCTGCTAATGCTGGATTGAGGCGTCAGTAAACTGACCAGTACACCACTGACTAACGCCATGCCTAGCGACGGCAAAACAGGATTGCCAAACCAGCTATTCCATTCGGCATGATTCCCCACCACTAACGCCGTCACGCTACCTGCGATCAAGGTGGCCAAGGCACCTTGCCAGTTAAAGCGTGGCCAGAATCGTCCCAGTAATGCGCAGATACATAAACCTGCCATCAGGATAGCAATCATCTTGGTGATATAGGCGATAATATCGTTAGAACTCAGCGCAAACAGCAGGGCTAAACCTATAGTCACAACCAGACTTAACCGCGACAGCCAAACCACTTTATTCGGCTGGGGCATATTACCGGTTACCAGGCAATATAAATCGCGCAACACCACACTTACCGCGGCAATAGCATCGGAGCTGGCACTGGACAAGGTGGCAGAAATTCCGGCAATAATAATGAGTAAACCCAAGCCTACAGGCATAAAATGCAAAGCCATATGCGGAAACGCAAAAGAAGGATTATCCAGGCTGGCATCAGTGGCAAAGGCGGTCATGCCAATAATGGCCGGGATACAGGAAAAGAATAAATACAATACGCCTGAATAGACAAAAGAACGGCGAATACTGCTGACATCCTGACCTGAATAAATGCGTTGTCGAAATGACGGCGTGGCCAATATGCCCACCAGAATCGCCATCGACAGCGAAATAGCCGGTAATAGACCAATTTTGTCTACCGCGAACCAGGAGATATTTTCTGTCGGTTGCGCTGCCAGCATGGCGTCCCAGCCCCCGACTGAATAAAGCGAAAATATTGCCATCAATATAAAACCGCTAAATAAAATCAATGCCTGAATCGAATCCGTCCAGACCACAGCGGTGTAACCGCCAATCACCACATAAATGGCAAAGCTGATGGCGATAATCACTTTAGCCCACTGAATATCCATACCGGTCAGCCAGGCCAGATACATACCACCCCCGATAATATGTGCTCCTAACCAGCCAATACTGGCGACAAAAATAATCACCGCAATCAGGTTTTTAATCAACGGATGGGCACCCACGTAATAGGATAGTTCCTCACTCATGGTCATAAAGCGCAGTTGCCTAACCGGCGCAAACCACCAGGCCAGCAACAGAATTCCGATTGAACCGCCTATTCCGTATAAAGTTCCGGCCCAGCCGTTTTGATAGGCAAATCCCACTGCCCCCATGGAGGATCCGGTGCCGACCATGGTGGCCACCGTGGTGCCCAAGGTTAATAACAGCGGCAGACTACGCCCACCCAGCAAGAACTGTTCACCACTGGTGTTTTTACGCGACACAAACCAGCCCAGCGCAATCATTGCCAGCAGATAAACGGCAAAAGCAATAATAAACAATTTTTCCATGTTCATACTCCCGGGTGGTTAACGCTGTTGGCGATTAAGGCGCTTTGTAACAGGTCACATCGACTTCGACTTTACAGTCCACCACCAAATCGGCCACAGCACAGATCCGCGCTGGCGGGTGCTCACCAAAGAACTCTTTAAACACTTTATTAAAGGACTGGAAATAACGGGCATCGGTAAGGATCACTTTGACATGCGCCACATGCTCCATGCCATAACCGGCCTGCTGCATAATATCGACGCAATTCTGAATTGCCAGACGCGACTGCTCAACGATGCCTCCTTCGACAATTTCACCATCACGCATGGGTGTTTGTCCCGATACCATCAGCCAGCCTCCGGCTTCCACCGCACTGGAAAAAGGCAAATGCTGTCCACCGGTGCCCACACCGCCACTGCTACCATATCGTTTGATTGTCATACTTCACCTTTGTTTGTACTAACGTTGTTGATGTTTTAAAAAACGGCCACCACGGCCAAGACCGAGAGCCTGATGCTGATTAGTTGTGTTGTAGCTAAGCTGGCCATTGACCCATACCATCAAAATGCCTTCAGCAATCTGTTTGGGATCGGTATAACTGGCCTTGTCTTTGATTGTATGCGGATCAAATAACACCAGGTCCGCATAGTAATCCGGCTTGATAAAGCCCCGCTGCTGTAGCTGAAATTCAGTAGCGGATAGCCCGGTCATTTTACGCACAGCCTGTGCCAGGCTGAATAATCCCTGTTGCCGGGCATAATGCCCCAACACCCGCGGAAACGTTCCCCACAAGCGGGGATGGGGGCTGGGATCACAGGGCAAACCATCGGAGCCAATCATGCTGCCAGGAAATTGCAAAAAGGTTTGCACATCAGCTTCGTCCATGCCGTGATATACGGCACCGGCCGGTTGCAGTTTTTCCGCTGTCTCCAGCAATGACATTTGCCAGCGCTCGGCAATCTCCTGCAAGGTTTGGCCTGCCTGTTCAGGATGCGGATCGGACCAGGTAATAACAATATCGAAATCGGCTGTTACCTGACCTAAATCCAGTGTGCTGGAGCTGGCGCTATATGGATAACAGTCACAACCGATATGCTGGGTTTGTTGGGCCTGCTGCAGATGTGCCAAAACTTGTTTTGAACGCCCCCAGTTAGTTTTACCGGCACATTTAAGATGCGAAATGACCACAGGCACATCAACATTACGACCCAAAGTAAAGGCTTCGTCCATTGCATGCAGAATACCGTCAAATTCGGTGCGCAAATGAGTGGTATACACTGCCTGATAAGCATTGAGTTCACTGGCTAAGGCCTCCACTTCACCGCTCGTTGCTGAATGAGCGCTTTGATAGGCCAATCCGCTACTCAATCCTTTGGCCCCCTGGTTTAATGCTTTTTTTAGCTTGGTGCGCATCGCGTCAATTTCAGTGTCGGTTGCCGCCCGATCCAACCTGTTCATCACCTGCGCCCGCAACGCGGTGTGGCCGACCAATGCCACCACATTAACCGCACTATTCGCCTGATCAACTGCAGCGATATAATCACTCAGCTCGCTAAAGACAAACTCGTTATCGCGCCCCAATAGATTAAGCGGATCGGGAACGGGTTTAGTCAGTTGAACCGGGCTGGCACTGATACCGCAATTACCCACTACCACAGTGGTCACACCCTGACTGATCTTGGTTAGCATGGCCGGATTACGGATCACTTCAATATCATCATGGGTATGTACATCAATAAATCCCGGCGCCAATGCCAAACCTGAAGCATCAATACAATAGTCAGCAACATCATCGGCGAATTGCCCAAGCGCGACAATTTTATTGGCGCTGACCAGCACATCCTGTTGCACTGCGTTATCACCTGAGCCGTCATAAACAGTGGCGTTACGGATCAGCAATTCCCCTTTTATCGAATACTGAGCCACATTAATCTCCTAAAGGTAAGCGTTCAGATCCCTTGCGGTGCTGATCCAGATGATGTTTTAGACGACGTAATTTCTCGCGGGATTTTTTCTGATTGCATACCGCGACATCACTGACCAGAATATCGATCGCAGCCAGCATCACATAACGTGAAGCACTGGGCTTAAAAATGTAATCAGTTTCCTGGGTTGCAATCGGTAGGTGCACATCAGCAATCTCGGCCAATGGTCCCGCCGGACATATTGCTATCACTTGCGCGCCATACTCTTTGGCGATCTGTGCCGACGCCAGCACATCGGGGCTGACACCACTTAAGGACAAACACAGCACAGCGTCATTTTTATCTACTGTCGCTGCCGTCATTCGCATTAGCATGGGGTCTGAATAGGCGTTACTTTTGACTTCCAGCCGAAATAGCCGATAGTGACTCTCTTCAGCCAGCATTGTACTGCCACCACCTACGCCAAAAATTAATACATGACCAGCACGGGTAATGACTTGACTGGCTTGTCTTATCAGCTTGTTACTGAGTAAACCAGCGTTAAGATCGAGAATTTCATGGATCCCTTGATAAATAGCCGGAATATCTTTCTTCTTGACCGGTTTGCTGGAGATAAAACGTTCGCCCACAGCGGCGGATTGTGCCAGCAACATTTTCAGCTCACGCACATTTTTGCAATCCAGCGTTTTGGCCAGACGGGTTATGCTGGCATGACTCACCCCGGCTTTTTCAGCTAATTCATTAATCGAGGCGCTAGCAGCAAAAGACAGATCAGCCAGAACAAAGCGTGCAATTTTTTGCTCGGTGGGACGCAGGTGCAGCATGCGATCCTTTATTCTTGAAACGATATCCATAATTTATCCCGTCACCGCTAAAAGCAAGTTTCAATTAACCGACGCACGCGAAATGTACTATCGACAATGCCGATATAACGCCATTTATCCATTGTCAAACAGGGGTGAGAGGTTGAAAAACACATTATATCGCCGGGTTGTACATCGGCAGATTGTGGAAATAGCAGCATGGCATGCTGATCCATAATTCTGCGCAATTGCCACTGTTCATCCACCGCAGCAGGCTGTGACTGCCCTGGTCGGTAATGTAGTTCTGGTGTGGGTAGACCGGCATCAAATGCCACATCGCGTTTGCCCATGCCTACTATGGCCAGACCTGATTCAGGAACCGACTGCACATAGGCCCATATTTGCATGCTGCTGGTTAACCCTCCGCCCAAATCGCAAGCTAACTGGCTACGCTGCCGGAGCTGCTGCTGGGCATGTTGGTAGATACCGGTATCATGAATCAGGTAACAACCCGGTCGGATCACCACGCTAAATTCATCCGGTAATCCTGCCGAGCCCAGTTGCTCTGCAACCCGGTCATACCATTCTGATCCTGCGCCACTAAGCAGAATTTCGCCATCAGCAAAACAGTTTTGTTGGTGCAGGTCCACTGCCAGAACACGGACACTGTCAATCAAGTCATTCACCTTGTCCGTTGCATCGCTACCGTGAATCACCCCTTCATAAAATGCCAAACCTGTTAGTTTAATGGCTGACAAATTTTGAAGTTGCGTCGCCAGTTCTTTAGCCTTAGCACTGTCACGCACTCCACAACGCCCGCCGTCAACTCCCACTTCCAGCAAGATATTGAGTGTTAAATCTTTTGCCATGAAAAACCTGTTCAGTGCCTCGGCATTGGCGTAGGAGTCGACAAAACAATAGTACTCCAGATCACTCTGCTCAATTAACTGGGCAATAATTTGCATATTACGCAAACCGACCAGTTGATTGGCCATAATAACCCGTTGAATACCCGCCTGACTGGCTGCCGCAACCTGAGGAGCCGTTGCCAGACTCATCGCCCAACATCCTGCCTTTTGCTGGGCCAAAAACAGTTCCGGTGCCATGGTTGTTTTGCCATGGGGTGCCAACTTTACTCCGGTTTGCCTGGTGTAGTGCATCATCCACTCAAGGTTATTTTGCAACGCTGACTCATTTAACACCGCAATAGGCAAGCTGACTTCTTCAGCCAAAATATTCCAACCTTGCTTATCCAGCATGGCGAGTTCACCTATACCTTTAGTGCTTAGCGGTGAGGGATTAACAGGGATCTGGGTAGCCATATTCACGGAATTCCTTTACTTCAATGGAGATAATTAATAACAAATAATTACTTCAAATAATGTTACTAACTACCAAATTAAGGTCAATTTAAATGAGCTGTTCTAGTTTGTCAATCAAACTGAACGCAGAAAAAAGGCGCCATATTGGCGCCTGCTGGGTGGTGAAATTATAGATTTTCGCAACTGCTGGTATTGCTGTTGTACCAACTTTTTCCACCTGACGCGGAACAGGAGTTTTTGGTCACACTCCAGGCAGTTTCATCACCAGAGACACAACCCCGGTTATCGTAACAGATACCAAATATCGCCATTTGTTGTTCAGGTTCTTCCTGCATGGCTCCCGCGTCCTTTGGTGTTGTGTTACAGGCTTGTACGACTACCACAACTGGAAATACATATAATAATTTTATCAATCTGGATTTCATAACAGCTCCTTATTCATTCGATGGGTTGAATAAAAAGCAACAGCCACACTGCGGTGCCCCTGTAAGTGTAGCTATTTATAAAAATAAACTGTTAAGAGAAACTTATCAGCACCTCCTGTCAACAAATGATTGACGGGTAAAATAACTCGAGTTAAAAATAATCACCCCAATTTAACCTCTTTGCAGGGTTTCGAGTTAATGCCGGAAGATTCTGTGTCGCAAGAGAAATTAATGCTGACAATTGATTTATGGAAGTCTCATCAGGGCTATTTGGCTGAACATTCTGTTGCCCTGCAAAGTTTTAACATAGTCAATTATCTGGCAAACAGCTTTTGTCCGGGCCCTTATTTTTATTATGTTATTGATTCACCAACCTTAAGCCTTGATATTGCCAGCCCATCCGTACACTCATTACTGGACGTCCCCCAGGATGAAGTGTTTACTTTAACTCACTGGCTTGATTGCATACATCCACGGGAATTGAATTTTTTTTATCGCTGTGAAGATGTTGTGGCCTGGTTTATCAAACACTGTATAAGTCCAGATAACGTGACTAAATACAAGATTTCCTATTGTCTGCAATTACGCTGCAAAGATGGCTTATATCGTTTATTCCTGTTACAGACAACCACATTACAAACTACCAGTGAAGGTGCTTTACTGAAAGTATTTGGTGTGCAATCTGACATTAGTCATATTACCCACACCAATAACTATAAATTGTCTTTCATCGGACTGGATGGCGAACCTTCATGGCGGGAATTAGATGTATTCGATGAAACACTTTTTGAAGACTTTAACCCACATCCGCTGCCTTCGCAAAACTGCCCATACAGCAAAAGGGAAATCGACGTTATTCAACTGGCCAGTTATGGCAAAAAAACAGCTGAAATAGCCACGCTGCTCAACATCTCCATTCAGACGGTGAATACTCATCGCAAAAATCTGTTGAGTAAATCATCCCTGAATACCATGACGGAAGTTGTCTCAGAATGTATACGAAAAGGTTATATTTAACCCTTCAGACTCGAATTTTGCCAACCCGGTCAATAAGTTAAAATACCTAGTTCTAGGTATGGGTCTGCCAGTGAAGTGTGATTATTATTTTTGATAATTCAATCTGCTGTACTGGAGAAAACAGATGTTACTGCGAATTTCTATCTTGATATTACTGCTGGCCGGTTGCGGCGGTTCTGGTGGAGGCAGCGCTTCTTCCAGCAATCCTCCACCTGCTATGAACAAGGCTCCAGTTGTTGATGCCGGATCAGACCAGCAAGTAATAGCCGGGCAAACAGTCAACCTCAGCGGTAACGCCACAGACAGCGACGGCAGTATCAGTACTTATGAATGGGAACAGCTAAGTGGTCCGGAAATTACCTTGCAAAGTGCAGAAACTGCAACCGTCAGCTTTATAGCACCGGATGTCAGTAGCGAATCCACTATCAGTATAAAATTAACTGCAACAGATAATGAGGGTTCTACCGGCAGTGATACCGTCAGCATTACGGTTGCCCCCACTCCGGCAAAACCGCAAGAAATCACCTTATCCCAAGACAGTGTCATTTTGGATCGCTGGGAAGCTCAACAACAATTAACGATTACTTCGGTAGTTGACCAGCATGGCGAAACCTTAACCGACTATCAAACCAGTTGGCAAAGCAGTAACGAAGAAGTTGCCCGCGTTGACAGTAATGGACTGGTGATATCCGGTCATAGCGGTACCACACAGATCAGTGTCACGGTGAGCAATGAACATGGCAGTCTAATTGCAACTAGCGATATCATTGTCAGCATTCAGCAAAATGACAATTGCACAGTTCCTGCCCCACCCGATAAACCTGCAGTGAAACCTGCAATTAATTATATTGAATATGCCACTAATACACATCTTGACGGCGGAGCACTGAGTTTTAGCGATGATTTTAATAAGGATGGCATTGACGACCTGTTCTGGCTTGAAACCTTCTTTGATATGAACACCAATGAACAATGGAGTACCAGCCATATCTGGCTGGCTAATAATGACAAAACCTTTACCGATGCCAGCACTACCTATTTGCCGGAAAGTCTACCCGCAGATGTTCCCAGACAATTGTACCGGGCGGATATCAATAACGATGGAAAGCAGGATTTTGTTGTTCTGCAACATGGTTATGATCCCGGCGGGCTAAATGGGCTGGGCTGTGGAAATGTGGAATGCCCGGGCGCACCGAATATGCTAATTACATGGGATACCGATGGTAAACTGCGCGACACTGCTCCGATAGCACTGCATCCTTATGACACCAATGGTTTTACTCATGCTGGCGGTGTAGCCGATGCTGACTGTGATGGCGACATGGACTTACTGGAAGGGCAATTAGCCAATGAGATAGCCAGCGCCACCAGTCATCTTCAGCTTAATGACGGACAAGGTCAATTTAGTGAAAAAACCGATGCTTTTCCTGCCCAAATAGAAGGAATTGGTATGTATGGCGCCGCATTTTGTGATCTGGATACCGATGGTGACGCGGATATTTATATTGCGCAGTTAGGTATTTTACCGGGGCTGGAGGCTGCAGATGTCATCCTGACCAATGATGGAACAGGTAAATTTCGTTTGTTAAGTGGACGCCGGGCACCAATTTCAGCAGTGGGTGAGCAAAACCAGCGGCCTGCCGATTTACGATGCCTGGATTTTGATCGTGACGGTTATAACGACATTCTCAAGCCCAACGAAGCTGATGAAAGCAAACCTGCATTTGAATTACTACACAACAATGGTGATATGACATTCACTGATGTTACCGCAGAAAAAATGCCACTTACCCCCTTATTAGGCGGAGCCTACCGCCCTTTTGTCCAGGATTTGAATAACGATGGCTGGCCAGATGTTATCGCACAAGGAACCGGCGATTACCTGCGCATCTACTGGAACACCGGAGCCGGTTTCAGTGAATATATTTTTCCGGCCAATACCGCCATTGATACCAAAGGTTCAAGCATTAGTGTCGGCGATTTTAACGGGAACGGTAAACTGGATATCCATGTTAACAGAGCTAATTATGGCGACTACTTATTACTGGCAGAGTAACTTAATCTGGGGCTAACCAATAAAAAAGCCAGTCAGAAATCTGACTGGCTTTTATTATCCGTAAAAAGCTTAAATATTACGCTACATTTAATGTGGGAATAATATTTTTCTTGGCTTCTTCTTCGGCTTTTTTGAACGCATCCATCCGATCAAAATTCAGGTAACGGAAAACATCCGCGCTCATTGATTCAATCTTGCTAGCGTACTGCATATATTCTTCAGCCGTTGGCAAGTGACCAACAATGGCACCAACCGCAGCGAGTTCCGCCGAGGTCAGATACACATTGGCACCATCACCCAGACGATTCGGGAAGTTACGCGTAGAAGTAGACAATACGGTTGCACCGGCTGCCACGCGAGCCTGGTTACCCATGCACAATGAGCATCCCGGCATTTCGGTACGCACACCGGCACGACCATAAATATTGTAATAGCCTTCTTCCATCAACTGAGCCTGATCCATTTTGGTCGGTGGAGAAATCCACAAACGGGTCGTCAACGGGTTTTTATTCTGCTCAAGCAGTTTACCTGCCGCACGGAAATGACCAATATTAGTCATACAGGAACCGATAAATACTTCATCAACTTTGTCACCGGCAACATCGGACAAGGTTTTGGCATCATCCGGATCATTCGGGCAACAAACGATCGGCTCTTTAATTTCAGCCAGATCGATTTCGATAATTTCTTTATATTCGGCATCCGCATCGGCTTCCATCAGTTCCGGATTGGCCAGCCATTCTTCCATCTTGGCTGCACGACGTTCCAGAGTACGCGGATCGCCATAGCCTTCGTTGATCATCCAGCGCAACATGGTGATGTTAGAACGCAGATATTCACTAATAGATTCTTCGGATAACTTGATAGTACAACCGGCGGCTGAACGTTCTGCAGAAGCGTCTGAAAGTTCGAAAGCCTGCTCTACAGTCAGATCTTCCAACCCTTCAATTTCCAGAATCTGGCCAGAGAAAGCATTCTTTTTGCCTTTTTTCTCTACCGTCAATAAACCGGCTTTAATCGCATACAAGGGAATGGCATGGACCAGATCTCGCAAGGTAATACCCGGTTGCATTTTACCCTTGAAACGCACCAGTATCGATTCTGGCATATCCAAAGGCATAACACCGGTTGCCGCAGCAAAGGCCACCAGACCGGAACCGGCAGGGAATGAAATACCTAACGGGAAACGGGTATGAGAATCACCACCGGTACCCACAGTATCCGGCAACAACATGCGGTTTAACCAGCTGTGAATAATACCGTCCCCCGGGCGCAAACTAACACCACCACGGTTCATAATGAAATCCGGCAGCGTGTGCTGGGTATCAATATCTACCGGTTTGGGATAGGCGGCAGTGTGGCAGAACGACTGCATGGTTAAATCCGCAGAAAAACCTAAACAGGCCAGATCTTTCAGCTCATCACGCGTCATCGGACCGGTAGTATCCTGTGAACCGACGGTGGTCATTTTAGGCTCGCAGTAAGTTCCTGGACGAATACCTTCTACACCACAGGCTTTACCCACCATTTTCTGTGCTAGTGTGTAACCTTTACCTGTATCTGCCGGTTGATCCGGTTTACGGAATAAATCTGATGTTCCCAGTCCTAAAGATTCACGGGCTTTCTCGGTTAAACCACGACCGATGATCAAGTTGATTCGACCACCGGCGCGAACTTCATCGAGTAGCACTTCAGATTTGTATTGATATTCGGCAATCACTTCACCGCTATCGGCGTTTTTAATCACACCTTCAAAGGGCAAGATTTCAATAACATCACCCATATTCATTTTTTCAACATCGGCTTCAAATACCAGTGCCCCGGCATCTTCCATGGTGTTGAAGAAAATAGGTGCGACTTTGGAACCGATACAGATCCCACCACCGCGCTTGTTAGGCACACCAGGCAAGTCTTCACCAAAGAACCATAACACTGAGTTAGTCGCAGACTTACGCGATGAACCGGTACCTACCACGTCACCGACAAATGCAACCGGATGGCCTTTGGCTTTCATCTCTTCTATCTGCGCCAAAGGACCCACTTCACCGTGCACTTCGGGCGTTAAGCCATCACGAGTCATTTTATAGGCGGCGCGGGCGTGTAACGGAATATCTGGACGTGACCAGGCATCAGGCGCCGGAGACAAATCATCGGTATTGGTTTCACCAGTCACTTTAAATACTGTTGCGGTGATTTTTTCCGGCATATCCGGGCGCGCAGTGAACCATTCGCCTTCGGCCCAGCTTTCCAGTACATCTTGTGCATACTGGTTGCCAGCTTTGGCTTTTTCTTCCACATCATGGAAGGCATCAAACATCAACAAGGTATGTTTCAGTTCTTCAGCAGCCAATTCGGCCAATCCGTTATCGTCCAGCGCATCAACCAAGGTAACGATATTGTAGCCGCCATGCATATTACCCAATAACTGGATCGCCGCATCTTTAGAAATAAGTGGCGACTGAGCTTCCCCTTTAACTATAGCGCTCAAGAAACCGGCTTTAACATAAGCCGCTTCGTCCACACCTGGAGGAACGCGTTCTGACAACAATTCCAACAAAAATTCTTCTTCTCCTGCTGGTGGAGTTTTAAGCAACTCGACCAGACCGGCAACTTGTTCTGCATTTAGTGGCTTAGGCGGCACACCCTCGGTGGCGCGCTCCGCAACGTGTTGACGATATGCTTGTAACACAACATTGTCCTCTTGGTTGACTGCAACTATTGATCTGTCCGATGTTTTATCCGGAGGGATAGATCATATCAGTGAAAAATGACAAACAATTAAGCAGTATAGAAATGAAACGGCAGAAGTATAAAGGTTGGTAGCCTCAATTAACAACGATCCACCGTTTTGTTTAATTATATCCAGTATAAATTGGATTGATGTGGTTGAAAAACAGACGTTTTTTAATGAATAAGAAACAATTCCGGATTCATAATCACTAAAATATTATAAGCTTCCATCCGCGCATACTGACTGGCTTCGACTACTTCTTCCGCATGCAGATCAAAGCTCTTGATAATTTCGGGGTTAAGAATTTTGGTCTGGCTATATTTATCAGGATGCACAATAGAAAGTGCAATGCGCGACGCCGCATTCAAAATGGCCGTATCCTGATCATCTAACGCCCACATCACATCGTTATGATGTTCGATTGGTCGAAACAGTTCTTCGGGTAATCCCCACAATTTAAGTATTTCAGCGGTGACATCCGCATAGGTATAACCTAACACCGAGCGCTGCTGTTGCCAGGGTTTCATTTTATCCGAATACTGTTCACACAATGCGGCTTTATCCGGGGTTTGTGAAGCAACGGCCAATTCACCAAAGTTATGTAGCAGACCGATCACAAAATAACGTTCAATATCACGAATTTTGGCTTGGCTAGCCAGTTCCTTTGCCACCAGACTGCAGTACACACTCTGCTGCCAAAAGCGTTCCAGATTAATTGCGTTATTCTCAAAATGACGAAAAGCGCTAGTAGCAGTTTCAGTAATGACAAGGTTATACAGAGCCTTGGCGCCAATCACATTGACCGCCTTGCCAATAGTACTGATTTCAGCCGGGAAATTGTACAAAGCACTGTTGGCTAGTTTTAACAGCTTGAGGCTCAATGAAGGATCCAACGACACGACTTCGGCTATATCGTCGGCGGTGGAGCAATCATCATCAAGTAATTCCTTAATCCGGATACATACATCGGGCAGTGCAAATGACTCCGTCACATTTTTTGCGTAATCAATGGCTTGCATTACTTCATCCTTCCTGCTTTCAATACTCGGTAAACAATCCTGAGAATAGACGAGATTTGTACCAATTACCTAGTTAAATAGCGCTGAACCGCCTATATTCTGACCATCGGTCCGTTGGGTTGCATTTGAGCGCACGATTATAACCGGAATTTTGATTGTCCAAACTATCTATCGGCTTACTTTATTTGATTATTACCACAGATTGTTTTGTTTTTTTTTAATTCTTTTTGCTAGTCTGAACAAAAAATCAGCAACTAACACTTTCTGCCGCAGACAAGATGAGTTTTTATCATCGAGGCACATTGGTAAAACTGCATTTTAACCTTAATACTGATAACAGTATTAGTGGCCTGGAACTCTTCACTTATGGCAACTCACAACATTTCGACAAACAATAAAATTCAGTTTCAAGGAGGAACAAAATCATGAAATATGTCTTATTCATTCTTGCTTCTTTGCTGTGCGGGTGTACCAATACTATCGATGAAACTCTGGTCGCCAGTAATACCGGGAAACCCCTGTATCAGCTGCACAATACCCATTTTGACCGTTTTGTCGTGCATTCACGCAAGGATTTCAAACAATTCAACAGACTGATCCTGTTTAACATGAATGTAGAGAAGTTGATTGTGTCTCCCTCGACTGACACAGATATCAACCGGAGTTGGCAACAAGCCAAAACAGAGGATGTGTTCGCCATCGCCGAGCAGTTTGATGAACTGGCTCGGTTTATCTTCGATAAAGGCAAAGCATTTGAATATACCCATACCGGCGGAGAGGATGTGTTGGCAGTAGAATTCCGCTTGATGAGATACGATCCGCTAGTCAGTAAAAATGGTGCCTGGGATAATCCCACCAGCATGGATCGTTACATTAGTTCATTTGGCCAAGCTCATATTCAGGTGGTGTTGGCCAATTCAAAAACAGGTGAACTGGTTGCTGTGATAGAAGATGCATTAAATCTGAATTTGGGTATCGCTGCACGGTCATTTTCCACTGACGCTGCAATGGGATCCACTAATAGCCGTCAAAACCAGAAAGCAGCATGGCGCAGAGCGTTTAAAATATGGTTGTCCAACTTGCGCGAAGATCTGGAAAGATTAAAACAACAGGCTTAAGGTTAGTCCCACAACGATTGTTGCGGGTTAACCTGCTCCGGTTCGTTTTTTTTCCTTTTTGCCGTTTCTGCCCGGCGTTTGCGCGCCGCACAGGCCTTGATAATTTTGCGTTTCACATCAGATTCAAGCTGGATCCAGTAAAGACGCTCGTCACGGGTGCGGTAACAACCAAGACAGTTGCCGTTGGTGTCTGACTGGCAGACACCAACACAAGGGCTTTGAATTTCAAATATCTCTAACTGTTGCATGCCCCTATTTTATACCCATGCTGATTTAAATAACTAATTTTCGTTTTTCCAGCCACATGAACAACACCGGAATAATAAACAATGATGCGAAAGGCGCTAGCAACATACCACCAATTAACGGCGCGGCAATGGGCTGCATCACTTCGTGACCCGTTCCCTGGCTTAACATCACCGGGATCAAGCTAATCAGGATGGTTAGCACTGTCATGGCCTTAGGTCTGACCCGGCGGGCCGCACCATTTCGAACCGCCTGTATTAGCGTCGCCGGGGATTTGTCCAATTCATCTTGCCAGCTCTGATTTAAGTACAGGTACATGACGACCCCGAATTCGGCTGCGACTCCCGCTAGCGCAATCATACCAACGGCCGTTGCCACTGACATATTGATCCCCAAATACCACAACATCCACAGACTTCCGCTCAAACCGACCGGCAAGGTCAGCATCACCACCAGACTTTGCTGCCAACTTCCGAGGGTAATATAAAGCAACATAAAACACAGCATTAGCGTAACAGGCACAATCTGCTGTAATTTGGCAGAGACCCGTTGCATGGATTCATATTGACCGGACCAGTCGAGCGAATAACGTTCAGGTAACACCAGTTGTTGTTTGAGTAATGTTTGCGCCTGTTGCAAGTATTCTCCAACGGACACATCCTGAATATCGATAAATATCCAACCGACTCGACGGGCATTTTCGCTTTTAAGCATCGCCGGTCCCTGCTGAAAGCTGATGGAGGCCAATTGACTTAACGGTACATATAAACCGGATGGCGTAGTGACCGGCAAATCCTGTAACGCTTCGAGGCTATCTCGATAGTGACGCGGAAAACGCAAATTCACCGGATAGCGCTCATTACCACTAATCAGCTGATCAATTTGCGCCCCACCAATGGCGAAACGTACCAGATTATGTAACTGCTCGACATTCAAACCATATTCTCCCAACGCCTGCATATCAGGTTGAATATCGATATAACGACCTGAAGCCGTGCGTTGGGCAAATACCGAACGAGTGCCTGGCAAGCTTTTCAATATAGTTTCAACCTGACTGGCAATCGCTTCAATCTGCCTGATATCATCACCACTGATTTTGATCCCAAGCGGGGTTTTAATCCCGGTGGATAGCATATCAATACGGGTTTTAATCGGCTGAACCCAGGCATTACTCAAGCCGGGAAAATGAACTTTCTGCTGTAATTCAGCTGTCAGCTTGTCTAGTGTCATCCCTGCACGCCATTGGCTTTTAGGCTGTAGCTGAATGGTAGTTTCCAGCATGGTCAAGGGCGCAGGATCAGTGGCCGTTTCGGCCCTGCCCACTTTACCAAACACACTTTTAACCTCTGGAACCGACTTAATCAGGCGATCGGTCTGTTGCAGTAATTGGGCCGCTTTGCCGACACTGATTCCTGGTAAGGTTGTGGGCATATACAACAAAGTGCCTTCATCAATTTGCGGCATAAATTCCTGTCCGGAATGACGTGCCGGATAATAAGCACTTGCCAACATTAATAGCGCCGTCAGTATGGTAATTTTAGGCCACTTCAAGGCTAAATTCAGTACTGGCAAGTACAACCAGACCAGAAGACGGGACAGCGGATTGCGGTGTTCGGGAATAATCTTGCCCTTCACCCAAAATCCCATAAGTACCGGAATCAGAGTCACAGCAAATAATGCCGAACCGGCCATGGCAAAGGATTTAGTTAAAGCCAATGGACTAAACAGTTTGCCTTCTTGACCTTCAAGAACAAAAACCGGAAAGAAACTGACAGTAATAATAATCAAAGACCAGAATAGAGATGGTCCCACCTGGCGAGAGGCATCAATGACCAGTTGCCAATGTTCGTTGATGTCCGGTTGACGACCGGTGTTCTCGGTAAACTCCTCCAGATGTTTATGCACATTTTCCACCATGACAATGGCCGCATCGACCAATGCCCCAATGGCAATAGCGATCCCTCCCAAGCTCATAATATTGGCAGTAATACCAAACAGGTTCATCAGTACCACCGAAAATAACAATGACAATGGCAAGATCAGCAAGGCCACCAGAGTGGAACGTAAATGCAATAAAAATAGTGCCAATACGAGTGCGACCAGAAACATTTCATCCAGTAGCTTATCCAGCAAATTATCTACTGAACGTTGAATAAAGTCGGCCCGGTCATAAACCGGTACAATCTGCACTCCTTGCGGTAATCCGGTTTTTAGCTGTTCCAGTTTATTTTTAACCTTTTCAATCACATTTCGGGCATTTTCACCGCTACGCATTACTACAATACCGCCGACCACTTCTCCCCGTCCGTCCAACTCGGCAATGCCACGTCGCATTTGTGGACCCAGACGAATACTGGCAATATCTTTTAACATCAACGGGATATTGGCCTGATTGCGCACTCCCAGAGGAATATGGGCAAAGTCATCCACAGATTGGAGATAACCTCTGGCCCGCACCATAAACTCGGTTTCCGCCAACTCGACAACAGACCCGCCGGTTTCGGCATTATTGGCCGTTACTGCCTGCCTGACCTGCTCAATATCAAGCTGGTAACGGGCCAGTTTAAGCGGGTCAATTTCTATCTGATAGGTGCGGGTCATACCGCCAACCGTGGCGACTTCTGCTACACCAGCAACAGATTGCAGTTCCTGCTTTAAAAACCAGTCTTGTAAACTTTTCAGATCGGCCAGACTATGGCTCCCCGTTTCATCTTTGAGGGCATATTGGTATACCCAACCGACACCGGAAGCATCGGGCCCCAACGTTGGTTCGACACCATCCGGTAGCTGCTGTCTGGACTGACTCAAATATTCCAGTACTCTGGAACGTGCCCAGTAAATATCCGTTCCTTCCTCAAAAATAACGTAAATATAGGAGTCACCAAAAAACGAGTAGCCCCTGACCGTTTTTGCTCCTGGTACCGCCATTAATAAGCTTGATAGGGGGTAAGTGATCTGTTGTTCAACCAGCTCAGGGCTTTGACCGGCGTAAGGCGTTTTGACAATCACCTGTACATCCGATAAATCAGGAATGGCGTCGACATTAATCTGACGCACCGCATGCACACCTGCCAGCACTAGCATAAGAGTACCAAGCAAAACGAGCGCACGATGCTTCACCGACTGGATAATAAGTTGCTTTAACATCCCCTGCTCCTTAATGGTGTTGCATGTTGGCATGAGGACTCATGCGCCCAAAACTGGCATTCAGGCTGGCTTCGGAGTCAATCAAAAACTGCCCTGACACAACCAGGGACTCGTCTTCTTCCAGACCTGATAGCACTTCAATCCTGTCTTGCACTTGCATACCCGTTTCAATCTGTCGTACTTCAAATTGTTGCGCGGCATTTTGCACTATAACCCGGCTTCCCTGAGCGCTGGTTATTACCGCTTGTAGCGGGATATTCAATACATCCGATTTGGGTCCACCGTATATCACTACATCAGCTGTCATCCCGGGCTTGATCCGCATATCGGGATTCGCCAGATCAAGACGCACTTTAATGCTTCGGGTCACCGGATCCAGTTGTGGATAGATATAGGCAATGCTGGCCTGCGCCTTATGAACTCCAATAGTGGGTAAATGAATTTCCGCCGGCTTGCCTATTTTTAACCAGTCAAACTGGTTTTCAAATACATCAGCCAACACCCATAACCGGGTCAGGTCGGCTATAGCCAGCATTTCCTGCTCAGGTTGCACATACATGCCTTTGCGCACGTTCAACGCAGTCACTATGCCTGATTGCTGAGCGTAAAAAGGTACCGAATAACGCGACTGCCGCTGCTTTTCTATTTGCTGAATAACCTCATCATTGACACCCAGCAAAGATAAACGCTTGCGAGCCTGCTCCAGTAAGTAACGATTCTTGCTACCTTCCAGGTTGTTTAGCGCCTGGATAAAATCATCCTGGGCTACCACTAAATCCGGTGAATAAAGGGTGTAAAGCAGTTGGCCTTTTTCGATTCTCTGACCCTGAGTATCCACATTCAGGGATTCTATCCAGCCTGACATTCTTGGATGCACATGACTGATATTGGCCTGATCGAAACTGACCTCACCCAGGGTTTGAATGTATTTCCACATATCGCCCCGCTGAACCGGCGTTGTGACAATATTCATTGCCTGTTGAGTCGAAGAATCGACATGAATCTGCGATGGCAACGAGGACGACATGGCAGGCATTTGATGAGCTTCCAGCGTCATACCGCAGATGGGGCATTTACCCGGATGATCCTTAATAATATGACTGTGCATCGGGCAGATATAGCGTGTCGTTACCGCTGTACCGTCGACGTCATGGGAGCGAATATCGGTTGATAGAGCTTGGCTCCATACCGGGCTGATAAAAAAATGCAAAAGCACACACAATAAAATGCGCATAGATACCTCTTAAAGATAATTTCTGATTAAAAACGAGTTAAATGACAGAAACTAGCTAATCGGAGGTCGATATAACGAAGTAGGGATTAAAGAGCTAAATTGCGTAAGTGCATTGACTATGGTCGATGCACCGGGATTGACAATAACTGGTGACATGAGCTCACTGACAGCAATCAGACTTATGGCAGCACAATAACAAGGCTCTGCACCGCAACCATCATCCGACTGACAACAGGGAGGAGGTTCAGGATTGCAACAATCACTGTGCATGTCCATCGACGAATCGGCAGACATACTCATATGTGCATGCGATGTATCCAGCATTTTAAGCGGCATAGCGGCGGCCTGAGCAGATGTAAACACACCGCTCATTATCAATATCAACATCAATAGATAACTGGTTATTTTCAATTGATTGACCGTCACTTAATTATCTAATCATCATTCTGCCATCACGCTCATATTTGAACGCTTGAAGCATAAGGCCGCATAGACGGCCTATTGTTATGATGACTACGCTTACGCTGGCAATTCTACCACAGACGTACCCGGTCTTCAGGTTTCAGATACATCGCATCGCCTTCTTTGACATCAAATGCTTTATAGAATGCGTCCGAATGCACCACAGCACCGTTGGTGCGGAATTCTCCCGGTGAATGCGGATCGCTAAGCAATTGTGCCCGCAACGCATCATCACGGTATTTACCGCGCCAGACTTGCGCATAGCCCATAAAGAAGCGCTGATCACCGGTTAAACCATCGATAATCGGGGCTGGCTGATCATTTAATGACATGTGATAGGCTTTATAACCGATAGTCACCCCGGACAAGTCGCCAATATTCTCTCCCAAGGTGAGTTCACCGTTAACATGCTGATCTTCCAGCGGGGCAAACTTGCTGTACTGATCGACTAACTTGGCAGTAATTTTCTCGAATGCCGCGCGATCAGCATCCGTCCACCAGCTACGTAAATTACCGTCGCCATCATATTTGGATCCCTGATCATCAAAACCGTGCCCGATTTCATGACCAATTACCGCACCAATACCGCCATAGTTAACCGCATCGTCCGCGTCCATATTAAAGAACGGTGGCTGCAAAATAGCCGCCGGGAACACAATTTCGTTACGCGTTGGACTGTAATAGGCGTTAATGGTTTGTGGTGTCATACCCCAATCGGATTTATCTACCGGTTGACCGATGCGATTGTTGTTATAGTCAGTCTCAAATTCATAATAACGATCATAATTACCTACCAGGTCATCAGCCTTGATTTCCAGCGCGGAATAATCACGCCATTTATCCGGATAACCGATTTTAGGAGTGAACTTAGCCAATTTTTCCAACGCAGCCTGCTTGGTTTCATCGGTCATCCAGTCAATTTCCTTGATGCTCTGGCCATAAGCCTTGACCAGATTATCCACCAGACTTTCCATCTTAGCTTTAGCTTCAGGGGTAAAATGACGCTTCACATATTGCTGGCCTAATACTTCACCTAATACTCCGCTGGTGGCGGCTACCGCGCGTTTCCAGCGCTCACGCTGCTCGGGTACGCCACGCAAGGTTTTAGAATAGAAATCAAAATTCAGATCAACAAACTGCTTGCTTAAATGCGGTGCGTTGTTATCCACCAATCTGAATGCCAGATAGTCTTTTAAGGTTTGCAAGTCGGTGTCGGCCAAAATACCGCCAATGGCTTCGAAATAGGGATATTCCCTGACCACCATCTTGTCAATCTGGCCAATACCGGAAGCCTCGGCATAAGCATTCCAGTCGAAACCGCTCAGCAATTTCCTGACTTCGTCAGTACTGCGTTTGTTGTAGTTTTTCTCGGCGTCACGACGCTCAACACGGGTCAGATGCTTGTCGGCAATGGCGGTTTCCAGTGTCATAATATTTTGTGCTGCCTGTTCAGGGTTGTCATAGCCCACAGCGGTCAGAATATCCTGTACGTATTGCAGCATGGCGGCACGGAAGTTCTGAAACTTCTCTTCGTCTTTAAAGTAATAATCCCGATCCGGCATAGTCAAACCACTTTGCACAAAATAGGCCGCGTAAACGCCCGGATCTTTGGCATCAGGCGAAACATAATAACCGAAAGGTGCATCCACCCCATGAACGGACAGCTCACCCATTTTGGCAGCAAACTGGCTAGCATCTTCGATAGCGCCAATCTCATCCAGTTCACTCTGGATCGGGGTATAGCCCAATTGCTCGGCGAGTTCTTCATTCATGTAGCTGTTATATAGATCACCCAGCTTCTGGTTATTGCTGCCTGCAGCATTCTCCTCTGCGGCGGCATCCTGGATAATTTCTTTTAATTGCACCTGACTATTGTCATACAAAATATTAAACACGCTATAACGCGATTTATCTGCCGGGATCTCGGTGCGTGACAACCAACTGCCATTCACGTAACGAAACAAATCATTTGCGGCACCCACTTGTGTGTCAATCGCATTCAAATCAATGCCGGATTGCAGTGGGGCAACGGGAGCTGGTGCTTCAGCTGATGTTTGTGGCGATTGTGCCGGATTACAGGCCGTCAGGCCTAAAGCCACTGACACACCAAAAGCGATAAGGGTTATTTTTTTCATCTCGATTCCATCTTGTTATAGTTATTAAACAGGGGAAGCCTGCATCGGGTATAGCTATAGCGCTTCAGTTTACGATGAAGCTGCTGTAGAGGCAAAACTCATCGACCAGTAGAATGTAACAAAGTTTGAGTGAAGATTAATAGGGGCTGTATTATACTTCGCCTCTTTAAATTTTAGCTGGGGCCAGCATGTCGGATAAACATTTTATAACCTCACAACAGCTGTTGCAGGACTCCTTTCGTCTCGCGTCCATTGTCTATGAGGATGGCTTTAGACCAGATTATATCATTGGTATCTGGCGAGGAGGCGCGCCAATCGGCATCGCTGTACAAGAATATTTTGACTTCAAAAAAGTCGAAACCGATCATATCGCGGTTCGCACGTCCTCCTACTATGGCATTGGGCAACAATCCAAAGAGATTAAGGTACATGGCCTGCATTATCTGATTGAAAATGCCAATGCTGAAGACAAATTGTTAATTGTCGATGATGTGTTTGATTCGGGACGTAGTGTTGATGCGTTGATTAAACAAATTAAAAAACTGTCTCGTCTCAATACTCCCGGTGATATTCGGGTTGCTTGCCCCTGGTACAAACCTAAAAACACTAAGGTTGATATTGTACCTGACTACTATGTGCGCCAAAGTGAAGAATGGCTGGTATTCCCGCATGAATTATCCGGCTTGACGCCCGATGAAATCATTAACGGTAAAACCGAGTTGGCAGATATTATGGATTTACTGAAATAATCTGAGTCTAAAATCAGTAATACAAACGGGAGCCTGGTCGCTCCCGTTTTTGTTTTAACCTACAAATATAACCTTCAATACAAACAGCAAGGTTAGTACCCACACGCTTAGTGTCACTTCACGCCATTTCCCGCAGGTCGCCTTGGTAAAGGTATAGGTAATAAAACCCAGCGTAATACCATCGGCGATAGAAAAGGTCAGCGGTGTTAGCAACAGCACAACCGTCACCGGTGCCGCTTCGGTAATATCGTTCCAGTCGATATCTTTCAGGCTGAATAACATCAATATTGCCACATAGAAAATCGCCCCGGCCGTGGCATAGACAGGGATCATACCTGCCAGAGGAGCAAAGAAAATGCTCAATACAAAGAGTCCCCCCACTACTACGGCGGTCAATCCGGTTTTGCCCCCTGCGGCCACGCCAGAAGCGCTTTCGATATAACTGGTAGTATTGGAAGTGCCGAGTGCTGCCCCTGCCACAGTTGCCACACTGTCACTTAACAAGGCTTTGCCAAAACCTCCCGGCATCTGGCCGTTTTTATCCGCTAATCCGGCTTTTTGCGTCACCGCAATCAAGGTACCGGAGGTATCAAACAAATCCACAAACAGGAAAGCAAATACCACGCTTAACATGGATAATTCCAATGCAGCTTGAATATCCATTTGCAAAAAAGTGGGAGCAAGGGAAGGAGGAGTAGACAGGATGCCGTTATAGCTGACATCACCACTGAACAATCCAATCAAAGTCATAATTAAAATCGCCAGCATAACCGCCCCTGGCAGATTACGGGCAGTAAAAGCAGCAACCAGAAAGAAACCCAGCATACTCATCAAGGGCACAAATTCGGTAATATTACCCAATGTCACCAGGGTAGCCGGGTGATCAACAATAATACCGGCATTTTTTAGCGCAATCATCGCCAGAAAGGCCCCGATACCGGTTGATATACCTTTTTTAAGGGTGAGCGGAATAGCCTGGATAATCCACTCACGTATTTTGAACGCACTGAGCAGAAAAAACAGGATGCCGGATAAAAACACCGCACCTAATGCCGCTTGCCAGCTATACCCCATTGACAACACCACACCATAGGTAAAAAAGGCGTTAAGCCCCATACCCGGTGCTAGCGCAATAGGTAAATTGGCTAACAATCCCATCACCAGACAGCCTACCGCGGCGGCAAGGCAAGTGGCGACAAAAACCGCCCCCTGGTCCATACCTGCTTCAGCCAGAATGGCTGGATTAACAAAAATAATATAAGCCATGGTCAGGAAGGTTGTTATGCCGGCGACTACTTCGGTTTTAACCGAACTGTCACGCGCGTTAACCTGAAACAATCTTTCCAGCATCAGATGCCCCTAAAGAAGTAAAAAGAAGACGATTATTTATCCTAATGAATAAAAAGCGTTTTTTCACCTGACAAAGATAATATTTAGCGGAGATTCAATAAAATAAATTTTCTCGCAGAGACGCTAAGTCGCAGAGAAAAAGATAAATAATTGTGTTCTTATAGCGTTAATCCATATAAACGAATTGTTCGTGGCTAAAGCCTCCCTACCCTTTCTCGTTCAGGTCAAATGATGTTTTCGATTTGATAAGCTGAAACTAAAAAAGGACCTTACGGTCCTTTTTGGGTAAAACTGATTGGTCTGTTTACTTTTTCTTGGCCTTGGGATTAGGCAGGTCAGTAATACTGCCTTCAAAAATTTCAGCCGCCAGACCAATGGATTCGTTCAGGGTTGGGTGCGCGTGAATGGTTAACCCCACATCTTCGGCATCAGCGCCCATTTCGATCGCCAGACCGATTTCACCTAACATCTCACCAGCATTGATACCCACCATAGCACCACCGATAACCCGACCAGTATCTTTATCAAAGATCATCTTGGTCATCCCTTCGGTGCGGCCAGAGGCGATAGCACGACCTGAAGCAGCCCAAGGGAAGTTGGCTGATTCAAAATTCACGCCCTGTTCTTTGGCTTCTTTCTCGGTCAAACCCACCCAGGCAATTTCCGGATCGGTATAAGCCACGGAAGGAATACATTTAGGATCGAAATAATGTTTCTTGCCAGCAATCACTTCCGCTGCCACATGACCTTCATGCACCGCTTTGTGCGCCAGCATGGGCTGCCCGACCAAATCACCGATAGCGAAGATATGCTCGACATTGGTTTTCATTTGCTTGTCGACATTGATAAAACCGCGATCATCCACTTTAACACCCGCTTTATCCGCGTCCAGCAAAGAACCGTTAGGACGACGACCAACGGCCACCAACACCTTGTCATAACGTACTGGCTCTTTGGGTGCCTGTTTACCTTCAAAGCTGACATATAAGCCATCTTTCTTGGCTTCAACTGCGGTCACTTTGGTTTCCAGCATCACGTTAAACTTGTCTTTAACGTATTTTTGATAAATTTTAATAATGTCTTTATCAGCAGCAGGTACCAGTTGATCAAGGAATTCCACTACATCAATTTGTGAACCCAGTGAACGATATACTGTGCCCATTTCCAGACCGATAATCCCGCCGCCAAGTACCAGCATTTTTTCCGGGATATCTGCCATTTCCAGGGCACCGGTAGAATCGATAACACGATCATCATCTTTGGGAATAAAAGGCAATGAGACCGGCTCGGAACCGGCGGCAATAATAGCATTATCGAATTTGATAGTAGTTTTGCCATCCGGCCCATCCACGACCAGTTCATTACTACCGGTAAACTTACCATAGCCTTGCACATGGTTAACCTTGCGCATTTTAGACATACCGGCCAGGCCTTTGGTCAACTGGCCAACAACACTATCTTTCCAGCCACGAATTTTGTCCAAATCAATTTTCGGCTCACCGAAAGACACCCCATGAGCGGCCATATCTTTGGCATCATCAATCACCTTGGCGACGTGCAACAAGGCTTTGGAAGGGATACATCCCACATTCAGACAAACGCCGCCTAGCGTATCCCGGGCGTCAACAATGACTGTTTCTATTCCTAAATCGGCGGCACGAAATGCCGCTGAGTAACCACCAGGGCCTGCACCAAGTACGACAAGCTGTGTTTTGATCTCGCTCATGAGTAACCTCAAATTATTATGACTTTCTTAACGGGGCGGATTCTACTCAGCCCAACCCCGTTTAGCAAAAATTTACGACTATTTTTTCAACTACAGCAACATATTACGAATATCGCCCAGCACTGTACTCAAATGTACTGCAAAACGTGCTGCTACCGCACCATCAATCACCCTATGATCATAAGATAATGATAGTGGCAGCATTAACCTGGGCTCAAATTCCTTGCCATTCCACTTTGGTTTCATTTCACTTTTTGATACACCTAATATGGCGACATCCGGCGCATTTACAATAGGCGTAAACGCCGTTCCGCCAATACCGCCCAAGCTGGATATAGTAAAACAGCTTCCCTGCATATCGGCGGCTTTCAGTTTGCCATCGCGGGCATTTTTACTGATGGTCATTAATTCTTCGGATAACTCGTAGATACCTTTCTTGTCCACGTCGCGAACAACAGGTACCACCAGGCCGCCCGGTGTTTCTACTGCAATACCGATATGGAAGTACTTTTTCTGGATCAGGCTTTCTCCGGATTCAGACAAAGAAGAATTAAACACCGGATAGGCTTTAAGCGCATCGGCGACGGCTTTCATCATAAACACCAGCGGGGTAATTTTTATGCCCAGCTTTTTCTTTTCTGCTACCGCATTTTGCTGTTTGCGGAAGGATTCCATCTCGGTGATATCCGCTTCTTCAAACTGAGTAACATGAGGGATCGTCACCCAGTTGCGGTGCAAGTTGGGACCAGATATTTTCTGGATACGCGTTAAAGGCACTTCTTCCACTTCACCAAACTTGCTGAAATCAACCTTGGGTGGTGGCAATACTTGTAATCCACCAGAACCGGCGGCAACCGACGAGCCAGCTGTCATTTTGGGACGAGACAACTCGTACTTCACATAAGACTGAACATCTTCCTTGAGTACACGATTTTTGCGACCTGTGCCTTTAACCTGAGTCAGGTCAACGCCAAATTCGCGAGCTAATCGACGTACAGATGGAGAGGCATGCACCTTGTCTCCACGCTGCTTTTCACCCGCAGAAGGATGATGCGGAACCGGTGGTGCTTTTTGTTTGGGCTCGTTAGACTCGGATTTACCCTGCTCTTTTTCAGCCGGCTTTTGTTCTTTTGTACTCTCGGATGCAGCAGGTTTGCTTTGCGGCTTGCCGCCTGCTTCCTTAACTTCGAGCATCAGAATCAGTGAGCCATTGGAAACTTTATCACCGCTTTTGACTTTAACTTCTTTGACTACACCGGCTTTAGGTGAAGGCACATCCATTGTAGCTTTGTCGGTTTCCAGTGTGATTAAACCGGCTTCGGCTTCAATTTCGTCACCTTCTGCGACCAGTACATCGATCACATCCACTTCACCGTCAGTACCAATATCAGGCACATTGACTTCAATGACTCGACTTACCGCCTCATCTGAATCATTCGCATCGTCAGATTCAGCAGACTCTTCGGCTTTTTCTGGTTCGGATTGAGATACCGTCTCTTCTTCAGGCTCTTTCTGTTCGGCGGATTCAGCTTCACCAGAAGATTCTTGCTGTTCGTCACCAGCCACTTCAATCTTCATGATCAGCTTATCCTGACCAATTTTATCACCGGTACTAACCAGAATTTCGGTCACTTTGCCGCCAAAAGGTGCCGGTATATCCATACTGGCCTTATCACTTTCAACCGTCACCAGCGACGCTTCAGCTTCGACTACTTCACCCACTTCCACGCAAATTTCGATGATTTCAACTTCTTCCCCGCCAACATCGGGTACTAGTACATCTTTTATTTCGGCCATATTAAATTCTCCTTGCCCGATTATGCGTAAAGCGGATTAAGTTTGTCAGAATCGATAGCGTACTTTTTAATCGCATCGGTCACGACTTTCTTGTCCAGTTCACCCGCTTTAGCCAACTCGTACAAACTGGCGACCACGATGAATTTAGCATCCACCTCGAAATGATGGCGCAAGTTAGCGCGGCTATCAGAGCGGCCAAAACCGTCGGTTCCCAGCACCTTATACGGACCAGGAACAAAGGCGCGGATTTGGTCGACATAGCCTTTAACATAGTCTGTTGCAGCAATAGTCGGCCCTTTGACAGCCTTATCCAATACAGATGTAACATAAGGAATGCGTTCTTTTTTGGACGGATTAAGCATATTGCTACGCTCGCAATCCAGTCCTTCGCGCGCCAGTTCGTTAAACGATGTCACGCTGAATACATCTGAAGCAATATTAAAATCTTTGCTTAGCAACTGCGCCGCTTCACGAACTTGCAACAAGATAGTACCACTACCCAGTAACTTGACATTGGCTTTGGCTTTAGTGGCCTTAACCGATTCCAGTTTATATATACCCTTAACGATACCTTCTTCAGCCCCTTCAGGCAGTGCAGGTTGTACATAGTT
The DNA here is from genome assembly GCF_047922965.1 of Neptunicella plasticusilytica. Classification (GTDB taxonomy): domain Bacteria; phylum Pseudomonadota; class Gammaproteobacteria; order Enterobacterales; family Alteromonadaceae; genus Neptunicella; species Neptunicella plasticusilytica. Next base: position 3,722,441 of record NZ_CP150481.1, read on the forward strand.
TTCGTTCATTACCGTCAGGTAATAGAACACGTCTTCCTGTTCCTGGAACATACGACGCATACCATCCTGCACTATCACTGCTACTTCATAACCGTAGGTTGGATCATAAGTAACACAGTTAGGGATTAGCCCTGCCTGGGTATGACTTTGTCCATCCTGATGCTGCAACCCTTCACCGTTCAGGGTAGTACGTCCAGCAGTACCTCCGACCAGGAAGCCGCGAGCCATGCTGTCTCCTGCTGCCCAGGCCAAATCGCCCACCCGTTGGAAACCAAACATGGAGTAGTAGATATATACCGGGATCATCGGTAAATCATTAGTGGAATAGGAAGTTCCGGCCGCTAACCAGGAAGCCATCGCCCCCAGTTCGTTAATTCCTTCCTGTAATACCTGACCTTTTTTATCTTCGCGATAATAGGCCACCTGATCGGCATCCTGCGGTACATACTTCTGACCGTGGTTTGAGTAAATACCCACTTGACGGAACAAACCTTCCATCCCGAATGTACGAGCTTCGTCGGGAATAATAGGTACCACGCGCGAGCCGACCTGCTTGTCTTTAAGCATGGCAGTCAACACCCGCACGAAAGCCATAGTAGTGGAGATTTCACGCTCACCCGAACCTTTGGTAATAGCTTCAAAGGCCTTTAATGGTGGTGCGGGCAATTCTTCACTGCTTTTTGGCAAGCGGGCCGGCAAGTAACCAAATAGCGCTTCCCGTCGGGCGCGCAAATATTTCATTTCTTGGCTGTCTTCGTCGAATTTGAAGTAAGGCAAATCAGCCAGTTTGTCGTCATCGATGGGAATATTAAATCTGTCGCGATACTCTCTAACCGCCTCCAGATCCATTTTCTTGACGTTGTGGGCGATGTTCTTGCCTTCACCGGCCGCACCCATGCCATAACCTTTAACGGTTTTGGCCAGAATAACCTGTGGACGTCCCTTGGTTTCTACAGCGCGCTTATAGGCCGCATAAACCTTAACCGGATCATGACCACCACGATTCAAACGCCAGATATCTTCATCCGACATATTGGCAACCATTTCTTTGGTTTCGGGATACTTGCCAAAGAAATTTTCGCGAGTATAGGCACCACCTTTGGCTTTATAGTTTTGATACTCGCCATCAACGGTTTCATTCATGATGTCCAGCAACTTGCCTTTGGTATCACGGGCTAACAGTGGGTCCCAGTAACGACCCCAGATCACTTTTATCACTTCCCAGCCTGCGCCGCGGAAGTTACCTTCCAGTTCCTGAATAATTTTACCGTTACCGCGAACCGGTCCGTCCAGACGTTGCAGATTACAGTTAACCACAAAAGTCAGATTATCCAGTCCTTCGCGTGAGGCCAAACCAATGGCTCCCAGGGATTCTGGCTCATCTACTTCGCCGTCACCAAGGAAACACCATACGCGCTGCTCAGAGCAATCCTTTAAGCCGCGGTTGGTCAAATATTTCAGATAACGGGCCAGATAAATTGCCTGCATTGGACCTAGGCCCATAGAAACAGTAGGGAATTGCCAGAAATCCGGCATCAAACGTGGATGCGGATAAGAAGACAGACCTTTGCCGTCTACTTCCTGACGAAAACCATCCAATTGCTCATCGCTCAGGCGGCCTTCAATATAGGCACGGGAATAAATGCCGGGGGAAACATGGCCCTGAACAAACAGAAAATCGCCGCCATCTTTATCATTGGCGGCGCGGAAAAAGTGGTTAAAGCCCACATCGTAAAGCATCGCTGAAGAGGCAAAACTGGAAATATGTCCACCCAAATCCAGATCTTTCTTGGAACCACGCACCACCATCATCATCGCATTCCAGCGAATAGCGTTACGAATTTTAGCCTCGATGGTCTGATCGCCAGGCATAGTCGGTTCCTGGCCGGCAGGAATTGTATTGATATAGGCTGTAGTTGCCGTATAAGGTAAATGGGCACCGCTACGACGCCCTTTTTCGATCAGGCTCTCAAGCAGGAAATGGGCACGTTCTGGACCTTCTTCTTCCAAAACGGCTTCGAGTGCATCTAACCATTCTTGCGTTTCTTGTTGATCCAAGTCTGGTTGCATCATTTCTGACATGTTGCTTTCCTATTGTTGGTTAAATCGATGCCGGATGAATAGTGTTTAAACATAGCTTATGTTTAACACTTTCTCAGTTGATCCGGCATGTTCATCTTTTTTGTGGCTAATTCCATCCCTAAATAGTGAGGAATTTACCTGCGTTTTTATAATTCAATTCTTCGTAAGGTGCGCTGCATGCGCGAGTTTTGCCGGTTTATATCCAGCAAGGTTTCTTCAATGAAAGCCAAGTGTTCATTACTGGCCTGCCTGGCGCCTTCAGGGTCCGCGTCACGAATGGCTTGTAAAATTTTAAGTCGTTGACTGCGTAACTTGTCGCCACAATTGCTGTGCTCAGCCAACACCCGGAGATTCCTTTCTATGTTATCCAGCAACATCGGTTGCATGGTTCGCACGACGTGCAATAACACTGCATTATGCGAAGCCTGGGCCATGGCCACATAAAATTGCACCAGCGATTCAGCCTGATGAGTAAACTCTGCTTGCCAGGTGCTTTCCACCTCACGATAGGCCGCTTCAATCTTGTCCAAATCAGTCTGCTCTGCCCTTAGAGCTGCATAATAGGCAGCAATACCCTCAAGAGCATGACGAAACTCAAGTAAGTCATATTGAGACTCGGGGTTGGCACTGATCAGCGCCATCAAGGGCTGGTTGGCAACAGGATTAACAATATCTCTGATATAAGTACCGCCGCCCTGCTTACGCTGCAGCAAGCCTTTAGCTTCCAATTTTTGAATCGCTTCGCGTAAGGACGGACGGGACACATCAAAACGGCTCGCCAGATCGCGTTCTGACGGCAGTTTTTGGCCCGCGATCATGCTACCACTGAGGATCATTTCCTCCAGCTTTTGCATAATCACATCCGACAGCTTTTGCGGTTTAATTCGCTGCATAGCCCGTTAATTCTTCACAATGGTAATACCAATTTACCTATTAGGGTAACCGATCTGCGACACTGGTTACAATCCATATTCTTTATTCAACATTTAACTAACTGTTTTTAAACATAAATAAACAAGTTAAAGTCAAAATACAGCCAATACGGATGGTATTACCATTCAGCTAATGAGCCCCCCTAAAGTCAGCAATGAAATAAGTACCAGTATAAATAGCAGATTGCGCTTGGCCAATCGCACCAAGGTACAAGGTTCCTGAGCCAGATCGTTTTCATCAACCGGGGTTTCTTCTGCGGCCTTACCGACATCACTGAGAATTTTTAACGCGCTGGGTTCCGGTTCCACCAGATAAGCCATCCAGACTGGAAATGCCTTGGAAAAATGCCCCATAAAGACAAAGCCAAAGGTGGTAATTCTAACCGGTACCCAATCCAGCACTTTAACCCAGTCATGCAGTTTGCTGGTCACCGTTAATTGATGATGCTCGGCGTATCGCAACATATTGCGACTTAAAACATAGAGTAGCGCACCAGGCGCACCGAATATCGCAAACCAGATAATGACTGCACTATAGAAGCGATAATTAACCCATACCAAGGTTTGGCCAACACTCATGCCCCGCTCAGGATCGTGTCCAAGCTGTTCAGCATATAAACAACAGGCTTCGGTATCGCCACGGTTAGCAGCCTGCAAATAGTTCTTGTAAGCCGCGCGTTGTTTGGGGCAACCGATACAAATCATCAACACTGCAGCACTGACCAATAATTCCAGAAGACCGTTGTTAAGCACAGAGATAGTCAATTGCAATAATAGGGCTGGCACTATCACAACCGCCAAGGTCTTCCAAACTGATACATCTCCGGAAAACCCAACACGCCCCTTGAGCAACGCCATATAACGCGGGAAGTAATATTCAAAACACCACAACGGGCTTTTCACCGTCACGCGTTCAAGTGCCAAGACTAATAGTAAACTCACCAGAATCATTTGTTGTTCCTTTGCAGATTTCTGCTTGTTGCCGATTAAGGCGGATAGTTTGCGTGACAAGAGTAAGCGCCGCTCTGAGCTTCGTCAATCAGACCAGTAGTCAAAAAAAGGGACAGCAACGAGCTAAAGACAATGTTCACGGGACGCGGCTATGGCACAAGGGAAAAACCATGGTTAGCAAAGGGCAGCGGTTAAGGGAGATAGTCATCCAGCGCCAACCTAAAACACCAGTGACGGCCTAAAGACCTACCTACATTTTAGCGAAACGCCTGTAGGTCGTGGCTTTAGCCCGACGCCAATAGTTCCCTTGACCCTGAGTAACAAGAAGCAGTTATTTTACTGATCCATAATTAGTGAGTGTATGCGGGATGGACTTTAGTCATTCATCTGCTCGCTAGCCTAAAACTCCACCGAGGAGAACGAGGTAATACCCGCAGGGAGATGGATTTTAACTTATAGTTCGAAGCCCGCTACTCGATGCAGCGGTTTTATGACTTCGCGCGACAACGGTTTGAAAAACAAATTCCGTTCTCGCCAACCCTCTCCTGTTTTGGTTATCATAGTGGCTGAATAAGTGTTGTCACTCAGGTTCAGGCATGTCTTCAACAGATCATCAAAAATTCGGCAAAGGAATGTTTGTGCTGGCCTGGATCAGCGCACTATTGTTGTTAAGTTTATGGTTTGACGATCTGCTCGACAAACAATTCAATCCCAACCAGCAACCGCAGTCGTTGCAAACCTCTGATTCGATTATGGTGGTACTTGAGCAAAACCGACAAGGCCATTATGTGGCGTCGGGTACGATTAATCGACAACCCGTCACTTATTTGCTCGACACTGGTGCAACCCAGGTTTCGATTCCTGCCCATCTGGCCAGTCAGCTCAACTTGCAAAGTGGTTACAGCCAACAAGTCAGCACGGCCAATGGTAATATCCGAGTTTATAGTACCCGCATTGACGAATTAACTCTGGGCGATATTGTTTTACATGATATTCCCGCTCACTTAAATCCGGCGATCGATTCGGATGAAATTTTATTAGGCATGAGTGCCCTTAGAAAGCTGGATTTTCAACAACAAAACGGCGCTTTAGTGTTAACCCAAAAAACGAGATAGTAATTTATGTTAGATACCGATATCACACGGGCCGTTGAAGCCGCTTTGCAGGAAGACTTCGGTTATTTGCCATTTGAACGTGCCGATATTACCGCATTGCTTATTCCTGCCGAACAGCAGGCAAGAGCAACAGTGATTACCCGCGAAGATTGTGTATTGGCAGGCCAGCCCTGGGTCAATGAAGTGTTTCGGCAGTTAGGCAATCAAGTCAAGTTAACCTGGTATCATCAGGACGGGACACATTGCCAGGCAGGTGATGTACTGTTTAAACTGGAAGGGCCGACCCGACATATTCTCAGTGGTGAGCGCACGGCGCTGAATTTTTTGCAGACGCTGTCTGCTACCGCAACCGAAACAGCGCGTTATGCTGAGTTATTAAAAGAGTCCACCACCAAAATATTGGATACTCGAAAAACCTTGCCTGGCTTGCGTACCGCACAGAAGTACGCGGTCAAATGCGGTGGAGGAGAAAATCATCGCATGGGCCTATACGACGCTTTTTTAATCAAAGAGAATCATATCGCCGCCTGCGGTTCCATTCAGGCTGCCGTTTCCCTCGCCCGCAGCAACGACAGCAGCAAGACAGTTGAAGTAGAAGTAGAAAACTTGCAGGAGCTGCAACAAGCACTGGATAGTGGTGCCGATATTATTATGCTGGACAATTTTAGCCTGCAAGATGTCCAACAGGCAGTCAAGATCGCCAAGGGGCAAGCCAAGCTGGAAGTGTCCGGCAACATCGAACAGGATCGCTTGACTCAACTGGCATCCACCGGCGTAGATTTTATTTCATCCGGAGCTCTCACCAAGCATGTCAAGGCAATTGATTTATCCCTGAGATTGAGCTAGCTTAGAACAGATAGTTGGCTTAACTTCATGTTAAATAAACTATTTTCTAACACAAATGGAGTTGGCAACAAGGTTTTAACACTTAGGTATTTATCCGCATACTTGTTACCGGAGCGATCGGATCTATACTGGAATTGTCCAAACAAGATGTGCCAACACAGCTTTTTTGTGAAACGCCAGATTTTTTGAAACTTTAGCAAACACTTTGCGTTCCAGGAATGCATCAGGAGATACACATGAAAACGACTCAACTGACTAACAACAAGGGTTTTACCCTGATCGAATTAATGATTGTGGTAGCCATTATCGGTATTCTGGCGGCGATTGCATTGCCTGCTTACCAATCTTATACCGAGAAAGCTCGTTTTACCGAAGTCACTAATGCTACATCTGCAGCTAAAACAGCAGTGGAAATTTGTGTACAAATGGGCAATCCTTTAGCTAACTGTGATGGAACAGGCGGCGGAGATGATGGTACCGATGGTGTCAATGGCGTACCGAAAAATATTACAGCAGCTGGTGGCATTGTTGGTGTATCCACTGCTGATGGTGTAATCACTGCCACCAAGCCAACCGATTCCACTATATCAGGGACCGGTACTTATACTCTTACACCTACCCAAACAGCTAGTGGCAACTTAACTTGGGCTGCCACTTGTGATCCAACAACACTTTGCTAATTTAACTTAAAGTATTGAAGATAGAAGCCCAGTCTTATACTGGGCTTTTTTATCTCCAAATAATGATGCTAACGTACGAGGCAATCCATGGCCGCATCGAGCAAATCAATTAGTGTCTTTGTCTGGGACGGTGTGAATCGTAAAGGTCAATCCGTTAAAGGTGAGATTTCAGCTGGCAATATCAGTGAAGCGAAAAATCTGCTGCGTCGTCAGGGTATTTCCGCCACCAAAGTCAAAAAATTTACCAAACCATTATTTGGCAAAGGAGCTGAAAAAATTAATGCCGCCGATATCTGCATGATATCTAGGCAAATTGCCACAATGCTGGCCGCCGGGGTTACCCTGATTCAGACCATCGATATGATTGCCCATGGGCATGCCAAAGCCTCGATGCGTAAAATGCTAGGCGAGATTGCCAATGAAGTTAAAGCCGGTAATCCGCTTTCTTCCGCCCTACGCAAGCATCCCATGTATTTTGATGATCTATATTGCGATCTGGTGGAAACCGGCGAACAATCCGGTGCGCTGGAAACTATCTATGATCGGATTGCCACCTATAAAGAAAAATCCGAAGCCTTAAAATCCAAAATCAAGAAAGCCATGTTTTACCCTATAGCGGTATTAGTAGTGGCTTTTATTGTTACCACTATTCTATTGCTATTTGTAGTACCTCAGTTTGAGGAGATTTTTAGCAGTTTTGGTGCCGAGTTACCTGCTTTTACTCAAATGGTTATAGGTATGTCGCGCTTTTTACAGGACTACGGTATTTTTATTGCCGCAGGTGTCGGAGTTGGGGCCTTCCTGTTTGCGCGACAATATAAGCGCTCTAAAAATTTACGCGATTCGCTAGATGCCAAATTGCTTAAGGTACCGGTGATTGGTGAAATACTAAAAAAGGCCTCTATCGCCCGTTTTACCCGTACCTTAGCCACCACCTTTGCTGCCGGTGTGCCGTTAATTGGGGCACTGGAATCGGCCGCTGGCGCTTCCGGTAATGCAGTATTTCGTGACGCCATTTTATTTATGCGTAGAGAAGTTGCCGGCGGTACCCAGATGAATACCGCCATGCGCGCTACCGCAGTTTTCCCTGATATGGTGGTACAGATGATCGCGATCGGAGAAGAAGCTGGTGCGGTTGAAGATATGCTGAGTAAAATTGCTACTATTTACGAGCGGGAAGTGGATGATATGGTAGATGGACTAACCGCGTTGCTGGAACCGATGATTATGGCGGTTTTAGGTGTTGTGATCGGTGGCTTAATTGTGGCAATGTATCTGCCCATCTTTGAAATGGGTAATGTGGTTTAAGCTACGAGCTACGAGCTACGAGCTACGAGCTACGAGCTACGAGCTACGAGCTACGAGCTACGAGCTACGAGCTACGAGCTACGAGCAAAGTATGAAAGGCCAATTAATTTCATTACAACCTGACATGCATACTTCAAAATAAAAATAAAACCAAGCTGACCTAACGACAATGGATCATTCTATGCCTGCGATATTTCAATTATTGGCTGATAACTCAGCCTTTTTTCTGTCTATGCTGTTTATATTGGGGTTATTAGTTGGCAGCTTTCTGAATGTAGTGATCCACCGATTACCTATTATGCTGGAGAGAGGCTGGCAGCGAGAATTTCAACAATATTTTCAATCTGATGAGCCACAACCTGCCGAAGAAACTTACAACATCATCACCCCTCGCTCACGCTGCCCAAAATGTCAGTCTGAAATTACCGCACTGCAGAACATTCCTGTTGTCAGCTGGTTAGTGTTGGGCGGGAAGTGCAAGCAATGTAAAACCCCCATTTCACCGCGTTACCCCATAGTCGAGTTAATCACCGGGTTAGTATCCGTTTTGGTTGGCTGGCAATTCGGTTTTTCCTCCGCCTGTACTTTAGCCCTTATCTTTAGTTGGTGCATGATTGCGCTGACCGCCATTGACATAGATAAAATGCTGTTGCCCGATCAAATTTGTCTGCCGTTGCTATGGTTAGGTTTATTGACCAGTATTAATAGCGTATTTGTTAATAGTACTGACGCACTAATTGGCGCGGCTGTCGGTTATCTAAGCTTGTGGAGCTTATACTGGGCCTTCAAGCTGCTGACCGGTAAGGAAGGAATGGGCTATGGTGACTTCAAGCTACTGGCTGCCATCGGCGCTTTTGTTGGCTGGCAACAACTGCCGATAGTGATTGTGTTGTCTTCTTTTGTCGGGGCCGTGATCGGAATTGTTCATTTAAAAATGCAAGGTAAAGATCAAAGCCAGCCTATTCCCTTCGGGCCCTATCTGGCTATTGCTGGCTGGATAACCTTGCTATATGGCGACTGGATTGCCGATCAATACTGGAACTGGATGTTAAATTGAGCCATTTTATCATCGGCCTGACGGGTGGCATTGGCAGCGGTAAAACCACCGTGGCGAACCTGTTTGCCAGGCAAGGTATTGAAATTATTGACGCAGACGTGTTGGCCAGGGAAGTGGTAATGCCCGGCAGCGACGGACTTAAGGCGATTTATGTTCACTTTGGCGATAAAATATTACTGGATGACGGCAGTCTGGATCGCAAACAACTGCGTAACCTGGTGTTTTCACATCCTGAAGAAAAGCAGTGGCTGGATACACTTCTGCATCCCCAAATTAGACAGTTGATGATCAGTCGCTCCGCTCAGGCGTTGTCTCCTTATGCCATTTTGGTGGTGCCGTTATTATTGGAAAACAATCTAACCAACCTTATTAACCGGGTACTGGTAGTTGATGCCCAAGAATCGCTGCAACAGCAACGCACTGCCGCCAGAGACAATGTCAGTATCGAACAAGTCGACCAGATAATGACAACCCAGCTAAGTCGTCAGGACAGATTATCTCGAGCAGATGATATTATTAACAACAACGGTGATATTGTCTCCTTGCAGCAACAGGTTGACAAACTGCATCAGGATTATTTGATTTTAGCGAAATGATTTCAGCAAAAATGCTGCAAAGGCTTGAAATCCCCCCTGTTTTACGTTTTAGTGCACAGATTCCTTTTGCAAAATAATTACCTTAATTTATGTCTGTCGCTGTTTACGAGTTTCCGCTCAACGAAAAGGTTCGTACCTATCTGCGTCTTGAGCAGTTGTTCAAACAGCTTGGACAATGTCATTCATTAACCGAAGACTGGCAATTTGTCGGCTTTTTCGAGTCATTTTTTACCTTGATGGAATTGTTGGAACGAATCGATATTCGTGCCGATATCCTCAAGGATATCGATATTCACGAGCGCAATCTGGTGCACTGGTCACAACATCCGCAAATAGATAATAATGCCTTGCAAGCCACACTTAGACGTATTGTTAACTTACGGGACCAGCTAAAATCAGCGCGTAAGATTGGCGGTAATTTAAAAGATGACAAATTTTTGATGTCGATTCGCCAACGTTTCTCGATCCCCGGCGCTACTTGCAGTTTTGATCTGCCTAATCTGCATTTCTGGGTAAAACAACCCCGTGCCATCGTGCATCAGGATATTGATCGCTGGATGATAGAATTTCACCTTGTTCATCAAGCTATTGATATCACTCTGTCATTCTTGCGTGAACGGGGGCGCCTCACTGCAACAATAGCAGAAAAAGGCTTTTATCAAGGTTCTGCCGACAGTCAGAATGAGCTTATCAGGGTCGAATGCCCGACCGATCAAGGATACTATCCGGTTCTCAGTGGTAACAAGCATCGCTACGCCATTCGTTTTATGCGTTTTGAGCCCGCCAATAGTGGCCAAATTTCGCAAGAAACCGATGTAAATTTTGGTCTGGCTTGCTGTTAAGCCTGATATAACAAGCTGATTTTTGTTAGCATAGCAGTACAAATACACACAAAGTTTCAGTTATTTATATGCAAGTAAAATGTCCGCAATGTTTTAAACAAGTCACCTGGAATAGCGAAAGCCCCTATCGACCTTTTTGCAGCAAACGCTGCCAGTTAATCGATTTAGGGGAATGGGCGGATGAACAAAAAGCGATTCCCTGTGGTGCCAGTAAAGATGCCGAAACGGCGTCTCCTGAAATTGATGTGGAAGATATCGAAGCCATGTTAAGTCAGCAAAATGATGACTTTTTTAACCAGTAATTGACCTTAAAATCAAACGACCGCTGTCAGGCTAAAGCCATGACCTACAGGCGTTGCACTAAAGCATAGGTCGGCCTTTAGGCCGTCAAATGGCTCTACAATTTTTGAATATAGGTTAATATTTGCTGATTAGCGGCAGGAAATTCATATTCATCCAGCTGATTGATTGGAACCCATTTGCCCTGTTGCCCTTCCTTGCCATAGGGTTCACCGTCAAATTCGTCAACCAGATGTACATCCAGCCGAACCTGTTTATCCCCGTAATGATGTTCGATCACCATCATAGGCTGGTGGCTGATTGTTTCGATGCCAATTTCTTCCTGCAACTCACGCCCCAGAGCCTGACTGATGCTTTCGTTGCGTTCTTTTTTACCACCAGGAAATTCCCATTTGCCTCCCTGATGAAGATTATCGGCTCGTTTGGTTATAAAAATAGTGTTGTCTCTTTTAATAACGCCCACAGCGACTTCGACGACTTTCATTGAAACTCCGTTAAAAAAAACCGGCCTAAGCCGGTTTTCTAATTTGTTGGTTAACTTAGTTTACCGTGGCACTGCTTATATTTTTTGCCCGAGCCACAAGGGCAGGGATCGTTACGGCCAACTTTGGCTCCTTCACGCACCACAGGACGCCCTGCAGCATTGTCATTTTCTGCGCTCGGAGATTCATGCTCGTACTGCTTGGGAACTTCGGCTTTACGGCGCTGTTGTTCAACCGCTTCGACATCAGACTCGGCACGAACCTGAACCTTGCTTAAAATAGTAACCACATCCACTTTCAGATTTTCCAGCATCTCGGAGAATAACTGAAAGGACTCACGTTTATATTCTTGCTTGGGATTTTTCTGTGCGTAACCACGCAAATGGATACCCTGGCGTAAATGATCCATGGCCGCCAGATGTTCTTTCCAGTGAGAATCAAGGCTTTGCAGCATCACGGCCTTCTCGAACTGACGTAAAACCGGAGCCCCCACCTGTTGTTCTTTTTCCTGATAAGCGGCTGCAACAGATTCAATTATCCGTTCACGCAGCTTTTCCTCATACAGCTTGTCATCTTCATCCAGCCATTGCTGTATGGGTAAGTCCAGTTGGAAATCACTTTTTACTCTTTCTTCCAGGCCAGGTACGTCCCACATTTCTTCCAAAGACTGGGGCGGAATGTACTGGGAAATCGTATCTGCTACCACATCGGTACGAATCGCCTGAATGGTTTCACTAATATCACCTTCGTCCAACAACTCGTTACGTTGCTCGTAAATGACTTTACGCTGATCATTGGCCACGTCATCAAATTCAAGCAATTGCTTACGGATATCAAAGTTGCGGCCTTCGACTTTACGCTGGGCATTCTCTACCGCCCGATTCAGCCATGGATGCTCAATGGCTTCTCCGCGCTCCATGCCCAGACGTTTCATCATATTGCCCATCCTGTCCGAAGCAAAAATGCGCATTAATGCATCTTCCAGCGACAGATAAAAACGTGATGAACCCGGATCGCCCTGACGACCTGCACGACCGCGTAACTGGTTATCGATACGGCGCGACTCATGCCGTTCGGTACCAATAATATGTAAACCACCGGCAGCGATAACGGCATCATGTCTTTCCCGCCATTGTGCTTTGATCTTGTCGATTTTAGCCTGATCCGGATTTTCCAGTTGCTCTACTTCTGCCTGCCAGTTACCGCCTAATACAATATCGGTTCCCCGACCGGCCATATTGGTGGCAATAGTGACGGCACCGGGTTTACCTGCTTGAGCAATAATATCTGCTTCCTGGGCATGGAATTTGGCATTCAGGACTTTGTGACTAATTTTCTTTTTCTTCAGGAAACGGGACAGCAATTCGGAGTTTTCGATAGAAATCGTACCCACCAGCACAGGACACTGTTTCTCGATACATTGTTGAATATCCTCAACAATGGCTTCATATTTTTCTTCTGCAGTCAGATAAATCAAGTCATCACGATCATCACGAATCATCGGTTTATTGGTGGGGATAACCACGGTTAACAGACCGTAAATATGATTGAACTCAAAGGCCTCAGTATCGGCTGTTCCTGTCATACCGGCCAGTTTGTTATAGATACGGAAATAATTCTGGAAGGTAATAGAAGCCAATGTCTGGTTTTCGTTCTGGATGTCGACGCCTTCTTTGGCTTCAACGGCCTGGTGCAAACCTTCTGACCAGCGACGGCCTTCCATGGTGCGGCCTGTGTGCTCGTCAACGATAACGATTTGATCATCTTTAACAATGTAGTCAACATCGCGCTGAAACAGCTTATGCGCTCTTAGTGCGGCATTAACATGGTGCAGCAAACTGATATTGTTGGCAGCAAACAGGGATTCCTCTTCCGGCAGGATGCCTTTTTGCTGCAAAATTTCTTCAATATGGATTTGGCCATTTTCGGTCAGGTGAATCTGCTTGGCTTTTTCATCAATGGTGAAATCGCCATCACCGAACTTGTCTTCTTCGTCTTCTTTTTCCTGTTGTACCAGTTCAGGAATAATCGCATTGATTTGTCGGTACAGTTCGGAGGAATCTTCGGCCGCACCTGAGATAATCAAAGGGGTTCTGGCTTCATCAATTAAAATCGAGTCGACTTCATCCACCACCGCATAATTCAGCGGGCGCTGTACTCGATCTTCCGGACTAAAGGCCATATTATCGCGCAAATAGTCGAAACCGAATTCATTGTTGGTTCCGTAGGTAATATCGGCGGCATAGGCCTGTTTCTTTTCATCGTGCGACATACCGGGCACATTGCAACCCACCGTCAGCCCCAGAAACTCGAACAAGGGGCGAAGGCCATCTGCATCACGGCGTGCCAGATAGTCATTAACGGTAATAACATGTACCCCTTTACCACTTATCGCGTTCAGATAAGTGGGTAAAGTAGCCGTCAGAGTTTTACCTTCACCGGTACGCATCTCGGCAATTTTGCCTTCATGCAATACCATGCCACCAACAAGTTGGACGTCAAAATGACGCATGCCAAATACTCGCTTGGAGGCTTCACGAACAGTAGCGAAAGCCTCAATGATCAAGTCATCAATCGGCGTACCTTGTTCGATGCTTTGCTTAAATTCCGTGGTTTTAGCTTTGAGTTGTTCATCGGATAACGCTTCATAATCAGGCTCGAGCGCATTAATCTGCTCGACGATTTTATTAAGCTTTTTTAAGACACGATCGTTACTGCTACCGAATATCTTGGTAAATAAATTTGAGAACATGGATATACCGCTTCCAATCTGAATAATATTATCGTTTTAACTTTGCGCGGCCCACCGTGCCTGTGTCACAAAATCGATTTATATATGCTGCCAATGCAACATCTTGAAAACAACAATCGGCCAGCAATGACCGATTGTTTTGAGCTGCCAGCGAATCATTGTGAAACGCTTCAAAATAAACAGCCGCTAGTACTTCACGCCTTTTCTGGATACAAACGCCAAGGGATCCAGTTGACGACCGTTGCGCAATACCTCGTAATGCACATGCGCCCCGGTAGAACGACCCGTATTGCCCATCAGGCTAATAACTTGTCCTTTGGTAACAACATCCCCGACCTTAACTTTAATTTCTTTATTGTGGCCATAACGGGTAGATAATCCGTCACCGTGATCTACTTCGATTAAATTACCGTAACCATACCTTTCTCCGGCCCAGGTCACCAAACCAGCACCGGTTGCCACCACCGGCTCGCCTTCCTTGCCAGCAAAATCCAGTCCCTTATGCATAGCAGGTAAACCGTTAAAAGGGTCTTTACGGATACCATAATAGGAAGACAGCCAACCCGATTTAATCGGACGCCCGGTCAAATAACTCTGATTATCTACATGGTGACTCAACATGATAGATTCAAGGGCTTGCAACTGTCGGGATTTATCTGCAATGTCTCCCAGCATACTCTGGATACCGGAAAGCAGTTCAACGCTATCATCAACCAGATAATCAGGCGCTGCCTGACTGGGTCCACCCATTGCCGGCTGTTCGCCAAAACCGAATTCTTCTATAGATAAGTGCGAGCTCTCGGCCAGTCTTTCACTTAGTGCATCAAGGCGTCGTAGTTGACCTTGCATATCCCCCAGTTTGATCACCATGCCGGTTAACTGTTGCTGAGTTTCCAGTTTCAGTTTTTCAACTTGTTGCTGTTGTTCGATTAAACCACTTTGAGTGTAATGGATTGAAGCCAAACTATCTGCTTCAGGAGAGGTAGAGCGGCTGGCAATAAACGTCAGTCCAATCACCAAGGCCAACGCCGCTAATAATTGGCGTTTACCCAAACTGAAGACAAAACGAAATCTGTTGCTCTTATATATAATTTTAAAACTCATGCTACCCCATTAGCGATGATGCCTGAACAGCGTGTCGATTCTAAACCGCCCCTTAACGAAACACAAAAATTTTGCGCATCCATTATTATAATTAGGTATTTTACCAAGCAAAACAAAGACCATTTTCTGGCGTTGTGTTGCTAAACGTATGATTAATATTGCTATTATTTACCCGTTAAATGCAAAAATGCCGCAATAGCGGCATTTTGACAGTATGGATTCAGGTATTAATAGCCAGAGGCATGGCAAAATTGATAGGCGGCTTGTCATTTTCATAGGAAATATATTCCCAAGCTGACTGCTTCAACAATAATGCTCTCAATAACTTGTTGTTCAGTCCATGGCCGGATTTATAGGCTTTAAATTCACCAATAATGCTGTGACCACACAAATACAGGTCACCAACGGCATCCAAAATCTTGTGTTTGAGAAACTCGTCATCATAACGTAAGCCCTCATGATTCAGCACCCGGTATTCGTCCAAGGCCACTGCATTTTCCATGCTGCCGCCCAAGGCCAGATTATGTGCGTGCATATATTCCAGATCACGCATAAAGCCAAAAGTTCTGGCACGACTGACCTGATCGACATAGGATTCCGAATCAAAATCCATCACCATATGTTGACGACTATGACGGATAACCGGATGTTCAAAATCAATTCTGAAATCCATTTTAAAACCGTCATAAGGCAAAAACTCGGCCCATTTGTCGCCGTCTTCAACCCGTACAGGTTGTTTAACCCGGATAAATTTCTTGGCAACGGACAGCTCTTCTATTCCCGCTGACTGCAGCAGGAAAATAAACGGGCTGGCGCTGCCATCCATTATCGGTAATTCGTTGGCATCGACTTCAACAATAATATTGTCGATCCCCATGCCTGCCAGAGCAGATGATAAATGCTCGACTGTCGAGATGCTGACGCCCTCAGCATTAGTCAGACAAGTACATAGCATCGTATCACCGACCAGTTCTGCGCTGGCATGAATATCCGCATAAGGCTCAAGATCAGTACGCCGGAACACGATTCCCGTATTCGCAGGCGCTGGCCGGAGAGTCATAGTGACCTTATCGCCTTTATGCAATCCTATTCCTGTCGCGTGCACAGATTGTTTGATGGTACGTTGTTTTATCATTCAGCTCTTGCTTAAAAATTAACCAATAATCAAAAGGCCGGATATTTTAGTGGCTCATCAACCACTTGTCAAAATTTACGGCCTTGACATTAATCCGCCTGCTTACGCAAAAAGGCCGGAATATCCAGATAATCGTCTTTTTCAACTTCTTCACTATCTTCAACCGGACTCATTTTCTTGGCAGCGGAACCTGTTGATTCGGCATAACCGTCCATAGAAGAGGATTGTAAACGGAAGCTTGATTCTTCGCTGGTGGCACGACTATTCTTGTTGTTGCTGACCAACGAGATATCGGGTTTACGCTCGGCACCTATGCCAGTGGCCACTACTGTGACACGCAGCTCGTCTTCGAGTTCCATATCGATAACGGTACCTACTACCACTGTGGCATTTTCAGACGCGAACGCCTTAACCGCGTTACCCACAGTTTCAAATTCATCAATACTGAAATCCGGACCTGCAGTGATATTAACCAAAATCCCGCGCGCACCGGATAAATCGATATCTTCCAACAGTGGACTGGCAATCGCCATTTCTGCCGCTTCTTCAGCTCGATCCGCGCCTTTTGCGTTACCGCTGCCCATCATCGCAGTGCCCATTTCTGACATCACAGTTTTAACATCAGCAAAATCCACGTTGATCAAACCTGGACGGGTAATCAATTCGGCAATCCCCTGTACTGCACCGCGCAGTACTTCGTTGGCCGCACTAAAAGCTTGTAACAAAGGCGTGCCTTTGGGCATCACTTTAAGCAGTTTTTCATTCGGGATGGTGATTAACGAGTCAACATTCTTGGCCAGTTCTTCAATACCCTGCTCAGCAAAGGCGATACGTTTCTTGCCTTCAAAAGCAAATGGCTTGGTAATCACCGCAACCGTCAAAATGCCCATTTCGCGAGCTATTCTGGCTACTTCAGGTGCAGCACCTGTGCCGGTACCACCACCCATTCCAGCGGTGATAAAGATCATATCGGCACCTGCCACTGTCTGGCGGATGGTGTCATAATCTTCAACCGCCGCATTGCGGCCTATTTCCGGATTGGCACCTGCTCCCAGACCTTTGGTCACACTGGAACCAATCTGGATGGTGACATCAGCAGAGGAATTGCGTAATACCTGCGCATCGGTATTAATGGCAATAAATTCCACCCCTTCAATACTTTGTGCCACCATATGCTCAATGGCATTTCCACCGCCGCCACCGACGCCGACGACTTTTATTACAGCTTCTTCGCTGTGACTATCCATAAGTTCAAACATAATACTCTCTCCGATTTTTGGGCGTTATTGAGGCGCTTCCGCCTCTATTTTATTTTCTAATACTCAATTAACCGCAACCCGCCAAACTTTCGACTGTAACGGTTGCTGATTAAAATTCACCTTTAAAAAAGCTTTGCAAACGATGCCACAAGCTTTCCGTGTTCTTTTCCTTGGCTGACTTTTTGGATACCAGATCCATTTTGCCATATTGCAGCAATCCCACTGCCGTGGCGTAACTGGGATCCTCGACATACTCCGACAATCCTTTTACTCCCATGGGCTGGCCGGTACGCACCGGCATCTGGAAAATCTCTTCTGCAAATTCCACTGCACCTTCCATTTTGGCGGTCCCCCCAGTCAGTACCACACCAGCGGCAATTTGTTCTTCCAGTCCGCTGGCCTTGATTTCTTCCAACACCAGTTCAAACAACTCCTGATAGCGCGGCTCAATCACTTCAGCCAAAGTATGGCGGGACATAGCACGAGCTGGTCGACCACCAACACTGGGCACTTCAATATTTTCTTCCATGCGCACCATATCTTTCAGGGCACAGGCATAATTAATCTTGATATCTTCCGCATGGCTGATCGGCGTACGGAAAATTTTGGCAATATCACTGGTGATCTGGTTACCCGCCACCGGAATTACTGCGGTATGACGAATAGCGCCATCTGCATAGACAACAATATCGATGGTGCCGCCACCAATATCCACCACACAGACCCCCAGTTCTTTTTCATCATCGGTCAGTACCGCATAACTGGAAGCCAATGCTGAAAAAATCAGCTGATCGGCGTTAAGCTGACAGCGCTCGACACACTTGACCAGGTTCTTGGCCATATCATCTGCACAGGTAACAATATGGACTTCGGCTTCCATTCGTACGCCCGACATCCCTACCGGGTTTTTGATTTTTTCCTGAACATCAATGGTAAAATCCTGCGGTAACACATGCAGTAATCGGCGCTCTGCCGCAATAGGCACTGAACGGGCGGCATGGATCACGTTATCCACTTCTTCCTGCGTCACTTCACGGTTATTGATCGGCACCATGCCATTTTCGTTCTGACATTGCACATGGCGTCCGGAAACCGACATAAATACCGACGACACCTTGCAATCGGCCATTAATTCCATTTCATCGATAGCACGCTGCACTGACTGGACCACCAGGTTGAGATCATTCACTCCCCCTTTGTCCATACCACGGGAGGGATGACTGCCAACACCAACAATACTCACACCACCGTCAATCAGCATTTCACCGACTACGGCTTTGACTTTGCTGGTGCCTATGTCCAGACCTACTACCAGGTTGCGATCCGCTACCTTAGACATTGTGTTAACTCTCACTCTGTTGTTTCCATCCCACCGCTAATCCGGTGTCATATCGCAAATCAACGTAATCCACTGTTTTGCTGTTTTTTGCCAATAACGGATACACGTCTACAAAACGCTGTACCCGATCTATAAATTCTTCCCGGCCAATATTGAGCCGAATGCCGTTATTCAATTTAATCTGCCAGGCGAACCGTTCACTCAATTCCAATTCTTCAATTTGCAGATTACTGTTAGCCAACAACTGTTGCATGGCTCTATAACCTTGTAATGCAGTCTGTTCGCTACCGCCCGGACCAAATAACTGCGGCAAGGCTTTGGCATCCGCACTAAGTTGGCCGTTGAACAGACTACCTTGCTGGTTCAACAAGCTGTCCGAGTTCCAGTGCGCCACTGGCACCTGTTCCACCAGGAAAACTTTCAGAGTACTCGGCCACTCCTTGCGTACCGACGCTTTATGCACCCAAGGCATAGCTTCAACCGCTTCCAGTGCCTTATTGACATCCAGCTCAAAAAAACTGCCCGGTTGCGCTTGCCTAATCACCGCTTCTACCTGTTGGTCATTGATAAACTGCCGCTCGCCGGCAATCACTATTTCTTGCACCGGTAAGCGTTGTTCGTCTTTAAGCCATAAATTCAGTTGCTGTACCGCCCATATAGCCAGCAGCGAAACCACCACAAAAAAACTCACCCCCAACCAGAATTTGGGATTAAGCAAGCGTTGTTTAGTGGTGATCATGTCGCTCATCTAAACTCTCACTTGCCCAGCCCGGCACTGTCCAGTACCGCCAGTGCCAATTGCTCAAAACTCATCCCTGCCTGTTTGGCCGCCATCGGTACCAGACTCTTGGCTGTCATTCCCGGCACGGTATTGACTTCCAAAATGTACAACTGTCCCTGCTTATCGCACATAAAGTCTACCCGCCCCCAACCACTGGCAGCCACAGCATCGAAGGCTTGTAGCGCCAGGTCGGCCAAATTTTTTTCTAGTTCAGAGCTGGCACCGCTGGGACAAAAATATTCGGTACTATCAGACTGATATTTAGCCTCATAGTCATAAAATTCACGGGGAGTAGACATTCGGATTGACGGCAACGCGCCATCATTCAATATACTGACAGTGTATTCATCGCCTTCAATGTATTGCTCCAGCAGGACTTGATTATCGTAATTAAAAGCGTCCTCTATTGCGCTGAGCAATTGTGTTGAATTGTTTACCTTGGCCATGCCGATGCTGGAACCTTCCTGCGCCGGTTTGACCATAATAGCGCCCCCAAACGAGCGCATTATAACCTCGCACGATCCCGCATCAAAGCGGCTTTTTTCAACGACCTGGTAAGATGCCGTCGGTAATCCCAAACTGTCAAAAATTTGCTTGCTGCGCACTTTATCCATAGACAATGCCGAACCCAGCACACCGCTGCCCGAATAGGGCAGTTTTAACTGCTCCAGCGCACCTTGTAATGAACCGTCTTCTCCACCCCGACCGTGCAACATAATCACTACCTGATCGAAATTCTGACTCACCAGTTCGATCAAGGCATGCTCAGCCGGATCAAATTTATACGCATTAACACCACCCCGTAATAGTGCATCCAGCACAGCCTGTCCCGAACGCAACGACACTTCCCGCTCAGCGGAACTGCCGCCAAACATCACGGCCACTTTACCGTAACGCTGTGCGTTGATTAGCGTGTTGCTATTCATTGCGGCTCCCGGGCAGTTTGCATCTGCTCAATATTCAACTGATATTTCTGTAATTTCTTGGCTAATGCACCAATATTGCCGGCCCCTTGTGTCATCACAATATCGCCATCTTGCAACTGCCCGGCCAATACCAATGGCAGTTCATCCTTATTGGCCACATAAATAGGTTCGATTTGCCCGCGCTGACGAATAGAGCGGCACAGAGATTTACTATCCGCTCCATCAATAGGCGGTTCTCCGGCACTATAGACTTCCAGCAGCAACAGCACGTCCACCTGCGACAACACTTTGACAAAATCTTCATACAGATCACGGGTACGGCTGAATCGGTGAGGCTGATAAGCCATTACCAAACGTCGATCCGGCCAGTTATTGCGTGCTACTGCAATGGTGGCTGCCACTTCAGTAGGGTGATGACCGTAGTCGTCGACCAAAATCGCACTACCATTGCCGGTTTGGTATTCACCCAGCATCTCAAACCGACGACCTATACCACCAAATGATCCCAGCGCATCTACAATGGCCTGATCATCGATGCCTTCATCGGTGGCAACAGCAATCGCTGCCAATGAATTTAAAACGTTATGATGGCCCGGCAAATTAATGGTTAATTCAAGAGGCTCATGCCCTTCACGCAAAACAGTAAAATGGCTACTGTTGAAACCATGACTGATATCAATAGCGCGCACATCGTTGTGTTCCTGCACACCATAGGTCAGATATTTTCGACCAATTCGGGGCAGCAATTCCCGAATCACCGGATCATCACCACACAATACCGCTTGTCCGTAAAACGGCAGGTTATGTAAAAACTCGATATAGGTGTCCTGCATTCGCTGGAAATCACCTTCATAGGTGCCCATATGATCCGGCTCGATATTGGTCACGACCGACACCATCGGCTGTAAATGCAGAAACGAGGCATCACTCTCGTCCGCTTCAGCAATAAGATAACGACTGCTACCCAGGCGAGCGTTAGTGCCTGCGCTGTTCAACAAACCACCAATCACAAAAGTAGGATCGCGTTGTGCCTGGGCAAAAATAGTCGAGATCAAACTGGTGGTGGTAGTCTTGCCGTGGGTACCGGCAATCGCAATACCATGGCGAAAACGCATCAGTTCCGCCAACATTTCTGCCCTTCTGATCACGGGAATACGGGCTTCATTGGCGGCGATAATTTCCGGGTTGGTCTGATCGACCGCACTGGATACCACCACCACATGGACGTTTTCCACATTGCTGGCCACATGAGAATAGTAAACTTTGGCTCCCAAACCGGTTAAGCGCTCAGTCATGGGGCCTGATTGCAAGTCCGAACCCGAAATCTGATAGCCTTCATTGAGCAACACTTCGGCAATACCGCCCATACCGGCACCACCGATACCGATAAAATGGATATTTTTGATACGACGCATTTCTGGCACCGTGTAGTTATCTGTGGCGTATTCACTCATGTTATTTTTATTGCTCCGGCTAATTCATTACATATATTGGCAACCACTCTGGTTGCATCAGGTTTGGCAACGGTTAACGCTGCCTTGCCCATTTGTGCCAGTTTTGCCTGGTTGCTGCTCAACTCCCGTAAGCAAGCGCTAACTTTTGCGGCTAAATCATCGCCTTGTTTGACCAACAAAGCTGCGCCTGCATTGACTAATGTCATGGCATTTTGTGTCTGATGATCATCCACCGCATGGGGCAATGGCACGAATATCGCGGCTTTCCCCGCCATAGCGATTTCAGACACGGTTAACGCGCCAGCCCGGCAAATAATCAGGTCGGCCCATTGATAGGCTGATGCCATATCATCGATAAATTCATCAACTTGCACATTCCGCTCTATTCCGACCTGACGATAGAGCGCTTCAACTTGCTGCTGCCGCTGTGCACCACATTGATGACGAATGGCGCAATGAGGCAAATCCTGCAGCGCCACAGGCATCGCTTGATTTAATGCCTGCGCACCTAAACTACCTCCGACAACCAAGATGTTGCACCGCGCATCTGCTCGTTCAACAGGAGCAGTTTGTCCAATGGAGGCTCTTAGCGGGTTACCAACCCAGCTCACTTTCTGTTGTGGCTTAAACGTCCCCTCAAACCCGGTTAGTATCCGGCTGGCAAGGGGTGCCAGTAGCTTGTTGGTGAATCCTGCTACCGCATTTTGTTCATGTAATACCAGTGGAATGCGTTTTAACCATGCCGCCACTCCGCCGGGGCCGCTGGCAAACCCGCCCATGCCCAGTACCACATCGGGATTGACTTTGCGGATCACCGACAAGGCCTGAAACACGGCCCTGAGCAATTTAAATGGCGCAGTCAACCAGCCAACAACACCATTACCGCGCAGACCCGCCACATCAATAAAGCTAATCGGATAGCCTGCCTTGGGCACAATATCCGCCTCCATCCGCTTGGCGGTGCCTAACCAGTGAATACTCCAGCCTTGGGCATGCAATAAATCCGCAACCGCAATCCCCGGAAACACATGTCCGCCGGTACCACCTGCCATAACCAGTAAGCATTTAGTCATCATCATGCTCCTGCGGCAAAATATCGTCTTGTTTGGCCCGTCCCAGTCTTTTTTTAGCGCCCGACAGCACCTGTACATCGGTCATGCGTAATTCAAAATCAATCCGCAAAAGCAGCGCTATCGCCATTGACATAATAATGATGCTGTTACCGCCATAACTGACTAATGGCAAAGTCAGCCCCTTGGTGGGTAAAATACCGGCACTGGCACCAATATTGACCGCAGTCTGGAAACTGAGCCAGATACCAATCGAATACGCCAGATAACCTTCATACGGCCGTTCTTTAATCAGTGCACGGTTACCTAGCTGCAGTGCCTTAATCACCAGTGCCAGTAGCAGCAGCAGTACACAAATAACTCCGGCAAAACCCAGTTCTTCGGCCAGAATTGCCATGATAAAATCCGTATGTGCTTCAGGCAGATACTCCAGCTTCTGCAAACTGTTGCCCAGTCCCTGACCGAAGATATCCCCCCGGCCATAAGCCATTAACGATTGAGTCAACTGATAACCACTACCAAAGGGATCAGCCCAGGGATCCATAAAAGAGGTTACCCGAGCCATCCGGTAAGGCGACGTCAGGATCAGAATCCCTACCGCCACGGCACCACTAAGCATCAGGGCAAAGAACTGCCATAACCTGGCTCCGGCCAAAAACAACAGACCTATTGTGGTCGCCAGCATCACCACCACGGTGCCCAAATCCGGCTGCATTAACAACAGCAGGGCCAACACAAAAAACACAATCAGCGGCTTGATAAAGCCTTTGATATTCTCGGTAACTTCTTCATAACGGCGCACCAGATAACCGGCCAGATAACAGAAGAAAAACAGTTTAGCCGGTTCGGAAGGTTGAATAGTAATAGGTCCCAATGCTAACCAACGAGTACTGCCGTTAACGTTCCGGCCCAGAATTAACACCGCCAACAACAAGGCAATACTGACCAGCAACAACCAGGTATTGCTCCATTTCCACCAGCGCATGGGAAATTGCAAGGTGACAAAAAAAGCGCTTAATGCCAGCGCAATATAAACCAGATGACGGATGGCAAAATGGAAGGGGTTACCAAATAATCTTGATGCAGCAGGCATGGACGCAGAAGTGACCACGATTAAACCGATGCTCATTAATGTCAGCGCAATCAACAAAATGGAAACGTCATAAGGGCGTTGATTAACTTCTCCGTGGCGCCCGGAAAACATCATACGTAACTGTTCTGGCATTGCAGTCGCCATCATAATGCCTCCACTGCCAGAGCAAATTGTTCGCCACGTTGCATATAATTGGCAAACATATCCAGACTGGCACAGGCTGGCGATAACAACACCATATCACCGGCTTGCGCTTGCGTTGCCGCAACCTGCACCGCTTGTTGCAACGAGTTTACCTGTATAGCATCGCTTTTCAGTCGGGCAATTTGGTCACCGTCTTTACCCAAGGTGATCAATACATCAACGCTATCCATCACCGGCAATAGCTCGGTTAAATCAGCCCCTTTGCCATCACCTCCGGCTATTAACAAAAGCTTGCCCTGTACCCCGGCACGCAGCCCCTGAATAGCGGCAATAGTCGCGCCGACATTAGTGGCCTTGGAATCATTTATCCAGCTGACCTGATGTTTATGACTGACCAACTGACAGCGATGTGGTAATCCTTCAAATCGCTGGCTGGCCTGCTGCAAACTTTGATGGCTGGCACCGGCACATAAACCCAGCGCCGCCGCGGCCTGGATATTCAACACATTATGTTGACCGGATAAGATGCAAGTATCCATATCCAGCCAGTTTTCACCATTAAACAGGATTTTGTTATGAGGTTGGTCAAAACTGAACCCCTGCACACTGGCCGACAACCCAAAACTGCGTTCCGGGTTATACCCAGCTACCTGAGCCGCCTTATCATCGCGATTGACAATTTGATTCTTGGCGTGATCGAAAATTGTCAATTTGGCTCGTTGATAAGCCGCAAAATCGGTATAACGATCCATATGGTCGTCAGTGACATTTAATACCGTAGCAGCCAACAGTTTCAGGGTTGTGGTGGTTTCGAGTTGAAAACTGGACAATTCAAGCACAATAAAATCAGCTGGCTGATTCAACAAACTCAATGCCGGTACCCCAATGTTGCCACCGACCAGTACCCTGTTACCTGCGGTTTTAAGCATCTCTGCCAGTAACATAGTAACAGTAGATTTACCGTTAGAGCCGGTAATAGCCAACACCGGAACGGTATTGAAACGGGCAAACAGTTCGATATCCCCGATAACTTCAACCCCGGCAGCTACCGCCTGTTGAATTGCCGCTGTTGCCAACGCAACCCCCGGACTCAATACAATCAGGTCCATCTGACATAACTCGACAGAATCCAGCTCACCCAAACGCGCAACAATACCCGCAGGTAACTGTACCTGTAATGTTTTACGGGTATCAAACGCCTTAATATCGGCGTGTTGGGCGATCAAAAAGCCAATCACCGACTGGCCGGTTTGGCCCAGTCCAACAACTGCAACTTTTTGATTGGCAAGTGTCATCATAACTGTCGTTCTATTACCTTAACTTCAAGGTGGCTAAACCCACCAATACCAACATGATGGAAATGATCCAGAAGCGCACAATCACTCGCGGCTCCGGCCAACCTTTTAATTCGTAATGGTGATGAATCGGTGCCATGCGGAAAATTCGCTGACCACGTAATTTGTACGATCCTACTTGTAAAATTACCGATAGCGCCTCGATCACAAACACGCCACCCATAATAAATAACACCAGTTCCTGTCTAACCAATACAGCGATAATACCCAGCGCACCACCCAGTGCCAGCGAGCCGACATCGCCCATAAAAACCATCGCCGGATAAGTGTTAAACCACAGAAAGCCCAATCCGGCCCCAACAATTGCAGTACACACCACCACCAGCTCACTGCTAAGGGCGATATAGGGAATATTCAGATAAGCGGAGAAATTAATATTACCGGTGACATAGGCAAAGATCGCAAAAGCACCGGCCACCAGAATAGTCGGCACGATTGCCAAACCATCCAGGCCATCCGTCAGATTGACTGCGTTACTGGTTCCCACCAACACAAAGTAGGTAAGGACGATATACATTAGTCCCAGCTGCGGCATCACTTCTTTAAAGAACGGCACTAACAATGCAGTTTCTGCCGGATGCTGACTGGAGCTGTACAAAAACAATGCGACACCGATTGCCACAGCCGATAACCAGAAATATTTCCAGCGCGCGATTAAGCCTTTTGAATCCTTGCGGATCACTTTGCGGTAGTCATCCACAAAACCAATAATGCCGTAACTGACAATCACGAATAGTGTAGTGAGCACATAACGGTTAGATAAGTTTGCCCACAATAGCGTGCTACTTACAATGGCGGCCAGAATTAATACGCCACCCATGGTCGGCGTTCCTGATTTGGCCAAGTGCGATTCAGGCCCGTCATCACGTACCATTTGCCCAATCTGCAATTTTTGCAGCCAGCGGATCATCAGCGGCCCCATGAAAACCGAAATCCCGAGCGCCGTTAAGGTGCTCAGGATGGCTCTTAATGTCAGGTAGGAAAAGACATTAAATCCGGGGTCGAATTGCTGTAGCCAGGAGGCAAGCCAGATCAGCATGCTATGGGCTCCTGGTGATGTTCAAGCTTTCCCACAGAGGATACCTCGATTGCTTCAACGACCCATTCCATCCGGGCACTGCGTGATCCTTTAACCAGAATACTGATGTCCTGATGTTCACTTGCCACTTGTGTTTCCAGATGCTCGATCAATGACTCGATGCTGCTGAAATGGCATCCATTGCCATTAAAAACCGTACTGGCGTGCTGGCTTAGCACACCCAGGGTATAAAGATTGTCCAAACCATGTTGTTTGGCGTATTCACCAACCTGCTCATGATAGAAACGAGCTTTTTCACCCAGTTCGCCCATATCACCTAATATCAGTATGCGACGACCACTGTAGCTGGAAAGCAAATCAATAGCGGCTTTCACCGAGGATACATTGGCATTATAAGTATCATCAATTAATCTGACTTGATTTGTCAGGGCTTTAACATTCAACCGGCCCTTGACCTGTTGCATGTTCTCCAAACCCAGTTGTACATCTTCCAGACTAGCGCCTACGGACATCGCTAGGGCTGCTGCAGTAAGTGCATTGGCGACATTATGCATACCGGGGGTGACCAGATTGATAAAAGCGGTACCTTGCGGAGTCTGCATTTCAAAACTGGCGCAACCGTCAACTTGCAGTTGGGCATTACGGGCAGAGAAATCAAATCCCGGTCTTAGCGAGAAACGCTGCACATTGCTCAAATGGTTAAGTTTACCTGCCCAGAAATCATGAAACTGGCTATCGGCATTTAAAATAGCAACGCCTTTATCACCCAGGCCATTAAATATCTCACTTTTTGCTCTGGCGACTCCCAAAAGGCTACCGAAGCCTTGTAAATGGGCCGCAGAAGCGTTGAGTATGGTGGCCACATCAGGCTTAACCAGCTCAGTGGTGTAGGCGATTTCGCCCAGATGATTGGCACCCAGCTCGATTACTGCATACTTATGCTTCTTTTTAAGGCGCAGCAGAGTTAATGGCACACCAATATCGTTATTAAAATTACCTTTGGTGGCCAACACTTTACCTTTACGTTCCAGTATCGAGGCGACCATTTCCTTTACCGTGGTTTTGCCACTGCTGCCGGTAATCGCAATAGTTTTAGGGGCTACGTTGGCCTTCACCGCTGCACCCAGTCGCCCTAACGCAGTGCGTGTGTCGGTGACCTTAATCTGTGGCAGGGCACTTTCAACAGGTTCGGATACTATCAACGCCGAAGCGCCGAGCTGTTCCGCCGTGTGAATAAATTTATGACCATTGAAATTAGGTCCCGTCAGTGCAATAAACAAGTCACCAGGCTGGATTGTCCGGGTGTCAGTACTGACCCCCTTTATTTTTTTATCTTCGCCACAGAGCTCGCCCTGCAATTGATCTGCCACCCAATTGAGTGAAACTGAGATCATTGCTCTATCCCCTCTAATAGTTGTTGTACATAGTGTCTTTCATCGTATGGCAACCGCTGGTCACCGATGACTTGATAATCTTCATGCCCCTTACCTGCCAACAGAATCAAATCCTGTTTATTGGCCTGCTTCATTAAGGTTTGAATGGCTTTTTTTCTATCTAGTTCAATCTGAATTTTTTGTGGCTGCTGACAACCAGCTAAAATATCTTCCGCAATTTGTTGGGCGGATTCGGAGCGACTATTGTCATTAGTGATCAACACATGATCGGCAAAACGTTCAGCCATTTCGCCCATCAAAGGGCGTTTGCCCTTGTCGCGATCACCACCACAACCAAACATGCACCACAATTCGCCCGTACAATGCTTGCGCAAAGCGACAAGAGCTTGATGTAAAGCGTCGGGGGTATGTGCATAGTCCACCACCAGCGGGGCATAGTTTGTACTGCTGAAAATTTCCATCCGCCCGGCAATCGACTTGAGCTGTGGCGCTACCAGTTCAATTTGTTCAAGTGTCATTCCCAGGCACAACTGCGCACTGATAGCGGCCAGCAAGTTCTGTACATTGAAATGACCGAGCAAACCGCTTTCTATTTTTGCGTTACCCCATGAAGACTCAAGCTCGATAGTGCACCCTGACTGGTGATAGTCCACAGAAGTAGCGATACAGTATTGACAGGACGGATGTTTGACGGTGTTAAAGCCGAACATTACCACCTGAACATTGTCAGGACATTGCTGTAACCACTGCTCTGACTGGACATCATCCTGATTCAGGACGGTAAACTTCAACCCTGGCTGTTTGAGTAATAAACGCTTGGCAGCCGCATAATTGGCCATACTGCCGTGATAATCCAGATGGTCGCGGGTTAAATTGGTAAATACCGCCACATCGGTTTTTAAACTTGCCAGACGATGTTGAACCAGCGCATGAGAAGAAGTTTCCAGTGCCACAGTTCTGGCACCCTGTAGCTGCATTTTTGCTAGCGCTTTTTGAATACTGATGGCATCAGGCGTGGTATTAATATTCGGTGTTAATTGATCAACTAAACCCGTACCCAAGGTGCCGATTGTGCCCGCCTGATCTCCACACAAAAAGCTAAGCTGGGCACATAATTGTGCTGTAGAGGTTTTACCATTGGTTCCTGTCACCGCAATGATATTCAGCTTATCCGCAGGATTATCATAAAAACACACAGCAATCGCACTAAGCTTTTGCGATAACTGGTAAAAGTGCACTATCAGCGAATGCTCACGCATGCTGATTTCGCCATGCTGATATTGCTGCTCAGCCTCGGCAATAATCACCTTAGCGCCCAGACTGATAGCCTGGGGGATAAAATCGCGGCCATCTAAATCATGTCCAGGTACGGCAACAAAAGCTTTATGGATACTAACTTGTCTGCTGTCGAGTACCAGTTCATCAAATTCGATGGAGGGTGCATCAATCCCGAAGGGAGCCAGCAACGTGGTTAAGTTAGCTGTCATGACGGGCGCCTCCATGCATCGCAATCAAAGAGGAAACCGGTTTGTCATCAGGTGCAATATTCAGCAGTTGCAGCGCACCAGCCATTATCTCGGAAAAAACCGGCGCGGCAGTGTCGCCGCCGTAGTACAAGTCCCCGCCTGGTTCATCGATTAACACCACCACGGCGATTTGCGGATCGGACACCGGTGCGATTCCGGCAAATAAGTTGACGTATTCTTCACCATAACCACCAGCTATAGCCTTGCGGCTGGTGCCGGTTTTGCCCGCCACCCTGTAGCCCGGCACTCTAGCTTTTGGTGCAGTACCATCGTCATCCAACACATGCTCCATCATGGCGGTAATGGCACGGGCATATTGTTCGGACAACACCCGCTCACCGGCTGGCACTTCGCCTTTAACAATGCTCAACGGCCGCTTAATGCCACCATTGCCGATAATGCTGTACATACGGGCTAGTTGCAGGGGCGTTACTGTCAGGTTGTAACCGAAAGACAGCGAAGCCAACTCATGTTTGGACCAGCGACTGCGATCGTGGAAAATACCGCTGCTTTCGCCAATTAAATTAGTGCCGGTATCGCCGACTAAGCCCATTTCGTAATACATATCAATTAAATGGGTTTTAGGTACCGATAGCGCCAGCTTGGAGGTACCCATATTACTGGAATGCTTGATAATGCCTTCCAGAGTTAATTTGCCATAGCTATGTGAATCTTTAACAATTGCGCCACCCAGGCGCATCCAGCCGGGAGAGGTATCGATAATGGTGGTTAAATCGGCTGAACCAAACTCCAGCGCGCTTAATACCGCAATCGGCTTAATTACTGAGCCGGGTTCAAACGCATCGGTAATTGCCCGGTTACGAATTCGATGTGCCGTCACGCCGCGTCTATTATTCGGATTAAACGAAGGGCCGTTAACCATGGCCAGGATCTCACCCGTATGCACATCCACTACCACGGCAGATGCGGCGGCGGCGTCATAAACCTGTATGGCTTTTTTTATCTCTTTATAGGCCAGTGCTTGCACCCGCTGATCAATGGTCAACTGCAGGTCTTTAGAATCCTCTCCCTGATGCTCAGCCAGTATTTCAACTTGGCGTCCCTTGCCATCACGCCGGATGCGGCGCGTATCAGGTGTGCCATTCAGCCGTTCTTCAAATAGGCGTTCAATCCCTTCAATGCCCACATCATCGATATTGGTAAAACCGATTAACTGGGCAGACACTTCACCTGTAGGGTAGTAACGACGCGATTCGCGACGCAAATACACACCGGGGATATCCAGTTTTTCAACGTATTCGGCCATCGCCGGTGTGACCTGACGCTGAATATACACAAAGCGGCGTTTCTCATCCGAAACGTCACGCATTACCTTACCGGCATCTTCGCCCAGCACTTCGGCCAGCGCATGCCAACGACGTTCGTCTTGCAACGCATTTTTTTGCAATATCACTTTAGGATCGGCCCACACCGCCTGAACCGGCACACTTACAGCTAATTCCTCACCATTACGGTCAGTAATCATACCCCGATGTACTGCGCTGGTGCGGGTACGCAAGGTACGATTATCCCCCTGCTCAATTAACTGATCTGGCGCAATCACTTGAATATAAGCAGCTCTGGCTGCCAAACCGGTAAATACCAGGATGACCACAGCGCTGACCACCATAAAACGCCAGTGCAACAAGCGAGGCTGGGTATTGGTTTTGGCCTGTTTTTTCGACTGATAATTCATTTGACCCTTACCACCACTTCTTCGTCGGCTGAGGGACGGCGCATATTCAGTTGCTTGCGCACTACAGTTTCGATACGGTTGTGCTCGGTTAATACCGATTGCTCGAGGATCAGATGGCGCCATTCCACATCCAGCTGATCCCGCTCCTGCATCAAGGATTCCAGCACAATGGCCAGTTGACGATTGTGGTGGGTACTTAACACCACGCCTGCTGCGCTGAAAATCACCAATGCAAACAGCAAAATCCGCCATGGATGATGCAGCAGATCATTCAAGATCAGACCCGCCAGATTAATTCGTTCCCCGGACTGACTCATAATTTCTCCGCCACTCTGAGAACCGAACTACGCGAACGAGGGTTATCCGCTACTTCCTTGGCTCCGGGCTTAATTGCTTTGCCAACTAATGTCATTGCCTTGCTGGCATTGATCTCGGTATCCGTTACCGGAAAACCGGCCGGATACTGTTTACCCCGGCTTTGTTCACGCATGAAACGTTTGACCATACGGTCTTCCAGCGAATGGAAGCTGATCACCGCCAAACGTCCGCCGGACTTCAGCGAATTCAGGGCGCCTTTAAGCCCGTCACGAATTTCATCCAGTTCACTATTGATATAGATCCGGATCGCCTGAAAACTGCGGGTGGCGGGGTGTTTGAACTTGTCTTTGACCGGGACGGCCTGATCAATTAACGCGGCGAGCTGGTGGGTGTGGGTCAGTGGCAGTTCGTCACGGCTGTTAACAATGGCATGGGCAATACGTTTACCAAATTTTTCTTCGCCAAACTCCTTAATAACTTGAGTAATATCCTGCTCGTCAGCGTACTTCAGCCACTCGGCTGCGCTAATACCTTTTGTGGTATCCATACGCATATCCAGTGGTCCATCACGTAAAAAACTGAAGCCGCGTTCGGCGTCGTCCAGTTGCGGTGACGAGACACCGAGATCCATTAGTATGCCATCAATTTGGCCCTGAATACCGAGAGTGTGGGTAACGGATTCAAGTTCAGAAAAGGGACTGTGGACTATCTTAAAGCGGGGATCTTGCTGTTCGAGTATTTTAGCGGCCTGAATAGCCTGGGGGTCACGATCAACGGCAAACAACCGACCATTATCACCAAGTTGTTGCAAGATTGCGCGCGAATGTCCACCTCGACCAAAGGTCGCATCCAGATAGGTGCCGTCCGCCCTAATAGCCAGAGCCTGTAAAGACTCTGGCAATAGCACCGATTGATGGGCAAATTCGCCGCTCATTAATATGAAAAATCCTGCAATCTTTCGCTAGCTTCAAAATTGGCCAGTTTTTCGGTTTCCTTGTCCTCAGTGACCTGTTTGTGCCATTCATCGGCATCCCACAGTTCAAACTTGTTCATCTGCCCGACTAGCATGATTTGTTTATCTAAACCTGCATGCTGGCGCAGTGGAGAAGACAATAAAAACCGACCATTCTTATCCATATCACCTTCAGTGGCGTAACCTAACAACAAGCGTTGCATGCGACGTTCATGAGGATTCATGCTGGATAACTGACTCAGTTTTAACTCAATTTCTTCCCATTCAGGGAGTGGGTATAGTAGTAGACAGGGTTGTTTTATATCGATTGTGCATACAAGCTGTCCCTGACAATCATCCAGCAGTGTCTGACGATACCGGGTTGGGATCGTTATACGTCCTTTCACGTCCAGATTAATTGCATTAGCGCTGCGGAACATTGCCCTCGCCTATTGAAGTTATTAGATCCACTTTCTACCACTATTACCCACATTTGACAGTTTAGGTACCACCCGACCACCATGTCAAGGGAAAAAGGCCTTAATTTGGGGGTGTCTGCCTGTCGCTAAACCAAGACGTTGTTGAAAGTAGTTGAAATCATTGAGGAACATATTGGAATGCCGATAAATAAAAGCCTGCGGGCTAGAAACGCAAGGGTCTGGCTGATATCGAGAATATGAAACTTTGCGGATTAATTTATGTCGCAGAATCTATTCGTCAATTGAATGCAAAGAGGATTTAAATTGTCATAAACTTTCAGTGTACAGTTGTTCGCTGAAACGATAGTATGCGATTTAATGACTCAATATAGTGAAGACTAAACTGATGAATTCCGTTCCCCAATTACGTTCATACTCCATTGCTGAAGAATGGCTGCATAGCCTGAGCCATGGCATTGGCCTAATTGTGTCCATTGTGGGACTGGTATTTTTATTGATCAATTCTGAAACCGGTGTTGCCATCACCGCATCAGCCATTTATGGCGGTTCGCTAATCCTGATGTTCCTGACATCCACCATTTATCATGCTGTCACCCAACAGCGACTCAAAGGTGTACTGAAATTATTTGATCATAGTGCCATTTATTTATTAATTGCCGGTACTAACACGCCATTTCTGTTGTTAAGCATTGGTGGCTGGTTAGGGGGCTTGGCGACAGCAGCAATTTGGTCACTGGCCCTGTTTGGTGTCACGTTCAAGTGGATTGCCAAAAGCCGCTATCCCAAAATCTCGGTAGCAACCTATCTGGTGATGGGCTGGTTCGCGGTGTTATTAATATATCCACTATACCAGGCTTTACCTGGCGCAGGATTGTGGTTGCTGGTTAGCGGCGGGTTGTGCTTTAGCATTGGTGTGATGTTTTATGTTGCCAAAAAAGTGAAATATACCCATGCGATCTGGCATTTATTTGTGATAGCCGGATGCAGTTGCCACTACTTCTCGATCTTTTATTACGTGATATAACCCTCCTGATCGCCGGTCAGAAAGATCGGCTTGTACTCAAAAGCAGATAGCGTTACCTTAAACTCAATCATCAAGACTGATAAAAACAACAGTTTCCGGACAAAAGGAGCGCATTATGCAAATGGTTAAAAACAATAAAACCGGTGGTTATCTGTTTATCGCCAGTGGAGTGGCTTTCTTTGCGGCTGCGGTGCTGGGTGAGCAACTGGCTTTTTATGGTGTGGGGTTAATGTTTATTATTCTGGGCGGCACTTTTATTCGTAAAGGCGCTTCACAATAATCACCGCCAACGTCCCCGTGTCACGGGGA
Source organism: Neptunicella plasticusilytica (assembly GCF_047922965.1). Lineage (GTDB taxonomy): Bacteria > Pseudomonadota > Gammaproteobacteria > Enterobacterales > Alteromonadaceae > Neptunicella > Neptunicella plasticusilytica. The sequence continues at coordinate 3,756,742 of NZ_CP150481.1, forward strand.
CGTTAATCATTCATTCGACTTCATCACTGTATATTTTAACTGTTACTTTACCCTGGGTATCAATACTGGCCCGATACATACCGGCGGTGTTAAACGGCATCGCGATATTGCCTTTACTGTCGAGAATAATCACCCCGCCATCGCCACCGGCTTTTGCCAGTAATTGACTAATCACTTCATCACCAGCCTCGGCGACCGATTTACCCTGATATTTCACTCTGGCGCATATATCGGCCGCCACATGATAACGAATAAAATACTCGCCATGTCCCGTGGCACTTACCGCACAACTGGCATTATCGGCGTAAGTTCCTGCGCCAATAATAGGTGAGTCACCAATGCGTCCCCAACGTTTGGCTGTCATACCTCCGGTTGAGGTACCCGCCGCCAGATTACCCTGGTTGTCGAGCGCCACCGCCCCCACAGTGCCAAATTTGTAATCAGTCATATCCTGGCTGACTTGCATCGCATGATCATTGTTTAACAGCTTGGCCTTCACCTTGTGCAGCGCCTCACGGCGTCTGTCGGTATCAAAATAACGGTTATCGACCATTTCAAGCTGTTGCTGCTGGGCAAAATGTTCCGCTCCCACTCCGCTTAGCATCACATGCACCGACTTTTCCATCACCGCTTTGGCTGCTGCAATCGGACTTTTAATTCGGCTGACACCGGCTACCGCACCGGCATTCAGGGTTTTGCCCTCCATAATGGAAGCATCCAGTTCATGGGTTTCATCCCAGGTAAACACGGCGCCTTTGCCGGCATTAAATAACGGTGAGTTCTCCATATTCTGAATCGCGGCCACCACGGCATCCAGACTGTTACCGCCTTGTTTAAGAACCGCATAACCTTTTTGCACAGACTCAGCCAGTTTTTGTCGATAGGCCTGTTCGGTTTCTTCTGACATATTGGCTTTTTTAATCGTCCCGGCACCACCATGGATCACGATGGCGATATCCGCCGCCTGCGCGGTTACGCTGAGTAAAAACATCAATACAGCAAAGATTTTTCTCATTATTCTCACTCCTGACCAAACGAGTTAATGGCTGACAACCTGATTCTCTGCCGTTTGCTTTAACAAGGCGTAATAAAACTGGATAGCACGCAAATAATCGGCAACCGGTATTTGCTCATTAATACCATGAAATTGTTTAATACTGATGGGGTCCAGTCCCACCATCATAAAGCGATACACATTATCGGATAACCCGTAATAATATTTGGAATCGGTGCCGCCCTGAACCAGATAGGGCGCGACCAGAATGTCCTTATCCAGTCGACGAATGGTCTGTTCTATCAGCTTAAAACCTAAACTGTCGGTGGGTGATACCCGTGACGGCTCATTACCCATAAAGGAGTCCACTTTGACCCGCGGATCATCAATTGCCCGAATGATATGTTGCTCAATACTGTTAATACTGTCACCGGGCAAAATCCTGAAATTAACCACCGCCGTCGCTTGAGAAGGTAATACATTCGACTTGGAACTGCCTTGCAGCATAGTGGGGGCGATAGTGGTATGAATTCCCGCCGCAGTACTAGGGCTATCCAGCAATACATTTTCCACCACAGGTGATAGCAACCATAAATTGGCCATCGGCAAACGACTACTTAACGGCGTGTAATATCCCACTGCATCAAAGGTCTGCTGGATAAAATCCAGCTTGCTGTCGAACGGGCTATTCTCGACATTGACGATTGCCTGACTCAAAATACCCACTGCTGTGTTTTTCGGCGGTTGGGATGAGTGCCCCCCTTCGGCATCGACGGTCAAGCGGAAGTTAACAAAGCCCTTTTCAGCCACACCCACCATAGCAACGGCAGGCTGAACTCCCGCCATCAGACCTTTGGTCACCGCCCCTCCCTCATCCAGTACAAATTCAAACTGGATATGCTGCTTGGCGAAATAGGCAGCGATCGCTTTGGCCCCCTGCTCTCCGCCTATTTCTTCATCATGCCCAAAGGCCAGATAAATACTACGCTGCGGCTGGAAATCGTTTTTTAACAGTTGCTCGGTTGCCTCCATTAGCGCCATCACTGTTACTTTGTCGTCAATGGTTCCCCGTCCCCAGATCACGTCATCCTGTACCAGGCCGCTAAAAGGAGGCTGGCTCCATTGTGATAGCGTGGAGTCATCCACCGGCACCACATCCATATGACCCATAAATAGCGCCGGTTTCAATTCCGGATTAGTCCCGGGCAGATAATAAACCAGGCTGTAATCATTGATTTTGGTCAGCTCGGCTTGTTGATGCACCAGTGGAAACGCCTGCTGTAAATGGGCATGGAGCTGTTCGAAACGCTGATAATCGACCCTGGCCGGATCGTCATACGAGACGGTGGGGATCTGGATCGCCTCGGCAAACCGGCGAACCGCATTAGTTTCATCCAGTTGAACAGGAACCAGAGGCTGCTTAACCTGATATTGCTTGTCGTTATAAAAGGTAGTAGCGCGGATCAATAAGATTGCAACAAGCGAGACGATAACGAGCAAGATGGCAACGATGATTTTTTTCATTTTTATGGTCACTAAGTTCGGCAACTAGCATAGAGTAGCAACCAGTATAACGTTGTATAACAAAAAGTTACCAGTGGTTCCGGGGGAGGTTTATATTTGTCCTGGCAAAATCACTTTCAGAACACCACCTTTATATAAACCGAGGTAAACAACAACTCCTTGCTGCTCAACACGACTGGTTATACTCCATACCTGCGCCCATAAATCTCTATCCGGAAGGTTATAGGTTTTCCAGCTATTGCCGTTATCCAAGCTAAGCCACAAAGTAAAATCCCGCCCCTCAACAAGATATTGATATCCATCCACCAGCAATGCTCGTAAGGTTTCCATATCATCAATTAATCGTGCCAGATAATTAGCAGAAGCCGGTTCAACGGCAGATTGCTGCCAATAGGTCGTCATCATGGTACGACTAATATAACCATCGTAACCTCTGACGACAGTACTATGGCTATCTGTAAGATAAAAACGCACCGGCTGAGTATCGAACAACAGTTGATCTGTTGTAAAAAAAACCTCGGCAGGACTGTGCCAACCCTGGCTGAGCACCTGCCAGCTTGCTCCCTGATCAACACTTTGCGCAACATAAGCCCGACCATGCTCAGTCACGTTGGCCACCCAGTGAAATGGGTCCGGCACAACAATATGATGAATTTCCCATGTAGCATCGCTAACCCGTTGCCAGTGCTGAGATAAGTCCAGCAGATATAACCCCTGATCGGTACCTGCCAACAAGCCCTGTTCAGTTTGATGAAAGCTATAAATAGTCTTGCCATCTAGCCCGGAAAATACCAATTCCGGCACGGGAACAGCGCCAGCATAAGGCTCACCCACACCGATTTTGCAGCCCGTTATTACCGCTACCAACAACATCACAACGTAATAGAACCTTTGCTGGGCAACGGTTTTCGTTGTGTTCATTGACTATGCCTGCCATCCGGAATATCAGATGATAAGGATAATCAGCCAGCACATAACTAACTGTAAATAGATGTATATTGATGTAATCAAAATCCCTGTTTTAGAGGCTCACCGGTGCGGTTAATCCGTAACTTAATCTGGCCTGTTTGGTCAGTTTTTGTTATTAGTGCCACTTATTTACACAATTTCAACGAAACATATGCAAAGTATATTAGTGATTGATGACAGGGCTGATATCAGAACATCACTCAGGTTTTTGCTCGAAGAACACCAATATCAAGTGACTGAAGCGAATTCACCACAGCAGGCCCAAATAGAAATCCGCCAGCAATTACCCGCATTGATATTACTGGATATGAATTTCACGCTAGATACCGTGTCCGGCCAGGAAGGCATTAATTTTTTACAATGGATGCAAGACGCCGGACACGTCATTCCGGTTATCGCCATGACAGCATGGAGCAATACGCCACTGATCGTCAAAGCCATGCAACTGGGTGCACGGGACTTTATTGATAAACCCTGGAATAACGCGCAATTAATTAACAATATTCAGCGTCAGTTAGAAATATCGGCACTCAGTCAGCAAAACAGCAAACTCACACAACAATTGGAGCAAGGTCGGAAGCAAGGTTATCAATGGCGATCCGCCATAATGCAAACGCTGTTGTCACAATTGTCTACCGTGGCAAAAACTGACGCCAATATATTACTCACCGGTGAAAATGGCACCGGTAAAAGTGAGCTGGCACAGTTTATTCACGAATGTTCCGGAAAGTCCTACAGTTCATTAGTACAGGTGAATATGGGTGCTATCCCCGAAGCCCTGTTTGAAAGTGAAATGTTTGGTCATGTCAAAGGGGCCTTTACCGATGCAAAACAAAAACGTATCGGGCGTTTTGAACTGGCCGATCAGGGCAGCCTATTTTTGGATGAAATTGCCAATATGACCCTGACCCAACAGGCTAAATTACTCAGGGTACTGGAATCCGGTCAATATGAAGCAGTTGGCTCCAGTCATACCCAGAACAGTAACGCGCGGATTATCTCTGCCACTAACTGCGACCTCAATCAGGCTATCGAACAAGGAAATTTTCGGGAAGATCTGTTTTATCGACTTAATACCATGACCTTTGAAGTGCCGGCTTTAAGACAAAGATGTGACGATGTTTTGCCCTTGGCTGGCTATTTTGTTGAACAATTTACCAACAAGTACCATAAAACCGCTATCAAGATTGCCGATGATGCTCGTGATGCCATGCTGGATTACACTTGGCCGGGTAATATCCGCGAGATGAGCCATTTAATGGAACGCGCCGTATTACTCAATCATAACGGAGTGATCAGTGCCACTGATCTGGCAATACCCCCCTCCCGGACAACCAGCGATTTTCCCCTGATGTCACTGGAAAAAGTCGAACAGTTATTGATCAACCGGGCGTTGGGTCAATCCGGCAATAACGTAGCGGATGCCGCAGAAATATTGGGACTAACCAAGTCATCACTTTACCGACGCATGGATAAATATGGACTGGGCAAGAGCTGATTCGCTTGAACGTTATTTAACTCTGCGACTGGGCATACTCTGTCTGGTGATGACTATCACCATGAGTGCGACGGTTTATCTTTTTTTTGACAGTGTTAGCGCAGCAAGCTTTGCCGGGCTAACAGCAGTACTGATCAGTCTCGTACTTATTGCCCAGATAAAGAACACCGTACTGAGCGGATTTAAACGGGCGACTATTCAACTGGATGCTATAGGTGAAGATAATTATAGCCAGTTGGTTAAAGTGCAATTTGGACAGGGCATGGTCAACCAATTCCACAGCCAGTTGAAGGCGTTAAGTATTCAGTTACAAACGCAGAAAAGTCGCTACGACCAGCATGTTTTTCTGGTTTACCAGTTAATTTCCCAGTTGGGTATTCCGGTGCTGGTGTTTAACAATAAACAACAGCTTAGTTACGCTAATGATGCGTCCTTTCAACTGTTTAACCAACCCTGGCAGAGCCTCAAGTTTTCTACCACCAAAGCGTTGGGGCTAAGCAGAGAAACTAAAGACAACGACTGGCAATTTGGCCATGCAGACAAACGTTGGAAAATACGTTCCAGCCAGTTTATTGAAAACGGTGAAACCCAGGAACTGCTGATATTTATTGATATTCAGGCCGAGTTAAAGCAACAACAAATGCAAGCCTGGCAACAAATCGTCAAAGTAATGTCCCATGAAATCCGCAACAGTCTGGCACCAGTGTCTTCATTAGCCCAGTCGTTATCAACGACGGCGACCAGCGAACGGCAACAAACAGCACTAGAAATGATTATTGAGCGTTGCCAGCATCTGCAACATTTTGTGGAAAATTATGCCAGTCTCAGTAAAGGGGTGCAGATCAAGCCGAGCACCTTCGATGCCCGGCACTTCTTTGCTACGCTGATTGATCTCTACCCGGCAATACAGATTACGCTCGATTGTCAGGCGGCTCAAATAACCGCCGATCAGACCTTATTACAACAGGTGTTTATCAATCTGATTAAAAATGCCATTGAGGCAGGTGCCGACAAGATACAACTTGAATACCGATATGTGAACCAACAGCAGCAATTTGATATTCGTGATAACGGCAGTGGTATCCTCAATACCGACAACCTGTTTGTGCCGTTATACACCACAAAAGCATCAGGCCAGGGGATCGGTCTGAGTTTCTGCAAAAATATTGTCGAACAACAAGGCGGCAAGATTGAATTATCAAATAATTCTGGACCTGGCGTAACGGCCAGTCTGTCACTTCCGGGCTAGTATTCGCTCCTATTGAGTATTTTACCGGTTCCGAAAACGAAAATCCGAATTCCGGAATTGGGAATAATTCTGCTTAATCTCGTCTGAAATAAAACTAACTCATTGAATTTAAAGTAAAATTTAATTGGCACACTATTAGCTATAGCATTACCAACAAATCTACTTTTAGCTTATTCAGAAACGCAGCAATGGATAAAATAAAACAATCACCGTCCGGCTTAGCCATGCCGAAAAACCGACTGATGCTGGTAGTATTGGCGACTATAGCCGGAGTAGTTTTACTCGCGGGACTCGTTAAAAGTGCTGTTCATCAGGTCGAAATCTCTCGCGCCGATATTCTGATTGGTGAGGTAAAACAAGGCGAATTGCAACTTAAGGTAGATGGTTTTGGTGAGCTTTATTCCGAGCAACGCCAACTGCTAACAGCAGTGAATGCCGGGATTGTCACTGAGATTTTACAGAAGCCGGGGGATCGCGTCACAGCTGACACGGTAATATTGCGCTTGTCTAATCCCGAACTGGAACAGCGACTGAAAACCGAACAGCAAAATTTGGCCTCCGAGCAGGCTAACCTGAGAAAGCTGCGGGTCGAACAAAAACGCGAAATGCTCACCGAAAACTCCAACCTTATAGAACTGCAATCGGAACTGGAAATTGCCAGTCTGAAGCGCAAATCCAAACAGCAATTACAACAACAGGGCATTATTTCCAAACTGGAATTTATTGAAACTGAGTTACAGGAAAAACAGCTCGCTAACAGTATTTCACTGGCGCAATCACGCATTACCCAGTTAAAAGAAATCCACGCCGAGTCACTGAATATCCAGGATCTTAAAGTGGCCCAGCAACAGGACAACTACGATAACGTAAAGAAAATGGTAGAGGACATGAATGTTAAGGCCGGGCAGGCAGGCATCCTGCAAACCCTGCCGGTAGAATTGGGTGAAAGTGTCAGCACCGGCATGGAAGTCGCCTCGGTTGGACGGATTGATAATCTCATTGCCCGAATCCAGATATCCCAGGTGCAGGCAACCCATATCCAGCCCGGTAATCCGGTAAGTATCAAGATTTGGCCCGACAGTTTTAAAGGGCATGTTTTGCGCATCGATCCAATGGTCAAAGAAAAAATGATAAGCGTCGATGTGGCCATTGACCAGACGTTACCGGCAAGCGTCAAACCAAATCAGGACGTTAGTGCCGAAATTATCACCAAAACCATCGATAACACCTTGTATGTAAAACGCCCGGCCAACCTGTCTGACAACAGCAATATTTATTTGTATCGGCTAAGCGATGACTACAAACAAGCAACACGGATTCAGTTAACCCTGGGTGAAATGAGCAGTAATCAAGTAGAAATCCTGCAAGGTGCAGAGGCAGGAGAACGCTTGATCATTTCCGATTTAACTTATCTGAATAACGATTCCATTTCGATTATATAAATAGGAAATGATTATGACCACAGCACAAATATCATTACGCAATGTGTCAAAAGTATTTGAAACCGACACCATGGAAACCCATGCCCTAAGAGATATCTCTCTGGACATCATGCCCGGAGATTACGTCGCCATTACCGGCCCCTCCGGCTGCGGTAAATCAACCTTATTGTCGATACTGGGGCTGCTCGACTCCATCAGCGCTGGCGAGTATCAACTGGATGGTCAGAATATGGCTGCTATTTCTCTGGATCAAACTGCGCTGATACGTAATCACAAGCTTGGCTTTATTTTCCAGTCGTTTAATTTAATTGATGAAATATCGGTACTGGATAATGTGATGTTACCGCTACGTTATGCTGCCAAACCGGTCAGCAATGAGCAAATGTATCAGCAGGCCAAAAGTTGCCTGGCCAAAGTGGGTTTATCTCACCGGGAATCGCATAAACCGGCACAATTATCTGGCGGGCAGCAACAGCGTGTCGCCATTGCTCGCGCACTGGTGGCCGATCCTAAAGTGTTACTGGTAGATGAGCCGACCGGTAATCTGGATTCGCAATCCGGCAATCAGGTGATGGAGCTGTTGAGCGAACTCAACTTGCAGGGTACGACAATTTGCCTGGTCACCCACGATTCGCGCTATGCCGATATGGCCAAACGCAAACTGCAAATGCTGGATGGCACCCTGCTGCATGCACCAAGCGGAGAAAACGCATGAGGCTATTTCTCTATCAGTTGTATCAGGCGGCACAAACCCTGAAACGCAAAACTGGACTGGTCACCAGTGTGGTACTGACAATGGGACTGGCGCTAGGTGCCTTGCTAACCACTCTAACCCTTTACTATGTGCTGGTGCTTAAACCTTTACCCTATCCCGAACAGGACAGACTCGTACTGGTCGATATGCAAGGCAGCGTCAAGGTACCGAATCGCGACTTTATCTACGAGTTTAATAATGTCGGCGCGCTGATGAGTCTGTATCAAAGCAAGGACAACTTTGAGCAAACCGCCATGGCGGTATTTGGTTCGGACATCCTGGTTAATTCTCCGTCGGCACGTAACATCAATTTGGCCTACGTATCCCCGGAATGGTTTGACATCTGGGGGGCCAAAATAATCCGGGGCCGTGCTTTTGGCCCAACCGAAGCCATTAATATACGTAACCCTGTCGCTGTCATCAGTTATGAACTGTGGCAAAAAGAATTTGCCGGCAGTGAAGATATATTGTCCAAAACCGTTACCTTTAGCGGCTCAACCTTTAACATTATCGGGGTGGTAGCCAAGGAACATATCCCACCACAATTGGCCAATACCGGTGTTTCTCCAGAACTATGGCTACCTTGGGGATTTAACTTTCTGGCCAGCAAATATATCGGGCAACATCTTGACCCCTGGGTTAACAACTACACCGAGCGTAAAGTATTTGTTATAGGTCTCCTTAAAGGAGGTGAAACAGCAACTGCCACCAGCAATGAACTTTCTCGTCAACTAAAGATCGACTGGCAGGAAAATGCTCCGCAACAAATGGCGCAGGCCGCTGTAAATGCGCAGTCAACCCATATAAAAGATTTTTTATTGGTAAATCAGCAGTTTACCCTGTATATGTTAATCGCCGGCGCGGTAGGTTTGTTATTAATTGCCATCACCAATATCACCAACCTGTTCTATTCACGCTTATCCGAATTGCAGTTTAACCTGGCGGTACAGGCTGCTGTTGGTGCCAGAAAAAAGCAGATTTTCACCTCGGTACTGTCAGAAATGGTAATTCTCATGGCGGCCGCTCTGCTATTGGCGGTGGGCCTGTCGCAGTTGGGGTTATTTACGGTGAAACTGTTTTTATCGGGTGAATTACCCAGAACAGTTGAGCTGGATCTAGGTTGGTTTACCTATCTGCTTGCAGCACTATTGCTAATACTGATGTCGTTATTATTTGCCTGGCTGGGTACTCGCAAAGTCAATTATGTTGAGCTAAATCGATCATTAATCACCAGCGGTAAGGGCACCGGTGTACAGGTCACTAAACGTAGCCGTTTAATTCTTACCTCAGTTCAGGTTGCCAGTGTTACCGCGTTACTGGTCGTTACGCTGAATCTGTTTTATAACAGTTATAAAGTGATCACTACACCAACTGATATCAACCTGAACGACCGTTATTCACTAACTCTATCCTTTGATGGCCGCCAGCGTCCCCCAGAAAGCGAAGTTGTTCCCTTTAATCAGGAACTGGTACAGCTATTTGGACAACAACCTGAAGTAGAAAAGGTGGCTCAGTCCACCTCATTTCAATGGCAATATGGCAGTCAAACCGAGTTTACTTATCAAAATCAACAAATCCGTACCGCTTTATTAGCCGCTGGTAATGATTATTTCGAGATCCTTGACCAGCCATTATTAGCCGGTAATTTTTATACTGTATCGGACTATATCTGGACAACCCCTACAGAGGAAGCTAATCAAAATCTGCTCCCAGACTATCAGCAACGCCAGGTCATTATTAATGACCAGCTTGCCAAATTGTTAAGCACCGATGGCGAATCACTGATAGATAAAATGCTGCCAATAGGGACAGTGAAAGGCATAGTGAAAGCAGTACGACTACCCGGTGAACAAAGTGTTCAGCCCAGAGCTTACTTTCCAATGCTGGCACAACGAACCCACTTTCTATTTCAGTTTAAACCCGGCCAATATCTTAGCCGTGAGCAGATTGTTCGGTTACTAAAAAGCAAGGATCCTCGCTGGACCATTATGAAATACCTCTCCTTGCAGGGCGAAAAAGACAAGCTGGTGTTTACCGATACAGCGATCTCCTACGTCACCGGAATTATTGCCTTATTCACCATATTTTTAGCCAGTGTGGGCATGTATGGCATGTTTAGCTACAGCGCCCGGTTACGTAAACGTGAAATTGGAACCCGCGCGGCACTAGGCGCAACCTCTAAAGGTATTACCTGGATGATGTTAATGGATAATTTACATGCCGTAATGATTGGTGGCGCAACGGGTATGCTGCTGTTAATTGTGGGCAGCTATATCTATGCGCAGGATATGATGACACTTGTCAGTCTGCAATCCTTGCTAGTGATAGTGATTGCCGCCAGCATTATCACAATAGTGACCTGGTTGGCCACTTATCTGCCATTGCGCGAATATATTACTCGCCCTCCGATGTACTGTTTACGCGTAGCGGATGAATAGAAAGGAATTTATATGATTTGTCTGTCAGGGTACCCAATCAGCCGCCCTGACAGAACTCAACGTTTTTCAGTTTTGGTTGCCAGCTAAAGCTTATATTGGAGGTCCCACCCTGATATAAGTTGGCAACCTTTTTTATTGCTTTTTTTACATCATCAACCGGACTACAGTGGATAATAAAAGTGGCTAAAAATATCAGCAAAAAGGCCGACTTCCGTTGCTAATCTTATGCTAAAAATAAGGCTGAATACAAACGATGGTCTGTACCAAAATCCTTTAAAAATGTGGAGTTGGCCGATAAGCCGGGTTCTGTACTTTCTGTCCGAAAACAAAAAGGGACAATCATTCATCTAGGCCAGCAATCACTCACTGGCTCAAGCAACCTACCCGCCTCCCGTACGGGCCGTACGTAATGGAGGCCTATTTGGTCTTGCTCCGGGTGGAGTTTACCTTGCCACCAACTGTTACCAGCGGTGCGGTGCGCTCTTACCGCACCCTTTCACCCTTACCGGCGCTTGCGCGCTTAGGCGGTCTTCTCTCTGCTGCACTTGTCGTCGGCTCACGCCGCCCAGACGTTATCTGGCACCCTGCCCTGTGGAGCCCGGACTTTCCTCTCCCCTAAAAACCTTGCGGCAATAGGGCGGCGATTGTCTTGGCCAACTCCGCGGCGGATTCTACTTGGACTGTTGCAAGAACACAATTAGCCCGGCCAGTTTAATTGTATTTACAGGAGAGCCTCAGGTTAATTAATCAAACGCACCGCAATAACATGCTGAACTTGGCGGATCGCCTCGATCACCGTGCCATTATCCATTTGTTCAACATCCAGAATGTTATAGGCCAAATCGCCCCGGCTACGGTTAACCATATCCAGTACGTTGACATTGTTATCTGCCAGCACCGACAAAACGTTACCCAGGACTTTAGGCACATTTTCATTGGAAAAGATAATCCGCTGACCTTCGCAGCGCGCCATACTTACCGCCGGAAAGTTCACCGAGTTTTTAATATTACCGTTCTCCAGATAATCGATGATCTGATTGGCTGCCATTATTGCGCAATTGTCTTCGGCTTCGGCAGTGGACGCGCCAATATGTGGCATGGCAATCACATCACCCCGACCAAAAAAGCAGGGCTCCGGGAAATCACAGATATAGGCTTTTAATTGTCCCTTATCCAGACCTTCGACTATCGCCTGCGGATCAACAATTGTCTCGCGGGCAAAATTGACTAATGTCATACCTTTTTTGACTTGTTGCAGAGCTTCACGATTAATCAGGTGTTTGGTCGCCTCAATCGCTGGCACATGCAAGCTGACATAATCGCAGCGGGATAACAGCGAAGACAAGTTCTCAGCCTTTTGCACATCACTGGACAAACGCCATGCCGCTTCAATTGACAAGGCCGGATCGTAACCTATCACGTTCATCCCCAACGCCAGCGCCATATCCGCCACCAGCGATCCGATAGCGCCCAAACCGACTATGCCAAGCGTTTTGCCCATCAGTTCTTGTCCGGCAAACTGTTTTTTCTGGGCTTCGAGCAATTTATGCAACTCTGCTGCATCATCGATATCGGCCAAGGTCTTGACATGATCAATCCCCTCCTTGATACCGCGTGAACCCAGCAGTAATCCGGCCAGCACCAGTTCCTTTACCGCATTGGCATTGGCTCCGGGGGTGTTAAACACCACTATGCCTTTTTTGCTGTAATCCTCAACCGGCACATTGTTCACCCCGGCACCGGCGCGAGCAACCGCCAGTACCGAGTCTGCCAGTACTTCGTTATGCAGTTTATGACTGCGCAACAGAATCGCATCAGGATGACCAATATCCGAACCTACCTCGTAGTTTTCACGACAAAAACGTTCCAGTCCCTTGACCGATATCTGATTGTAGGTTTTGACTTTAAACATGATCATCCTATTGATTGTGTAAGGTTAATTGTTTGACTTAACTTCGGCGTAAGCCCATTCCAGCCAGGGCAGCAAAGCTTCAATATTGGCGCTTTCCACCGTGGCACCACACCAGATGCGCAACCCCGCTGGGGCATCACGATAGGCGCCGATATCGTAAGCAACCTGCTCTTGCTCCAGCAGTTTAATCATGGTTTTAACCTGTTCGGCAGCTAAGTCGACACTTAAACAAACGCTAGTATTGGAACGCACAGATTTATCTTTGGCTAAAAAATCAATCCAGTCATGTTGGGCGACAAAAGCCTCCAGCACCGCCAAATTGTGATTGCAACGATTAACGGTGGCCGCAATCCCGCCAATACTTTCCACCCAGCTTAATGCATCCAGATAATCCACCACGCATAACATGGAAGGTGTGTTAATTGTGGCGCCAACAAATAAATCTTCGGTCAGTTTACCGCCACTGGTCATACGGAATATTTTCGGTAACGGCCAAGGCGGCGTATAACTTTCCAGCCTTTCAACCGCTCGAGGGCTGAGGATCAGCATACCGTGACCACCTTCACCGCCGAGCACTTTTTGCCAGCTGTAGGTCACCACGTCGAGTTTTTTCCACGGCAAGGCTTTGGCAAAAACAGCAGATGTCGCATCACAAAAAGTTAATCCGGTGCGATTGTCATCAATCCAGTCGGCATCGGGTACGCAAGCCCCCGACGTGGTGCCATTCCAGGTAAAAACGATATCATGGTCGCTGTTAACCTGAGTCAAATCCGGGATCTGGCCGTAATCGGCACTCAAAGTACGTACATTTTCCAATTTCAGCTGTTTGTTGATATCGGTCGCCCATCCTTTACCGAAAGATTCCCAGTACAGCACATCAACCGGACGTTCGCCCAGCATGGACCACATAGCCATTTCCATTGCACCAGTATCCGATGCGGGCACGACAGCGACCCGGTACCCTTTGGGCAAGCCGAGAATGCGCGCAGTATCCACACAGGCACTTTTTAATGCCTGCTTTCCAATAGCTGCACGATGCGAACGTCCCAGCACGGTTAAGTCGAGTTGGCCGACATCATATCCCGGCCTTTTGGCACAGGGGCCGGAAGAAAAATTAGGATTGTCTGGTTTAATTTGTGGACGCATAGTTTTCTCAAAAATGTGCATAAATGTTTAAAATAAAAGCTCGACCAAACTTTAACAAATACAATACAAGCGATTGATTTAGTAAGCTAATACCAAAGCGTGATGAATTATATCAACCTTCTTGATATTGAATAAAACAACAGAATTCTAACGGATTGTAGCGGGATATGGATAGCACTCATTTTAGTTGTCGGATGATTGCAAACTGTTGACAGCCGCCAGCAATTCAAGCCGAAGAGTTTCATTAGTCAACACCCCCTGCTCAACATCAAAGTTATCATGGAAATGCGGCACCGACAGGCTGGCTTTAACCTGCCCTGTAAAACGAGGCGCCGAGCTCAACGCCTGTTCCAGAACGGATTTCCCCCCCCTCGCACCAGGTGCTGTGGACAGCATCACCATAGGCTTGTCCTGAAACACTTTGGTGTTGATGCGCGAGCACCAGTCAAACAAACTTTTATAGGCGGCACTGTAAGAACTGTTATGCTCGGCAAAAGATATGACCAATGCATCCGCACCGGCAATTTTATCCAGAAAATCATACGCCAATTGCGGATGTCCTAGCTCGTTCTCACGATCCTGACTAAACAATGGCATTTCATAATCATTCAGATCCAGAATCTCCACCGACGCATTGACAATCAGGCTGGTAGCATAAGTAACCAGCTTTTTATTGATTGACTGACGGCTACTACTGGCAGCAAAGGCAACAATTTTTAACATATTTTCCCCAACAGAAGACGATAGCAATTTCCCTCCACGTTACCATCGTCGTCTCTTAGTTCAAATGACGTTATTTGTCGGCGCGGCTAATAAATTTGTGTTCCGAGGTGTTTATCTTGATTTTCTCGCCACTGGAAATATATTCCGGCACCTGCACTGTCAGGCCGGTTGATAATACTGCAGGTTTGGTGCGGGCACTGGCCGAAGCGCCTTTAATAGAAGGATCAGTTTCAACAATAACCAGCTCTACTGAGGCAGGCAGTTCTATTCCTACCGCCACGCCATCAACAGTAAGTACCTGCAAACCTGTGGTCTCTTCGGTGATAAATAGCAGTTCGTCGGCAATGGTATCTTTATGCAAGTTGTAAGGAGTGTAATCCTCACTATCCATAAATACGTATTCGTCGCCGTCGATATAGGAAAAAGTGACTTGGCGGCGACTGAAATCGGCCAAGTTAATCATTTCATCGGCTTTAAAACTCTCATCCACTTTTGCACCGGTTGTCACTTCATATAAACGCATACGATATAGACTGGCGCCGGCACGTCCACTGGGGGTCAGCTTATTAATATCCTTGACCAGCAACACTTTATCGTTAACAACAATGGCGGCATTCTTTTTAATTTCACTTGCCTTTGGCATGGTTTAACTCTCCGAATTAATGTGGCTGGAAAAATATCACGAACCACATTTTAGGCAAGTACTGAATGATTTTAATCTGGCTAGAGTGTTTTAGGCTTAGACCGGATAAACATGACTTTCATCATAATCATGCCACTCAATACCAGCAAAGAGCCGATACCCAAAATCGGACCGAGTATCGCTTCAGCGACCAGACCACCGTACATCAAAAACAGCCCGACCACTAATAGCAGGGTGCCAATCTGATGGGCATAATATTGTATCCTGACCAGTTTAGAGACCAGGCCGGTCAACCACAGTTTATGACACACAGCATAAACAAAGGACACCACAAATCCTATTAGCAGAATATGCGCGTGAGTGACCAGTTGGCTATGATTGTGGGACATCGCCATAAAAATCCCCAGTAGCAACCCCAAAATCGCGTATCCCAGTGCGGTAGTAACAAATTTTCTATCCATCTGATTGACCTTCTTGTTGTTGTAGTTTGTTAAAGCCGTAATCAATCTAGACCAGCAATATAAATTTGCATAGGTCGCTGTCAGAAAATTTCTTGGCATTGATGGATAAGGGAAAGTTGGGCCACCCGTTGATTTTAAACTCCAGGATTATTGTTCGTATAGCTCCAGGGGCAAACCGTCAGGATCCTGAAAGAAGGTGTATTTCTGGCCGGTGTATTCGTCTATTCGTACTGGCTCAACCTCAACCCCAGAATCAACCAGGTGTTGGACAACAGGCGCTATAGCTTCAACGGCAAAGGCCAGATGGCGTAAGCCCATCGCTTCAGGATAGCTAGGACGTGGTGGTGGTTCGGGAAAAGAAAAAAGCTCTATTTGACTGCCATCGGCCAACTCCAGATCCAGTTTATAGGAATCGCGTGCAGCACGGTAATTCTCGGCAACCACCTTCAAGCCAAGAATGGTGGTATAAAAATGTTTAGATTGCTGGTAATTGGAACAGATTATCGCCGCATGATGAATTGCATTTAACATAGCCGAAACTCAATCAGAGAAAAGAATAGACAATTGCAGATGCTTTTCTGCCAGTAGTGAATTGCTAATCAGACAGACTCTTTCTGCTTTATTCAGCAATGCCTCGGCTTTATCACTATCAGCACCTCTTGCAATCGTCAGTTTCGCATGAGTATTAATATGGGTGAACTGAATTTGCCGCTCGACTTTATCCAGCTTGCCTTGAGATTCACACTCGATAGATAGCCATTTAAACTCCGACGCTTTGGCAACCGCCCGAAAGGATAATATAAAACAGTTTGCCACCGCTGCCATCAACAGGGCTTCTGGTGACCATTTGTCCCCCGGTCCATCAAATTCCACCGGGCCGGCCACTTCAATAGCAGGTAGCCCTTCAGCCTGTACTTTCAGGTTAGTGTCAAATTCACCATAGGCATTAACCCGGTAATGATGGGGTAGTGCTTGCATACTCTTCCTCCACAATGCTCCTTTATACAACCAGATTCATTCTGCCAATTATGGCAGAGATTGATTGTTCAGCTGCACTTCTGCCTTGACGGTATTTTCCACCAGCCGACCAAACAGGGCATCAAAATTATCCTGATTATGCTGGCTCTGATTAAAATCCGCCTTTATCAGTTGAAGCTTGTCATCCTGCAGCATATTTTCAACACTGATATTCTGACCATAAAGCTGCATAATACGTTCAACCCATAAAATACAATTGTTCCGGTAAGCCAACAATCCGTCCTTATTGTCGATATGACCGTGCCCTGGCACAACGATAGTGTTGTCATCAATGATCGACAAGGCTAAATCCAGCGCTTCGAGCTGCCCTTTCAGCCCGCCGTGAAACAGTGCCGGATACCACTGATTGGCAAATGTATCTCCCATAAAAATCACGTTGCTGTCTTTTATATAAACCAGAATATCACTGGGAGAATGAGAACTGACATGATACAGCTGGATATTTTGATCCCGGTCATGCATGGAGAATTTGTCATTAAACGTGAACAACGGCAGTGCTTGTTCATAGTGCGCACTTTGCTGGGCGATAATAGTCGCGCCCGCTTCTGCAAACAGGGCATTGCCGCCACTATGGTCAAAATGATCGTGAGTGTTTATCAGGTATCTAACAGGTTTATCGGAGATCTGCCGCAAGGCGGTTAACAGTTTGTGGCCGGACTCTTCCAGCATACTATCAATCAGAATAATGCCTTGTTCACCAATCCTAACCCCAACATGAGAGCCTTGGCCGTTTCCTCCCAGCAACACATACAAATTGGGGCTTATTTTATGAGTCACTATCCTGACGCCACTATCCTCTTGCTCCGTGGCTGAGCCTAGAGTACAAAACAATGCTGCATATAACAGAGACTTTACTTTCATCTTTGTTGCTCCCGAGTTGTCTGCCACCCTTCGCCAACTTTATAGCTATACTTTTTATTTTTGGCGATATTTTGGCGACAATTATGTTACGACTTTTAGTGGTCTTTTTACTGGCGACCTTGCTACAGGCATGTGGTGGTAGCTCATCTGACTCAGCAACAGACAACCCGCCACTCCCTGAATTACCCGTATTGCAAGTCGCCAATATCAGCCAACAAGAAGGCAATAACGGCGAAACCGACTTTATTTTTAGCCTAACCGCTACGGTCGCCACAAACAACAATATCAGTGTCGAATTCAGCAGTGAAGATGATAGTGCGCTGGCAGCAAGCGATTACCAGTCAGCCAGCGGCACAGCCACCATTAACGCAGGACAAACCCGTACCGACATTGTGGTAAAAGTGTTAGGTGATGAAGAAGTCGAACAGGATGAGTCTTTCAAGCTGGTGCTCAGCAATGCACAGGGAGCCACATTAGGTACTGCAATTGCCGTCGCAACTATTGTCAATGACGATCAGGTTGAGCTTATATCTGGCTTAGAACAACGCCCCGATAACAGTGCATGTCTGGCAACAGAAGCGCCTGTTCAAGCTTCATCAGTAGAAGTGGTAGAAGCGTTTAACGCTTTACCTTTGTTATCCCAACCCACCAAGTTATTAAAGGAACCTGGCGCTGGCGATCGCTGGTTTGTACTAGAAAAAACCGGCAAAATAAAAGTGTTTTCAACTGCCAATCCTGATCAGATCAGTACCTTTATGGATCTGTCTGATCTGGTAAATACAGCATCCGAGGGCGGATTGCTGGGTATGGCCTTTCACCCTGACTATCCGCAAAGCGCCGAAATATTTTTAAGTTACACCACCTCCCATTCCAATCCGTCCATGCGTTCTGTGATATCCCGCTGGCAACTGGATGATCTGAATGCGCCACAAAACCCTGTCGAACAAGTGATTCTGAATGTGGATCAGTACTACAACAATCACAATGGTGGTGATATTGCTTTTGGGCCTGACAACATGCTGTATATAGGTTTTGGCGATGGGGGCAGCGGTGGCGATCCGGATAACCGCGCGCAGGATACCCGTTATTTACTCGGCTCAATGTTAAGAATTGATGTACTTCATCCTGATGTCAGTTATCCGCAACAACCTTATGTGATCCCGCAGAACAATCCTTTTGCCGACAATCCGCGGTGTGGCGCTGGCAGTAATCAACAATCCTGTCCGGAAATTTACGCCTGGGGATTACGTAATCCCTGGCGCTGGAGTTTTGATTGGCCCAGCGGCGATCTGTGGCTAGCCGACGTAGGCCAGAATGCCTATGAAGAAGTGAATAAAATACACTTAGGAGGAAACTACGGCTGGCGTTGTAAGGAAGCCTTTGCTGAATTCAATCAAACCGGTTGCAACGCAAACTATATAGACCCCCTTACCGCTTATGGACGTAGTGAGGGTAATTCTATTACCGGTGGTTATGTTTACCGCGGCAATGCGTTACCGGCTTTGGTCGGCCAATATATCTTCGCCGATTATGGTTCTGGGCGAATCTGGGCATTACAGCACAATGGTGAAGACGCCGTGGTTAACAAACTGCTTGTCGATACCAGTTTTGGGATTAGCAGTTTTGCACTGGACGACAGTGGCGAACTGTACTTTACCGATCTGAACGGCGGCAGAATATACCGCCTGGATGCAGATAGCGGTAACAGCAATCCAGTCTCTCCGATACCTGAACAGTTGTCCGATACAGGCTGCGTGAATATGGCCAACCCGGCACAGGCTGCCAACGGTACGATCCCTTATCAGGTTAATATGCCGTTCTGGTCTGATGGTGCCGACAAGTCCCGTTTTGTCGCACTGCCTAACCAATCCCGAATCGATTTTTCAGAACAGGGGAGGTGGCAGTTTCCAGTTGGGTCGGTGTTGGTCAAGCACTTCCAGTTCAACCAGCGCTGGATAGAAACACGTCTGTTAATGCATCACACGAATGGTCAGTGGGCCGGTTACCTATATGAATGGAACACCAGCCAAACTGAAGCTTATAGGGTACGGGGGGGTAAAACACTGGTTATTGATGATCAGCCATACCGTTTGCCAGCAGAGGTCGAGTGCCTGACCTGCCACACTAGCGCTGCCGAATTTACCCTGGGACTGGAAACCGCCCAGTTGAACGGCGATATGCTCTATCCGTCAACCAATATCAATGCCAATCAGTTGGCCACCTTTGCCCATATCGGTATGTTTAACCAGCCATTAAATCAGTCGCCTGAGCAGTTGCCGGTACTAGTGAGTACCAACGATCAGCAAGCCAGTCTGGATAACAGGGCGCGGAGCTATTTGCATAGCAATTGTGCAGGCTGTCACCGCCAAAATGGTCCGACAGCGGTGGATTTGGACTTGCGTTACGAATTGCCCTTAGCCCAGACCCACAGCTGTGATATTGCCCCGCAAAGTGGCGAACTGGGCATTAGTAATGCACGAATTATTGCGCCGGGTGATGCACAACGCTCTGTATTACTCAATCGCATCAGTCGTCGTGACGCCTATGCGATGCCGCCCATTGGTTCCCATCGGGTAGATCAACAGGGCTCGGAACTCATTGGTCAGTGGATCAACGGCCTGGCAGACTGCGGTTAAAGCATTAGAACGGCAAAAAATTGAAAGTGTAATCCAGCTCGGTTTGGCTAACCTGATCCACGCCAAAATTAATTGCTTTGATCCGGGACAGTAAACGCGCTTCCAGCGCCGGATTATTCAATTCGCTGGATACAATCTTACAATCCGACACGGAACCATCAGCGTCGATTATCAATTTAACCGTTACTTTGCCCTGCAAACTGGCATCACGACGCAATGCCTTACGATAAATAGCGTAAACAGCACTTTTATTCGCATCCAGTACCTGACGAATCGACTCGACACTGCGCCCACCGGTTTCGGTCATCTGTTCCACCAATTCCTGTTGAGCAATAGAAGGCAGACCGGCCTGCGGCGCGGCGAATTCGGTCGTTTTACGACCCGCCAGTTCACCTTTGGCGCCAATATCGCTAGATAAATTACCGGTTTGAATTCCCTGACTGCGAGTGTTCGTTTTTTGGCCAATGAATTTACGCTGAGTCTGGCTGGTTTGGCCTGCGCCTTTAACCAAATCAGTAGCGGCATTATTCTGTACCTGGCTGCTGTCACGCATATTGGCCAGTTGATCCTTAAAAGCCAGCAAGCCACTTTGACTGGCTTTTTTACGCGCCTGTTCGGCTAATTCTGCCTCACTGGCTACAGGTTTCACTTTTACCGGCTGTGGCTTCTTGGGCGCAATCACCTTGGGTTTTTCTACCGGTTTGGCAGGTGGTTTTTCTGACGGCTTTTCAATTTCAGGTTCAGGTTCCGGTTTGGGCGGCTCAATCACCTTGGGTGGTATTGTTTTTTGCTGCAAAAAACGGGTGAGTTGCGGTGGCAGCTTTTCTTTTTCTTCGCGAGGTAGCGGCGGTACTTCCTGCCATTTTACCAATGCCGCAAAGCTTAAGGTTATTGCCAGACAAACCAGGGTAATACGGCTAAAACGACGGTTTTCTGTGGTACTGGCAGACCAGGGCAATACCGAATTAAAGGTGGCGACACTCATTGGCTCACCTCAAGCGGGGTAGTGTTATCTACCTGTTCCACCGCCAGGGCAATATTGGTGTAACCGGCAGCGGCACAGGTTTGCATAATGGCTCTTAGCAGCTGATAAGGGATGGCCTTATCGCCCATTATGGTAATCGCCCGGCCTTGAACTTGCTGCTGTTCGGTGAGGTCGGGACTACGACTGGCCTGATAACGTAGCTCTTTATCCAGCGCTTCTATAGTCGATGTAGCAGATGCCAACACCTGCTCCACACTAGCCAGTTTTTGCCCTTGCAATAAAATATCGCGATCGTTGACCATCAACAGCAAGGTTTCCTGCGCAGCTGCTTCGGCACTGGACTGCGGTAACTGGACGCTTTTATGGGTTTGCAATACTTGCACTTCCGAGGCATTCATCATCAGGAAAAACACCAATATGGTGAAAATATCCATCAACGACACCAGACTTAGTTTAGAGACTTGTGACATCCGCTTATGATGACGTTGCATGCGCAAGGCGCGGGCAGACATTTTCATTACAACCCCTCCCTTGCAGGTGGCGCATCACCCAACGAAATGGCCGGAAACAATTCGGCTGGGACCACCGATGCGGCTACCACTTCAGGGTATGAACGGGCGGTATCCATCAATGCCACAATAGTTTGATAATCGATATTATCTTCCAGCAATAAATTGATTTGTTTTTTATCGATATCCTTATTCAATAAGGTTTGCTTGACTTGCTTGAGCAGCAGGCGTAGTTGGGCAAAATCATATTGTTGATCTTTTAGCGGTAAATTTTTCAGCAAATAGCCCTGCGGGAAATACACTTCAAAACCACTTTGCCTTACCACTACTTCCAGCTGGTCATTTTTAAGCTGCTCTGCATCCTGGCTGGCAATACCACTGAGTTCCGGTAACTGTAATTCCAGTACCGTAATGCGCGAAAATACCATCATCATCAACAACACCGGCACCAGCACGATCATCAGATTAAGAAAGGAGGTGATATCCAGTTCGGCGTCCTGGCGGAGTTTTTTGTGTCGTCGCATCATTGCCATGCTCCGGGTTAGTCCGTTACTCGCGATTTGGGGGTTATATCATTGCGCTTGACCAGCAAATTCAAAAATTTGACCCCAGCCATCTCCATACTGTCGATAATTTCGGTGGTTCTAGTTTGCAGGATTGAATGACAGGCCAGTAACGGAATCGCCGATATCAGGCCAAAGGCGGTGGTATTCATCGCCACCGAAATACTCTGCGATAACAGACTGGCTTTTTCGGACGGATCGGCCGACGCTACTGCGGAGAACGCCGCAATCAGACCAATAATGGTTCCCAACAGGCCAAGCAATGTCGCAATATTAGCCAGCGTGGCGAGATAGGAGGTACGCTTTTCCAGTCTGGAAGTTGCTTCCATCAGGCCCTCCTCCATTGCATATTCGATATCTTCACGACGCATACTGTTAGACAGCCGTTCGATACCGGCACCGATAATCCGGGTAATAGGTGCCTGATTGGCCTGGCCAAATTTCAGTATCGCGTCGTAATTGCTATTTTGGAGTAAGGGTTCAATCTGTTTGAACGCCTTCTTGTTGGTGAATTTGGCACCGGTCAGAAACATCCAGCGTTCAAGCGCTATCGCCAGCCCCAAGGCCAGCACAATAGCAATGGGCAACATAAAACTGCCACCTTCCTGAAAGAACCGGATTATCGTGTTGTAAGTATCCATAATGTTACCTTTGTAAACCTGATGATAGGGTTGCCAGCATAACGCTTATTGCGGCTCGTTTGGGTATGCCGGTTGGATCCCGGCCTGTTGCCCTGATAACTTTTCATGCAGGGCAATTTCTCGTAAAAAATGTCGCCTTTCCAGCGGAGCCAATGTGCGCGGTAACGGAGTTAAATCAGCGCGGGAAAAAGGCGATTTAGGAGTCGGTGTCTGCCAGGGAACAATGGTCATAACCTTAGGCTGCTCCTGACTGCCGCGAATAATGGCGTCCAGTTTCAGGATATTTCCGCCTTGTGGCTTGTCTTGTGCCAGCAGCAACGCCGGATAAAGTAGTAGACACAAGGATAATCCAAGCTGTTGGTGATTAATTGCCATTAAGGCTCTCTCCTGTTTGCGCCGCGATTTGCTGCTGCAAATCCACCAGCCAACCGTTCAAATTCGAGGGCGGATCGTCGGCCAGTAGCTGATAGGTCTGATAATCCTGCAACGCCCGTTGTTTTTGGCCCATATACAAGTCCAGCAAAATGGCCCGATTCCGGTAAGCGGGTGCAAATCCCGGCCAGGCTTCAATTGCCTGACTATATTGTTGCAAAGCCTGATCAAATTGCCCCTGTTGGCGTAATAACAAGCCTAACCTGTTATGCGCAAAATAATGATAGGGACTAAGCGCTATCGTCTGTTGATAATGACGCAAGGCCAGATCAGTTTGTTCATTGAGCAAGGCAATATCACCCAAATGCATCCAAACAGATGCCAACTCGGGGTGGGTTTCCGACAGGCGTTGCAACGCAGCCTCAGCCTGGTCTAATTGTTTAGCTTTTTTCAGTCTGATTGCCTGCTGGAAGCGCGTTTTAGTCGCTCCGTCAACCTGGGGTTGATTAAGCATCAACAAATTCGGCTGCTGCAATAATTGCTGCTTGGGTGTTAACGGCAAGGATTCGGTTAACGAAGTATTATCCGGATGCGGATCTGAGTTCAGACTGCTACAACCAGTGACCAGCAATAAGCTGCATAGCAGGCTAAAAAATCTCATCACTCACCTCCTCAATCAGTTCCTGTTTGGCATAACGGGTGGGTAATAATGTCTCTAGATCGTGAAAACTCTGTTTGACCCATTGGTCATAGATCCCCTGCCAACTCAGACGAGTATTGAATTCCATTATTTCAATCGCCTTGTCTTCAAAAGGATAGGCCTGCTCTTCGAGCAGAAAACCGTACTGTTCCAGTTCCAGTGCATTCAGTTTGGGGCGCTCTGAAGCCAGTAAATCTTTTGCCAGTCGGGCGTAGATCTGGCCCTGATGATAAGTGGCTGCGGTACTGAATTCGGCCACCTTATAGCTGGCCGTTTGCTGATAGGCCGCCAATGCTTTATCCAGAGCATTATTTTTGCGCTGCAAACTTTGGTCCAGCGGTAAGGTCAGTTTAATGCTGTTGAACAACGCCAGCGCGTCGTCAGCCAATACCAGCGACGACCTGGCCGCCAGATAACGCGAACGCTCGCTAGCGCTGTTTCCGGCCTGCGCATGAGCCTGGATCAGTTTATTCAACCAGTAACGACGTTTACTGGCTGCATTACTGGCTAGATAATATTCACTCATCTGCCAGCGCGCTTCATTAGCCTCTGCCAGAGGTGCCGGATAACGGTGGGCATATTCACGATAAAGCGGCAGCGCCCTATCGCGTTGACCGATTTGATGATAATACTGCGCGGCGACATACAAGGCCTGGCGTCCCGTTTCGTTATCCTGATTGGCACGCCACATTTTTTCCAGCTCGGACGCGGCTTTAGCCCATTGTTGATCCTGCTGATAGACATCAATCAGCTTATCGTCGATGCTGGCAGTAAGTTGATGACGAGGAAAACGCTGGCGGAAATCCTCCAGCCATTTGGCCGCTTGCGACCAGTCACGTAATTCAATCAGTGCATTGGCCAAATCGTACTGGGCAGTGACACGTATGCTTGTATCCGGGGTGGTTTGCACAATACGTAAAAAATGTCCGGCGGCGGCCGGAAAATAGCCTTGTTGCTGACTGATTTCAGCCTGTTTATAGATACTGGCGGCCAGTCGTTCAGACATATCGGCCTTACGCGGATCCGACAACGGCAACAACGCCAATACTTGCTGATAAGATGCCTCTGCCAGCCCATAACGTTCAAGTGCAAACTGGCTATGTGCTAACACTAGCGTGCTGTCCAGACGACGCTGCTGTTCGACCGCAGGCAGCCAGTCAATCATCATCTGTGCATAATAAGCGGCCTGCTGATAACGTTGCAGATAAAACAATTGCTGCACCAAATCATGCAACACGGCCACCGCACGTGGATCTTCACCAAAGTTCATAATAAAGGCTATCTGGCTATCCAGCTGTTTGTCCTGCCAGCCAGTTGTTTGGCTGTCGTCGATGACGCTGCCCCACTGCTGATAAGCCAGTATTGCAGCATAACCGGCTTCCGCTGCCTTTTTGGCCTGAGGTAATTGATAGGCATAATGTTCGTAAGCATCAATAGCTTGCGAATAGTCTCCTGCCTCATACAACGCTTCGGCCAGCAAGAACCAGTTTTCTGTTGTTTGCGCGTCGTCAGCAAAGGTCTGGATAAACTCGCGATACCAGCTGGCAGCCTGCCGGAATGCCTGCACATATTGTTGCCGGGTCTGTAATTTAAGTTGTTCGTTGTCAACCGTTGACAGCATCTGCTTTTTTGCCTGCGCCAGACTGTGCTGATATTGGGCCAGTTCTGTCAGGTACTGATGTAGATAAGGACCGGCGATATCTTTGCTTTCGATAGGCCAGTTGGCCCAATAAGGTCCCTGAATGCCATAGAGTTGCACAAATCGCTGTTTGGCCGGCAACACCAGGGTCGGAAACTTGCCCAAAATATAGGTATCAATCTGTTTAACAAAAAACAGCGGTGCCTGACTGTGCTGTGGGTGTTGTTGGACAAATCCGGCAAACACATCAGCGCTGTCACGAAAACGATCATCGTTCAGATACAGCTGACCCAGTTGCTGGTACAGCAGCGATTCGTAGTGGCGCTCTCCAACTGAAGCAAAATGACCGGCTATGCTGGCCGCGCCCTGCTGATAGGAAAACAGCAGGGCCATAATACGCAAGGTGTCATTAACCAGTTGTCGTTGGCCGGCGCCCAGTTGCGCCATTTGCTGTTGGCTGTCCACCTCTCCCACTAAACTGTCATCCGGCAGACTGTAATCCAGCAATGCGGTGAAGGCCACCAGAGCCTGCTGCTGCCGATCCAGCTTGAAATTTGCCCAACCCAGCATATAAGCCGCCGTCAGGTAATATGGCGAGTTATCTCCCAACTCCAGTACTTGCTGATAGGCAGCTATGGCCTGGTCATAATCACCGCGGTTATACAGGATCTCGCCCTTTCTGAAATACACTTCTGACTGATAAACATTATGCGGATATTCACGCAGCAGCTTGTCCAGGGTGAGGTAACTGTTATCCATCTGGCCCTGTAACTCATAAGCTTTAGCCAACTGATAAAGGGATTCGGCGCTATGCTGATTATCCGGATGTTGAGCCAATAATGACTGGTACTGGTTAATCGCCCGTTGAAAATAACCGTCGCTGCCTTTTTGTGTGGGGGTGCCCTGCTCCTGATGTTGCTCTGCCAGCAAAATCTCCAAATCTGCCAGGCGTACACTGATACTTTGCGCCAGCACCGGATCCGTCACTTGCTGTTGCAAGCGCGCATAGCCGTCCCGCAGTTCCCGCAAAGACAATGCTGGCAAAGGATCATGTTTCAGCGCTGTCATCTTTAACTGGACACTGGCCAGAGTGGCTTTAGGCTTGGGCGGCTCTGCCGAATGCCAGCTGCAGGCAGTGACTAGCCAGCCAGCGCACAGCAATAATAAGTTAGCTTTCATCTTTACCCCGCGCATCGGTATTGTCAGGATTCAGATGTTCGATAGCATTGTTTTTGCGCCAGGCTTCATCCTGTAATCGCACCACCGCTACCTGCGCTTGCAGCAGCAACTGGCGGATTTTGTCTGATTCCTGCTGCAGGGCCAGTCTGGCTGTGTGGGTAATCTGGTCAAGCTGCAGTTGCTGCAATGTCCGCTGTTTAACTTGCAGTTGGCTGATATGCTGGCCCAGCGTCGAAATCCGTTCACGCTGCTGATTGAACAACGGCGTCTGGTTCATTGAGCGACTTAGCGAATGCTGTTGCTCCACGCTCTGCTCAATACTGCTGTCCAGTTCTGCCAATGCTTTTTTAGCACTCCACAAATTTTGCGCATAGTGGTTGTCGGCCTGCCAACTGAGCACACCTTGCAAGCGCTTCAAGCGCTCCTGATAACTTGAGGGTAGCGTTTTTTTAGCGCTTAAGCGCTGATAACGCTGCATCGCTCTTTCCAGCCTCTGCTGTTGGGCTAACTGTTTACTGTCAAGTAATGCAGCGCTGTTCTGGCCTTGTTCAATCTCGCTGATCCTGGCGGCGAGCGCATTGCGTCGCACCAACAACTCTGCCAACTTATCCAGCAGTTTATTCTGGCTCAGATCCCTGGCTCGCTGCCCGGTAACTTGCTCGCGTTCGTCAATCATCAACTGATAGTTTTTAATTTGTGCCTGCCAGCGGGATAATCGTTGCCCGGTAGTGCGTAGTTCTGCCAGTGTCTTGATCTGCTGGTTGAAGCGCTCAGAGCTAAAAATAGCCTGCAAACTGGGAGCAATCCGGCGTTCCTCTGCTGCCTTTAACAGGCCGTCAAATTCAGGTTGCCAGAGACGCACAAAAGGCTCGAAATAATCACCTTGTTGAATATTACGTTGTTCCACATTCAACTGTTGCAGTTGCAGTTCAAACTGGCTAATCGCCTGCTGCAGCGCGTTCATCGCCTGCTGGGGTGCGGATAACTGCTCGTAGGCATAGGCAACTGCCAGCCAGGCTTCCTGCTGTTCACTGCTGCTATCCGGTAGTGCCAGCAGTTTGTTCCATAAGGTTAACGCCAGCTGGTATTGCTGATCCTGTGCTGCAGCCCAGCCATAGCCCAACAACGCGGCGTGAGTATCGAGGCTATCAAAACGTATACGACTAAAGGCCTCTATGGCTTGGGTAGGACGTTGTTGCTGTTGATAAAAATAGGCCAGCGACAAATTTATTCTGTCATTTAACGCGGCCTGTTCTATCGGCAGGGCTTTTACCGCTTGCCAGCCAAACCATTCGTCCAGCCAACTGCCAATAACCCCGCTGGGGGCCTTGTCACGCAGCTGGTTTAAACTGTCGATCGCCAATTGCACTTTGCCCTGATGCTGAAGCTGCAAGGCATGGTTGTAACTCAAATAATCAAAATAGATACTGTCCGGTTTTAACTCTGCCAAAGTATGTTGAGCGGGTTCTATCTGACCAATGGCAAGCTGCAACTGGGCTTTAAGATAATAAAATTGCTGACCAGCAGCAGAACCAAGCAGTTGCACTTGCTGCGGCTGAATTTGATTCAGGATCTGTAACGCCGTTGACACTTCATTTTTACGATAATAGACCCTGGCCAGATGTAGCCAGGCCTGAGCCTGAATATCGACAGGTACCGAATCATCCAGCAAACGCCGGAAAATCTCGCTGGCCTGCTGTTCCAGACCATAACCCAGACTCATCCCGCCCTTTAACAGCTCCGGCGCCAATCCCTGATGCTTGATACCGCCGCGCACTTCGGCAATGGCCATCTGAGTTAATGCCTGATGGTAATCGCCCTGAAAATAATGATATAGCACCCGGCCATACTGGGGATCATCAATCACTTCCTGTCCATTGGCAACAGCGCTGAGCGTCAGGCTTAGCAGGCCAAGGCTCAAGATGCGAGAGGTTAAAGTCAGTCCCATTAACAAGTAAACCTATAACTCTGTCAGGGTAAATTCTGGTTGTTGCTTGGAACTTGAATCAACAATATTGAGCTGTAATGCCTTGGCATCACTATCTTTATTGAAGGTGCCGCTAACCGCTCGCTTGTAAGGTCTGTCTTGCGGGCCGATACCGGTAAAAAAGGCGCTAATCTGATGATCGCCCTGACTGATATTGCCGATATACAGGCGCTGAACGCCACCGCGATAAAGCGCACTTACCTGGCGTTGGGTATACAAGTACTGACTTACTGTTTCGTCATCAATTTTTAGCTCTACGGCGTCCAGCTTGAAATAACTGCCCATATCCATCGCCACATACACCACCAGCTGCGTGCTGGAGGGAAACAATAAGTCTTCCTCGAGAATAAACAAGTCACGGTTCAGCGCAATCACTTCCTTTTTCAGATCCTGTACCTGCTGTTCTATCGATTGCGGCGCATCATTATCCGCGGTTGGAGGCGACAGTTCTTGTGCCTGGACACAGCTGATACTCGCCCAACAAAAGAGCAGCAGATTAATAATGGTTGTTTTCAACATGTTTATACTCACTTAAAACCATACCGACAGGTAGAACCGGGATACGTTGGCTGAAAAGGCATATAAAGGCTCCAGCCCTACCTCGCCACCCACTGTGACATCACGAAAATCATCATACTCGAAACGGATGTGATCAAATTCCAGATTGACCGAACTCTTTTTTAACATTGCCTGCGGGGAAAACTGGAATTCGTAACTCAGACTCACTCCGGCGGACAAGTTGGAAAAGGTACTAAGCTCCTTGTCGCGCGCCATAAAATTAAATTCGTTACTGCGGGCAAACAAATCCTGATAAAAATCGGCTTTATCCTGCTGGTAGCTTCTAAGCCGCACATCCAGCAACCAGTCGTTACCAAAGGTATGCACATAGCCCAGTTTGACGGTGTTGGCATCAATCCCCCAGGTATCGCTAAACCGTCGGTACTCGCCATAAACTGAAGCGCGGTAAGGCAGATAGTAATTGGCGGTTAACGCCACTGCGTTACTGGTGCGGCTGTCGGGATATTGCTCGGTTTCAAAGCGGTAGCCCAGTGCCGCATCGGGATCGACAAAACGTATCGAACGGTAAGGGTTATTCAGATACCCCTGATCGGAGATACTTTCCAGATTAAGACCCAGGATCAGGTTTTTAGTGGCCACCTGGGTCAGACCCAACTGATAGTTATAACGGTCGGCGGTTTGACTAAAAAAATCATCACCGGTTTTGCCCACCTCATCCCAGCCTTTGGAGTACCCCAGTGACAAGGTGGTTAAATCCCCGAAGAAATCTTGCTGAATACCCAAATGCACTGATTTGGCCTCAAAATCATTTTCCGAACTATTGGTAAAATTAGCACTGATCAGGGTCTTGTTGTGCAGATAATCGATCCCGACACTGTGTTCGGTGCGCTCTTCCTGATAAGGACTGGCCGTCGCCATCACGTCTATGGAAGCACCGGAAATACTGTCCACATAATAATTGGCTGACACCGACAGGCTATCGCCAATACTTTTTCTCAACAAAATGGAGGGGCCGTCAATAGAAATTCCGCCGCCCTGATAGGAATGATGCATGGCATCGGCGCGATCTTGAGGTAACACCGCCGCATCCACTTCCATATCGATAGCAAACAGCAATACGCAAACCAGTGCGGTGCGGATAATCATGCCTGGCCAGTATCCCCAGTCACGTCGTTGGGCGCGTAATTCCTTTAAAAAAGTCCGGTAACGATGATGATCAATTGCAGCCACAACCACCTCCCGCACCACCTTCTGCGCCGCGCGCGCCTTCACGAGCCTGATACACGTGGTGCATATAGCTACTGGCGACCGGATTACGATTCAGGCTCATTACCGGATCGGCCAGATTATTGCGCTCATAGGGTTTTACCCAGGGTTCAATACTCTGACAACCACTCAATAGCACCAATGTCACAAGGATTAACGTCACTTTTACTTTCATACTTTTTACCTGATTAACAACCTTCCTTATTCGCGAATTAGCGTTTTAATTATTTTGCGATACTTTTGCTCATCGCCTTGTTTATAACCCGGATGGATCAGTCGCTGGTTACCATCTCGATCAATAAAAACCGTAGTGGGCATTGCGGCAACCTCATATAGCTTGCTGACCTTGCCGGTCGGGTCCAGTACCACCGGAAAACTGACCGGAATATCACTTAGCAGATTATTCGCCTTGGCCGAATCTTCATCAATATTGACTGCCAACACAGTAAATCCAAGATCCTGAAATTCCTGCTGAATTTCCTCCAGATAGGGCAGTTCCTTGCGACAGGGTGCACACCACGATGCCCAGAAATTGATCAGCACAATATTGCCACGCATTTCAGCCAGACGCAGATTGTCACCAGACTGACTTTTTAAGGTGAAGTCGGTTGCCTGAACCGTTTCCGCCTTTGCAGTAGCACTTACCCACAGTATCAGCAGACCGGCCAGCATGACTTGGCTGTATTTTGTCAATTTCATATGATTACTCCTGGTTGCGCTGCTTGTTTAGCTAGAAAAAGAAAGTGGCGCTTAAGCCGTATTCGATATTGTGGGTGGCTTTTTCTTCGCCTATCAGTTCACTGTCAAAAATATGGTCACGCACATCAACATGTACAGCAAAATAGTCGGTCAGCAGCAGCCGATAACCGGCTCCCAGCACCAGTGTAAAGCGCTCGTCGCCGCCAAATTTGGTACTACCGGCACCGAGACTAAAATAGGTTGCCGAGTTAAACACCCGATCACGACTCAAAAACACTTCACCATTAAGGTTGTACCCAATAGACAGATCGTAATAACGATACTTACGCTCTTCCTCCGTCAGAAAAGGCGCACCGCCGCTGAGAATTTCATAACTGGTTTGCCCGGCAGTGGCTTGGCCGTATGTGCCTTCCACAAAAAAATCTTCGCTGATGTGATAGGCCAAACGAGCCCCCACCACCGTATCCGATGAAAAATCCTCAATCGCTATCACCCCGGCAAACAGTCCGATTTCAAAATCTTCGCTGTCGATATTGGCTTCATGGATATCCTTTCGCTCAATATCCGGCTGGATAATGTCACCCACTGACTGTTCCTGCTGTTGCGCCTGCACTGTCATACCGCAGGTGCACAAGGCCAAAATCAGAAAAAAACGATAAATCCCAGTTGCCATTGTTCCAGTTCCTCGTTGCTGTCCCTGTCGGTCAATGCCAGCAGGTGTTGATATTGCAGATTCAATACAAAATTTCTCGCCAGATAAAAGCGACTTCCAATGGCGGCACTGGCCAGGTCGCTGTTGCGGGTTTCCGCCCCAGATTGCACCAGGTTTGCCCTTGGCGTGGTTTTCAGCCTACCGGTGCCAAGACTAAAAAACGGCGATATTCGCCATTCCGGAAAAGGGTAAACACGTACGCTGAGCAGTAATAACTGGTTTTCGGAAAAATCCCCCAACGCCTGACTGTAACTTAACTGGGTACTGATATTGTCGGTTAATTGCCAGCCCCCCACTACGCTTAATGCCGGTACACTTTCCAGCACGCCCCCCATAACACCCAACTCAAAACGACGTTGCTGATAACTGTCAAAACTGCCGTCAAACAACGATACCGGCTCACCTTGCTGATCCAGGGTCAGATGCAGAGCCGCCTGATCGACCCAGCCTTCAATACCTTTATCCGTCCTGACCTTAAACCAGTCGGTGTGACGCTTAAGCACCCAAATCCAGCGACCTTTTTCAACCACATGAAACACCGGATATCCCTGTGCCGGACCGCTGTGTAATTCAATAAAAGGTTCTGCCACCTGCACTGACACATACTCATCTTCGGCAACCGCAAGTTTGCTAATGAGTAGCAACATGCACAACAACAGCAAACCCGAACCTGTTTTCATTCCTTTCCCTTAATCCTGCGGCGCATCAAAGGGGTTATTGTAGTACTGCGCTCCAATATCCAGCCATTCGGCCAACAGTTTTAGTTCGGCGGTAGTTAGCCAACCTGCGTGACTACCGCCGGCATCAAAGCGTGAAAAGAACCTGCTGCTATTAGCGCCGGTAGAAGACATTGATGCTGCCACCTGAACTGTGGTCATAACAGGCACGGGGTTACCTTCGGCATCCACAATCAACTCACCTTCTTCATCGGTTTCAAATACCGGGTTGCCATTGTTGTCAACGACTGGAATTAACCGGTCAATCAAGGCGCCGTCAATAATTTCCTGTTCATTATCGGTGGCCAGTAATTCACCGTAACTCATGAGTAATGCAGCGTCGTCATTGGAAGGAACATCGCGTAAATCCAGTTGAGCGGCAGGAATCTGCAACTGTTCCGCAGCATCGCTGGGGGAATGGCAGTTAACGCAGCGGTGATTATCCAGTTCTGTGACCCCGTCGTCGGCCAGCACCGGTCTGTCCAGCATAAACAGTGGCTGAATATGCTGCGGATAATTAATCACTATTCGACACAAATTATTCCATTGTGTGGCGCAAGCGTTACTAATCGGAGTGGCAGAATTCAGATCAGCATAGGCGTATTCAAACCCTGGCGACACATCTTGCAATCCCGGATCGGTCCAGATATCACTAAAACGGATATCTGCCGAGGGATAGTTGATACCCTTAATACGGCTGGCCACTTCAGCCATGGTTTCACCCATATCGGCGAACAGCGCAGGATTAGTATTAGGGAAAGGCATACCGGTACTTTGTGCACCAGAGTTGATTGAATCGGCTTCTGCATCCAGACGCCCGTGCGGCTGCTCACTATCCCGGCTATGACAACCACGACAGGTCTTAACTTCACCCGGCATTGCCTGTAACCAGTTTTGATGCCGCTCGCCAATACGTCGTCCGTTCTGATCCACAATGCTCAGCGCCAACGGCACTCTTGCCGGCACTTCAAACTTGGCTGAACCGTCCGGCTCAATGGGTACATAACCGATAATTTCGCGCATCAATTGACTGGCGTTGACGCCAAAGGCCGAACCGCTAAACTCGCGGGTATCCTGGTCGGGAATCGACACGGCTTTGATAACCCGTAGAAATCGTGCCGGACGCTGTGAAGGGGTAAATTGCAGCGGATCGGCTAAATTGGCAATACCTGTGGGTGAACTATCTTGTCCGCCAAGATCATATACGCTACGAATATGGATAATAGCCAAATCCTGTTCTGCCAATGTGGCATCAAAATGTTCACCCTGTGCCGCATCGGCCGGATAAGGACGTTGCTCCATCGCCACCACTTCAGTATAGGCAATTCCTTCCTCTGATACGGTTAACGCCAATTGGGTATTTTGCTGCGGGTCGTACATCCACAATCCGTACAACAGAGGCGCAGGTTGAATGGTTTCATCAGCCAATAGTTCATCATTACAGGGCAAAATAATTCTGGCTTCGCCCTCGCTCACTTGCTGATCCGGATCGTAAACCCGGCATTGACTCCAGCTGAACAGCATGCGCTGACTGCCATCCCATAGCGGAGACACCGAGGCAAACTGCCCTCCGGGTGAAATACTGCCATCAACGGTAACATTGTCGAACAGGATAGACTGTTGTGCCACACTGCCGTTGCCATTGGCCGCAAGCTGATCCCTGTCGGTAAAATTTTGCACATCGATGGCATTATAGTCTCCACCAAGCTTATCATTATCGAAACCGCGCATAGCGGTCAAAATGCGTCCATCCGGTAATTGTTTGGCTTTGACAAAGTGAACAGTTTGGGGACGTGGAGGTTGCTCATGACTATGCCGTCCGTAGAGTATTTCTAGCTGACTACCATCGGGATTGACCTGGTAAAAGTGAATGCCCTTGTTACCGCCCATTTGATCCCAGCGACTAAACAAAATTTTACCGTTACTCAGTACCACAGGATCCAGATCATGGCTCTGGTTAAAGGAGATTTGCTGAATATCACTACCGTCGGCATTCATCACATGCAGCACCGAGGCCGTTTCACGGCGACTTTCCTCCACCGCCTGATACTGGGGTTTTCCCTCGTCCAGCAGAATGGCTTGATTATCTTGCTGACGGGTAGAACTGAACACGATGCGACCATCGGGCAAATAAGCCGGTGCCACATCCTGACCCGCTTCAGCCACAATATCCGATGCAATGATCCGAGTCAGTGCATCCGTACTGATATCGTATTGCCAGATATTCCAGCTGGGTTGTTCATCATCATCAGCATCTTCAATTTGCGGCGCACGCATAGCGAATAACAGCCGGCTTCCATCGTATGATGCCTGCAAGTCTTTCACATCGTATAAGGGAGGTTGTTGCTGTGCCGCACCTTCACCTTGCTGAGTAAAGGCACGATCGGTAATATTAATCTCTGCGGCGGACGATGAGGCGCGCTGTTTGATATACAGTGCTGCTCCCGGGATGAACTGGTTGGGTTGACGCAAGTCCTGCTCGATCAATATACCATTTTGATCAACCGGCAGGTTGCGCTTGATAAACGCCAGCGGAATATCGACCACCACAGGATCAGCGCTCTGATTGTTGTCAGTCAGTTGTTCGCCACCACAGGCAGACAGGCCTAATGTCATCAGCAATAGAGATAATATTTTCTGGTACATTTTAATAAACGTTGCCTGTCAAGAAACTGATCAATGTGGAATGACGTCGTCGCGGGTAACTAGCCTAGCAAGCTATTCCAGCCACTAATAGTGTCCACTGAATCATACAAAACCTATAATATACTTCCATTCAAAATTAATTCGGACAAGATCACAATTAAACATCAGGAATAACAATTAATACCTTTCACATTTATAACAGCTTAAATTAATTGATAAAATTGAAAATAATTTTGGTTTATCAAGTATAAATAACCACTGTCGTTTATTGGCTACACAAAATTAAAACTTCGTCATGCATTCATCTTTTTGTTTTTGTTAAATATTTAGATAGTGAGTGAACAGAAAAGAAGATTCTTGGCTTAGTTCGCCACAATTATGTCTCTAATTGCAGACAAATTATTGACATTTAATTATTGATAATGAACGTCAAAGCAGTATTTGTATGAATGGAATATAAATTGCTAACGCCCTTTCCGGTTTATTTTTGAATTTAATAAAAATCTCCGCTGATAAACCTGTTCAATTTAATACCTGACAAAAACATAACAGCATAATAGATTGAATATCGTTAATTCACTCCCTTTGTTGTTAGGTATTAGAATTTAAACTCAGTCCTGTTTAATTATATTTATTTTTTGACTTATTCCATTCTTAATAAAAGGCTGAAAATGAAAAACACACAACCCCTGACGGGAGTATGCATTTGAAAGGTTCAAGCTATATTTTGGCATCAGGTTACCCATACAGAGCACTAGCCAGGATCCTGACTATACTGATATTGCTCGGGATTTCCGCCACTTCCACAGCGGGTTCCAGAGAACAGGCCAGACAAATGCATGACCGGCTGGTCGGCATTCCGCCCAGTGACACCGTACTAAGCCAGATGACCGATTTAATCGAGCAGGGTGATACCAACGCAGCCGCCTATCTGGCGATGGAAAATCCGGCCTTTTACTCCGTCACCCTGAAGAACTGGATCACCCCCTGGACCAACGAAAGTGGCGATGTATTCCAGCCTTTGAATGACTATACCGCGACAGTAATCGGCATCATGCGCGACGATATTGATTTTCGGCAAATACTCAGTGGCGACATTTTGTATGTGGCCGACAGTGCCCTGGGATTACCTTCTTATGCAAATAATAGTAACGCCCATTATCAGGCTATCGAACAGCGGGATATCGATCTCAGTCAGGATCTGGTGGCCAGCACCCAATCTGCCGTGACGGGATTACCCGCAGAGGCAACGGCGGGAGTACTGACGACCCGGGCAGCTGCCAAAGCGTTTTTCATTGATGGTACCAATAGAGCGATGTTCCGTTTTACCCTGATTAACCATTTATGCACCGATCTGGAAGCCTTGAAAGATACCAGTCGCAATCCGGATCGGATCCGCCAGGACGTCAGCCGCAGCCCCGGTGGTGACAGCCGAATTTTTATGAACGCCTGTGTCGGCTGCCATGCAGGGATGGATCCGCTGGCACAGTCTTTCGCCTACTACAACTTTGCCTATCAGGATGATCCCGAAAACGGCGCACTTGAATACCATGCACAGGATCAGCTCGATCCCCAAACAGGCAGCCGCGTACAGGCTAAGTACCTGATTAACAGTAATAACTTTGTTCATGGCTATATCACCCAGGATGACAGCTGGGAAAATTACTGGCGCGCGGGTAAAAACGCCAATCTGGGCTGGTCAGCTCAATTGTCCGGCAGTGGAACAGGAGCCAAGAGTATGGGCGAAGAGCTCGCGAATAGTGATGCTTTCGCGCAATGTCAGGTCAAAAAAGTATTTAGCAACGTGTGCCTGCGCAATCCTGAAGATGATGCAGACCGCAGTCAGGTTGAAATGATGGTGAATGATTTTAAAACTGCTAGTTACCAACTTAAACGGGTGTTTGCCGAATCCGCTAATTATTGTAAAGGCAGCTGATCATGATCCGTTTATCTATGGCTTATTGGCTCAAAACCGTACTGCTTAGCTTGCTGGCTTTATGGCTGAGTGGATGTGGCGGCAGTTCCACCGAAGTCACCCCAACCCCAGCTCCACCTCCGGTCGATCAAGGACCCATTAATTACGCCGGTCCCCCTGCCAGTACCGATGATATTCAACAGTTTAAAATTAGCCTGTGGGATAATCTGGCTGCTGCTGATCGCTGTGGCGGCTGCCATATTCAGCAGAATCAGTCTCCTGCCTTTGCCCGCAATGATGATATTAATCTGGCCTATAGCGAGATGAATCCGTTAGTTAATCTGCAGGAACCGGATCAATCCCTGTTGGTCAACAAAGTCGCTGGCGGTCATAATTGCTGGCTAAGCAGTGATCAGGCCTGCGTGGATATTCTGGTTACCTGGATCGGTAACTGGGCCAATACCGAACAGCAAAGTAATGTAATCCAGTTACAAGCTCCCCAGGAAAAAACACCTGGAGCCAGTAAAAACTTCCCCTCCCAGGCCACATTATTTGCCGATACGGTTTATCCGCTGTTGCAGAATTTTTGTGTTGATTGCCATACCAGCACAGCAACTATTCCCATTGCGCCCTATTTCGCCAGTAGTGACATCAATGAGGCTTATCAGGCGGCAAAATCCAAAATCAATCTGGATGATCCGCTAAATTCCCGTTTTGTGTTGCGACTGGCTAATGAGTTCCATAACTGTTGGTCAGATTGCAGCAGTGATGCAGAAAAACTTCGGGCTGCCATCCAGAATATGGCTGACCAAATCGACATAACCCAACTACCAGACAACCTGGTCACCAGTAAAGCTCTCAGCTTGACTGACGGTACCTTGGCCAGTAGCGGAGGACGATTCGAAAATGCGGTCATTGCCAAGTGGGAATTTAAAACCGGTTCCGGCGTCACCGCTTTTGATACCAGCGGCGTAGAACCGGCACTGGATTTAACCTTGAACGGTGACGTTAGCTGGGTCGGTGGTTGGGGTATTCAGTTACAAAATGGTAAAGCCCAGGGGTCTACCGCCAATAGCAAAAAGCTGCATGATTTGATTACCGCAACTGGCGAATATTCCATCGAAGCCTGGGTGGTACCCGCCAATGTCACCCAGGAAGGGCCAGCGCGTATTATCAGCTACTCCGGGGGGACGGATAAGCGTAATTTTATGCTTGGGCAAACCCTGTATAACTATGACCATTTGCTTAGAACCAGTGAAACTGATGGTAATGGCGAGCCTACCCTTTCCACCGCCGATGCCGATCAACGGTTACAGGCCAGCTTGCAACATGTGGTGGTTAATTTCGATCCGGTCAACGGCAGACAGATCTATGTTAACGGCGAATTTAGCGGTGATACCGATCCTGTCGAGGTGGGCAATCTGAACGAATGGGATAGCAGTTTCGCCCTGGTATTGGGTAATGAAGTATCAGGCGATCGTCCCTGGGCAGGTAATATTCGTATGGTGGCCATCCACAACCGCGTATTAACAAATGCCCAGATCAAACAGAATTTTGCGGTCGGCGTCGGCCAGAAGTTTTTCCTGCTATTTGGCATCAGCGATATTATTCAGTTGCCACAAAGCTACGTGGTGTTTGAAGTCAGCCAGTTTGATAATTACAGCTATCTATTTAGCTCACCATTCTTTATTAGTCTGGACGACAGCCAGTTGCCGCAAGCGATTCCGTTACAGGGATTACGCATTGGGATCAATGGACGCGAACCGGAAGTAGGGCAAGCCTTCGCCAATCTGGATCTGGAACTGGATGCCAGTCATTACAACAGCGAATCGGGTCAGTCCCTGTCCCGCCAGGGCACTTTGGTGGCGCTGGAAAAGGGCGCGCAAATCGACGAGTTTTTTCTGACTTTTGAGCAATTAGCCGACCACAGCGACGTGCGAGTAGACGCTGAACCTCCGGCCGCAGCAGTACCACAAGATCTTGCGCCTCAGGCCCGGGTCGGGATCCGTCACTTTGCCGAAATAAATGTGTCAATGTCAGCCACCACGGGCGTGCCGATAACCAATCCAGCAATTCAGTCCGCTTATAATGAGTTACAACAACAACTGCCCAGTGTCACCCGGTTAGGCAGTTTTGTGGCGGCCAATCAGATGGCCGTTACCCAGTTGGCGATTAAATATTGCGACCAACTTATTGAAAATGACAACTTGCGCGCGAGCTTTTTCAGCGGTTTTGATTTTAGTCAGCCAGCCAGCAGTGCATTTGCCAGTCAGGACAGAAACTTGCTGCTCGATCCCTTGTTGAAGGGAATGGTGGGTGAGAATTTGTCTACCCAGCCCACCTTTGCTGAACTGCGCGCCGAGCTCAATAACCTGATCGACAGACTAACCCAATGCGATGCCGGTAAAACCTGCGATACCAGCTATACCCGCACGGTGGCTAAAGGTACCTGTGCGGCGGTATTGGGTAGCGCCACATTACTATTGCAATAAATTAATGCTCAGGACCTTAGATTATGACAAGACGCCTACACAAGCTTAACAAAGCCGCCCAATCCTGTGCTGATAAACCGCTTTATCATCAGGATCACCGTCGTCCACTGACGCGTCGCGAATTTATCGCCCAGGGATTTTGTGCCGGTATGGCTACGCTGACTGCGGGCTCGGCGTTAAGTTTATTTGCCAACCCTCGCGCTGCTAATGCGGCGCTTTCCGCCGATTTGGAAGCACTAAAAGATCGCTGTGGTATTGCCACTCAGGGGGCCGGAAAGATCCCGTTTATTGTGTTTGATTTAGCCGGTGGCGCAAATATTTCCGGTTCTAACGTATTGGTGGGGAAACGGGGTGGCCAACTGGATTTTCTCAGTACCGCAGGTTACAACAAACTGGGTTTACCCGGCGACATGGTGCCGTCGATTATGAATCCGCAAAGCGGTCTAAGTGATTTTATCAATACCGAACTGGGACTGGCCTTTCACAGTGACAGTGCGTTCTTGCGTGGTATGTTGGAACGTATTTCGCCAATGAATCGCGCCAATATTAACGGCGCCGTTATTCCTGCCCGTTCCGAAAACGACACCGGTAACAATCCGCATAATCCTATGTATGGTATCAATAAAGTCGGTGCGGACGGGTCACTATTAACCTTAATAGGCTCACAAAGCTCTGAATCAGGCGGCAACTCCATGGCTCCCGCGATGATGATTGACCAAAGTAAACGTCCAACCAAGGTAGATCGCCCGTCAGATGTGACTGGTCTGGTCGACACCGGCGATTTAATCGGTCTGCTCAGTCAGCAGGATTCAGTGGCAGTGATGGAATCCATCCAGCGGATCAGCGACATGAAACTGGGCAAGATAGACACCCAAATCAGTACTGATGATGTACTGAAAGATCTGGTGCGCTGCGGTTATGTTAAAAGCGCCGATATCGCCGATCGTTTTGGTGATCCTTCCACTCTCAATCCACAGCTTGATCCTTTACTGGTAGGGACTGGCGGTATTTTTAGCGAAGATGAATTTGCCAACGACGGCGAGTTTCGTAAAACCGCCTCGGTAATGAAACTGGTGATCAACGGTTTTGCCGGCGCCGGCACTATTACCATGGGTGGATTTGACTACCATACCGGTGATCGTTCAACCGGCGAAATCCGTGATTTACGCGCCGGACGATGCATGGGTGCTTGTCTGGAATACGCGGCTCGAGTAGGCGTTCCGCTCATGATGTATGTGTGTAGTGACGGATCGGTGGCCAGCAACGGCATGATTGATGATTCAGTCAATGGTCGGGGTAAAGGCGTGTGGACCGGAGACAATTCCTCAACTGCCGCTTCTTTCTTTATGGTGTATAACCCGAACGGAACGATACAACTGTTAGGTGCCAACGCCGATCAGCAAGCCATGCATCAACAAATAGGCTATATGCGTGCTGACGCATCGGTGGAAACAGCCTCGACACCGGCCGCCAATAACGTCAACTTGCTGGTTGAAACCATACTGCTGAATTACATGGCATTACATGGTGAACAAGGACAGTTTAGCCGTCTGTTCCCGCAACACGGTTTAGGTAACGCCGCCTTAATGGACAGCCTGACCGCATTTGAGCCGATTGTGAATGGCACTATCTAAAGTTGGATAGACCAGGCCCCGAATGTCGCTATTTTTGTACCGGATTACAAATATTTAACGACAAGAGCTCTGCATTCCTGTTAATTTAAACAATAATTCAAGGGGTTAAGGTCGAACAAGAGGCTGCCTATCTTTCATATTCGCCACTGCTGGCGGCTATTTTTTCTTCTCACAAGGCAGAAAACGTGCGAAGAGTGGTTCTCTTTAAGTGTTTGATAACGCAGTGAGGAGGAAAAATAGCCCCAGCCCTCCGGGTTGAGTCTGAAAATCCCTCACTGTTTGCTATAAACAGACTGATTTAGATGACTAAACTACGTTGTTTACTCCTCGATTGAGAAATTTTCATTTCTCAACAGTGGTGAATATGAAAGATAAACAGCCTCTAATAAAACGGCTTATTGGGAGAACACGGCCGGTGGTCAAAGAGTCAAGTTATATCCGCACAATCAAAAGCTTAATTAACAGGATCCATGATCTCAGTCCCGTCAGCGATTCTGTTTATGAGCAGGCAACAGGTTACTTTGAACAGGCAGCGATAGATCAGGAAAAGCGCAGCAGCCTGATGCTGGAAATAAAAGCTAGCGAGAAGAAACTGACGGAATCTGGTAGCCAAAGCGACAAGAAATTACTCAGTGAAAGGATCAAAGTCAGCCAGTCACAGTTAAAGGTGTTTAATAAAAAGCTGGACGAAGAGCGGCTGGTCAGGCATCGCCATTTAAAACAGATCTGTGTCGAGATTGTTGATCTGATCGAAGGCGACGATTTTGCCGACAATAATGACAAAACGGCGCGTATGCTCGGTACCATGCTGATGATCACACCCGAAAGTGGTCGCAAAGTCCCGCAGCTTAATATGTTTTCCAAACATATGTACAAAGCAGCGTTATCTGTGCGGTTGCTGGATAGACTTGTCTTTACCCAAAATATTATCGATCCCCATGTCACCCGATTCGCAGTGAAGGATAGCGAGCAAAGTGCCATCGAACCGGAAGATTTGACCAGCCAGGAATCCTTTCGCCAGAATGTCAAAATTCCGCTGATTATGGCAGCGTTGATTCAGGATATCGGACGTATGCATCCCGATGCACAAAAGCTGCTTAAAGGTGAAGACGGACAGGCAGATGAATTTCGGGTACTGGAACGGGATGATCGCAACAAGCTGCTTAAAATTACCTTTCAGCAGGCACTAAGTTACTTTAAAAACGGTATAGGCACGGATAAATACACTGGCAATTCGTTAACCGAACGCGAGGAGTTTAACAAACTGGAAAAAGCCAAACTGGAGTTTGGCTTAAAGCTGCTTAAAAGCTCGCTAAAACCACAAAACGGTATCGGCAACATTCTTAAAATTCCTCAGGTCTATGCGTCAGTGGTGATGTCGACTAAAACCAACCAACCCATTGCGGTAATGCCCAAAGTCGGCCAAATGCTGCGTAAAGGTGCCGAACAGGGCATGTTCAGCCCGACTGTTACCGAGGCATTGCTACAAGTCACAGGTATATTTCCCCAAGGCTATGGCATTGCGTTTATTCCCAAAGATTCGGACAAGCGCGATATCGACAAATATGAATATGCCATTGTTACCCGTTTATACCCGGCCAATCCTGACGAGCCGATTTCGCGCTGCGTAACCCGGAATTTGTCCTACAATTCCAATTGCCCGGACTATGTGATCAGTAAATCCAATAATCTGTATTTTGAACCGGCACGTAAAGCCTTTGAAAAGGTCAGTCCGGAACGGTTATTGGAGATACTTAGCAAGCTGGTATCCAATTTTGAAGAGCGCAAAAATCAGGATCTGGTGCCACGCTGCTGGCATCCGTATGAATATTTCTCCGATGCCAAACATCAGAATTTGTGGAACAAGATGTCACAGTTTCGCAACTAACCTATAGCACGGGTTAAAAGTCTGCAACGGGATAAGTCAAAGCGCTTGTTTCACCTATTGTCGTGATTATTTCAACGTTAGCTTAACCTCAGCCCTGGATAAGCAACGCCCTACAGCACAGCCATATTTGCCCAGCGATGCATTGTTCGCAAAGGGTTTCGAATAACTGAACCACTTGGCGAACGCCTTTATCTGAACAAATCTTCCTGCACTGTACCTTTATCTTCTCTCGAACAATAGTTGAAATTACTATAACCCTTTAAAACATAAGACGTATTTCAAATAAAAACGACATTTCTTATCCAGAGTCCAGGTTATATAACCTCAACTCGGGGTAAGTCGCGCCTGCCGATAACGCTATTTTTGTGCCTAGCTATGTTGGATTTTCCGTGATGGTGAATTAATTTCAAAAGATCAATTGCGAATAGATCTCATTTGCATATAATATTGATTATCATTTATCTTAATCACTAACTTTTACCAACGGGATCGATAATGCAATTACAAAAAATTCTGCTTTGTGCTGTAACAATATTCACAGTCATCAGCAGTAGAACTTCTTACGCCCACACTCCATACCTTTATCCTTCCAGTTTTGAGGTTTCAAAAAAAGGTATCGTCAGTCTGGATGCCTCCTTTGCAGAAAAGTTCTTTGTGCCGGAAGTGGCCTTTAACGACAGTATTTTTCACATCGTTACGCCACAAAGTCACAGCATTACGCCTGATACCATTATGAAGTTAAATCTGCGTACTGCCGTTGAACATAAAATCTCGGATGACGGTACCTACCGTTTTAGTACCGGCAGACGCCTTGGCCGAGTATTCAAGATCTATGAAATTGATGGCGAAAGGAAATCGCTGGAAAATCCACAAGATCCGGTTCCTGCAGGAGGTAAGCTGTTGTCGTTTTTCCAGTCTGACACAATGGCCGAAACTTATGTCACTAAAGGTGCGCCAGATAAAGGGGCATTAGTTGCCTATAACCAAGGATTGGAGTTTGTCGCCCTAACTCATCCGAACGATTTATTTGTGGGTGAATCAATTAAATTACGCAGCCAATTTGAGGGTGATCCTTTAGCTCGTCTAAAAATCGATATCTTTCTTGCCAATAATCAGTTTAGTGATGAAAAGCCGTTGTTAACTACCGAAAGTGACAGTAAAGGAGAGTTCAGTTTTACCCCAAAACAAGCGGGTAACTATCTGTTGAGAGCAAGGCATCGCAGCAAGGCTCCGGCAGGCTCGGATGCACCGGAGATCAGCAACACCTATACCCTTGTTTTAGAAGCCGCAGAATAATAGGCCATCATATGAATACTCAACTTTTTATCCCGGTTTTTAGCACGCTGTTATTAACCATTTCATCCGGCACCCTCGCCGCATCGCACAATAAATTGGTTTACCTTAATCAGTATGATTTGGATAACAATGGTGAGTTAGCACTCACTGAATTTGACCAAGCCAGAAAACAGCGTTTTGACCTTACTGATGAGGATCACAACGGTCTGGTGGACGAAAATGAATATGTATTTGAATACCAGAACAGGATGGACAAGCAACTCGCTGAAGACCGTTTGAATCAGGTCAAACAGACTGTCGTGCGTTTTAAATCCCTCGATAAAAATGACAATGGCCGCG
The DNA here is from genome assembly GCF_047922965.1 of Neptunicella plasticusilytica. GTDB lineage: Bacteria > Pseudomonadota > Gammaproteobacteria > Enterobacterales > Alteromonadaceae > Neptunicella > Neptunicella plasticusilytica. Next base: position 3,801,727 of record NZ_CP150481.1, read on the forward strand.
TTGAATGGTCAGAGTATCAAGCGTCTGGCGAACGCAGCTTTACTCATTATGACGGCAATCAGGACAACGTGATCAACAAGGACGAGCCACCCAAATCCCGCCCCAACGCCCAAAAACCAAATGAAGAGCTGCAAACAGCTCAGCAGATAGAGGATGAAAAGCAACTGGCTTTACAACGAGCTAAACGATTGTTGCGCATGCCCTCTACCCACAGCAGCAACGGTTTTTTCAGTAAATATGATAGCGATCAAGACGGCATTATCAGCAGAGCCGAGTTTGACCAACGCCGTCGTAACGACTTTGACCTTACCGATGAAGATAAAAATGGCTGGTTAAGTCAGCAGGAATACTTGTTTGAATATGAAAACCGACTGGATCAACAGATTGCCCGCACCCGCAAAGGTGCCATCAAACAAACCTATGTGCGTTTTAATATTCTGGACAAGGATAAAAATGGCGGTATGACCTTTGCAGAGTATCAGTTATCTGGTCATCGCAGTTTTAACCGTTGGGATACCAATCAGGATGGCGTAGTCAGCATGCTTGACCCCGAGCCAGAACAACGTCGGTACGCAAAAGACGACAAAGCCAACAACACCGGTAAGTAGCAAGTCCTGATGAAAATACCAAAAAACATAAGCCTAGTGCTACTGCTCGGTATCGCTGCAGCCTCCATGAGCGCAGTGGCTGACCAGCCCGGATATACCGCACATTATGACAATGTATTAGGCACCTCGCTAGATGTGCGAATCATTGGAGTAAGTGATGACAAGGCAGAGCAGGCACTAGACAAAACCTTGCACGAAATAAAACGCCTTGAAAACATTCTGTCCACCTGGCAATCCGACAGCCAAATTAGCCAGTTGAATCATTCAAAACAGGCACAGGGACTGGCCGAAGAATTGATCCAGGTAGTTAGTTTATGTGAACAATGGCGTGAATCGTCACAGCATGCTTTTAGCTGTCGCATGGGCAATCTCGAACAACTATGGCAACAGGCTGAGCAGCTGCAACAGGTGCCGGATAGAGTGGCAGTGAGGTATCAGGCTCGCGATATTGATCGGCAGACCTTAAAGGTCGACACCGAGCTTCAAGGTATTGATCTTGGCGAACATATTGCACTTGCTCCGTCGGGATTAGCTAAGGGTTATATTATCGATAAGGCCAGTGATTATTTACGTCAATTATTACCCGAAATGCAGGGACTAAAATTGGATATCGGCGGAGACGCCTATTACTGGGGCCACTCAGCCGCCAGTTCTAGCTGGAATGTGGCCATTGCCACCCCCAATAGGCTCAATGACGACAATAGCGGACAAATAAATAGTATGTCAGTACAACTGGCCTCTAAAGCTATTGCATCCAGTGGTCATAATAGCCGTTTTTTCGAGATCCAACGTCGCCGTTTTAGCCATATTCTGACACCGAAAGATGGCTGGCCGATGGATAATGCCCCTTCGGCAGTTGTGATAGCCAACGATGCCACGACTGCCGATGCCGTCGCAACCGCATTAAGCACGCAACCTGCGATGCAGGGGCTTGACTGGGTGAATTCCCTCGACGGTGTGGAAGCCTTGATTATGTTGGCTGATGGCACCAATATCAGCTCCGATCACTGGGTGCAATACCTTTCGCTTGATAATCAGCAAACTGCATCGACTCAACTGCCAACCTTGCGTATTGACTATCAGATCCCGGATATCAAAACGCTGGAATATCATAAACCCTATATGGCGTTATGGATTACCGACAATCACAACAAGCCGATCAAAAACCTGCTAGTGCTGGGCGAAAACAGTCGCTGGGCACGTGAAAATAGCCGTTGGTGGCGAAAAGTGGGCCGCAGAAATCCGGACTTGCTGGATGGGCTCGCCCGTCCTACTCGACGTCCGGGTAAGTACAACCTGCTCTGGAATGGCCTGGATGATGCGGGATATCCGTTAAGCGGATCTGAGTACCAATTACATATTGAAGCCGCCAGAGAAGAAGGCGGACACGACTACCAAAGCATTAACTTTAATCTGGACAATGCCACTCTGGATCTGAACTTGCCCGCTCAGGGCGAAATAGGTGCAGTAGCATTACATTTGATCAGGTAACCAACAGAACTGCCCCCCCCAACCCATTATTCTCAATCTGTAACTTATTGAATATAGAGGGGTATCGTTCAAATAAACCAATTAAATACGAATCATTTGCATTTATATTAATAACTAAGGACACAATAATGACAGTTTCACCTTCCATTCTTGCGCTTTCCATCGCAGCACTGCTCAGCCCCTCAATTCAGGCTCAGGATACGCTGCCTGTCGCGGTTGCCAAGGCAGAAAAACAAGTCACACTAGAAAATAAGCAAAGCCTAACAGCAGAGCAGGTTGATGAGCAAATGATCACCGACATCAACGATACCGCGCGTTATATCCCCGGAGTTGAGGTGAATAACACCGGCAACCGTTTTGCTGATAACGGCTTTAATATTCGTGGTATGGAAGGTGACGCGGTGGCCATTACTGTTGATGGCCTGTCTCAGGGTGAAAGCCTGAATCCGTTAACCTATAGCCGCTACGGTATGTATAGTTCAACCCGCAATGCAGTGGAAATTGAAAGCGTCAAAACCGTTGAAATCGTCAAAGGTGCCAATTCGGTATTGGCCGGCAGCGGAGCGTTAGGCGGTGCCGTTATGTACACCACCAAAGATGCCAGCGATTTCCTGCCTGCTGTAGGTGACGGCTTCGGCGGTAAATTTAAAATTGGCTATGATGGTCGCAATCAGGAAACCGCAACCACCCTATCACTCGCTAATCGCAGCGGAAATTTTGAAACATTAGCCATTTATACCCTGCGCGATGGCAATGAAACGCAAGCCCATGACGATGGTGCAGATATAGTGGGTGCCGAACGTGGGCAGGCCGACCCCTTTGACAGCGATAAAGCCAATTTATTGCTAAAACTGGCTTACCAGTTTGCTCCCCAACACAGGCTGGAACTGGTTTATGAAGATATGGACAATGAAAGCACCGGCACCCCGCTTTCGCGTGATTCCGCCACCTACTACGATTTTCATACCGATGACGAATCAAACCGGGAGCGCGTCGGACTGAACTACACCTGGCAGGCCAACAATAAGGTCTTTGACGAGCTGGAGTTAAAACTGAACCGTCAGGAAATCTATACCTCCGGAGTGACCGCATTTTCATACGCTTCGGGTGGCTCGGCTTATTTAAGAATGGAAGATCGTCACTTTAACCAGAAGCTGGTTAACGTTACGGCGGATTTTACCAAATACGTTAAAGACGGCGATATCAGCCATGATCTGGCCTACGGATTAATCTCACAAACGGGAGAGGTTGAAAATCATCTACAGGACATTCGCTATAACGGACTGGACAAAGACAGTGGCCTGCGTGAGGGCTATCCCGAAATCGATCCTTCCTGGGTACCGAAAACCGACAATGATAACTGGACTGTCTATTTCCGTGATTTGATTCAACTGAATGAGCAGTTCACCGTTGTAGTCGGTTTACGTTACGACAATACCCGTTATTCCCCGGAAACCGACGATAGTTTTGAAGACTCCGCCAACACGGTGCAAGATGCCGAATTTTCAGCCGTCACCGGCCAGCTCAGCGCCAGTTATGAATTTGCTACCGGCCATAGCCTGATTGCCAGCGTTGGCACCGGTTTTAAGGCTCCTACCACCCAACAACTTTATCTGAACACCAACCTGAACAGCCAGTTTAGCGAAAGCGTTAGAGTGGTTGATCCGGATACTGGCGGCGTAACGTACGTGCCCACCGGCCGTACCGAAAGCGATCTGGACACCGTCACCAATCCGGATCTGGAAGCCGAGGAAGGCGTAAACTATGAACTGGCCTATCAATGGGTTGGAAAGGAGGCACAGTTAAAAATATCCGCATTTCGTTCTGACTATAAAAATATGATCCTCAATATCAATCATACCAATACGTTTGATACCCCAATCACCAGCGCAACCGTCAATTTCCGTGATCCCGCCTGTCAGGTTACCGCCCTCCCCGATTCATGCTGGACCGTCACTGAAGTCAGCGGCGACGATTATACTGTGCCAACCAATAGCGGCAAAATTCAGGTAACCGGATTCGAAATTGAGGGTGACTGGCATTTAACCCAACAACTGACCGCCACATTGGCTTATTCGCACAGCGAAGGTGAATACCGCAATTCACCGGATCTGGCCGACAATTATGTGGAAAGCTCCTATCAAAAGGGCGATCCGCTGGAAAGTATCTCACCCGATAGCACTGTTATCGGTTTGAATTTCCACTCAGTTGACCAGACATGGGGTGCATCGGCAATGGCCCGTTTTATCGAAGGCAAAGAGGAAAAGCCAAGCTTTAGTGCAACCTATTACAGCAATTCCGCCAGCATTGTCGATTTGACAGCCTGGTATGACGTAACGGATTCACTAACTCTCAGGGCCAGCATTACTAACCTGTTTGATGAAAAGTATCTTCTATGGCAACGGGTGCGCAATGTTCGCGAAGGTAGCGGCGGCTTTTTTGGTGGCGTTGCCGGTGACGGAATCGACAGATATTCTGAACCCGGCAGACAGTTTGCTGCCAACCTGTCTTATTCGTTTTAATTGAATAACAACGCCGGATCGATCAGATCCGGCTTATTTTCACTGACCTCCGTCAACTTTGTCAGTATTAGTTCAAGACAGGTAAAGATTGAGTAAAAAGCGGCTAAACAGTCCGTCCATCTCGAACCAAATACCTAAACTCACATCCTATTTCTCAAATTAACTCACTCCAGGATGTGTGAAATATGACAAGTCAACACAACAGTCGCCGTAAATTAGTCAAGACCTTAGGTGCAGGTATTATTATCAGTCCGTTATTCGGCCTGATAGGGTGCGGAGGTTCCGGCACTGAATCCGCAACTAACAGCAATAGCAGCACCGATAACAGCAGTGACAATACAGCTGTCACTGGTAACAGTACCACCTGGGCCAGTGGTGGCACCGCGGCTATGACCGAAAACTTTCCGGATGACAGCCTGTTTACCACAGCAACAGCCTGCACGGTGGCATTAACCGGAACCCAAACCGAAGGGCCCTGCTATTTTGCCGTCGATGGTGAGGATGATATTTCCGAAGGGCAAACCGGTTTACCGATGATGCTGTGCTTGCGCTTGATTGACAGTCAATGCAATCCGCTGGCCGGACTGGAAATTGAAGTCTGGCACTGTGACGTGGAAGGCATCTATTCCGGCGATACCAGCGATAGCCGTGACAGTGACCGTTTCTCCAGCGGGTTCTGTACCGGCAACGATAACGAGGCGTTACAGGCTAAATGGTTCCGCGGAACCCAAATCACCGACAACAATGGCCGGGTCAACTTCAAGTCCTGTTTTCCCGGATGGTACTCAAGCCGCAGTATTCATATTCATTTTCGGATCCGCAACAATAACAATGATCAGTTAATTTCGCAGTTTTGTTTTACTGACGCCTTCTGCGATGAAATTTGTACCACGCATCCCGACTATTTGAACAGGGGAACCCAGGATACCCCATTGAGCCGGGACACGGTATTTGGTAACGACTATGCAGAATATCAATTTGATACTCAACAAAATGCCGATGGATCACTGTTAGCCTGGAAAACCATCCAGATAAGCTAAGCAGAACTCGAGTTAAGCTCAAACAGGTGGATTATCACAATAATCCTTTTTCCATTGCCAATAATACTGCCCGGGTGCGATCACGCACCCCCAGTTTTGCCAAAATATTGGACACATGATTTTTGATAGTGCCTTCGGATTTAAATAGCACCTGAGAAATTTCCTTGTTAGAACAACCGCTCGCCATCAACCCCAGCACTTGCTGTTCGCGCGCCGTCAATGATTCGGTTGCCGTCAATTCTGTGGCGGAGTTGCTTTGCAGATTGGTTAACAGGGTCTCGGTTAATGCTGGCTGATGAAGTGACTGCCCATTATTCACCTGAACTATGGCATCGACCAATCTGTCCAGAGAGACATCTTTGAGCAGATAGCCTTTCGCTCCAGCCTGTAATCCGTCGATAATATATTGATGATCATCAAAGGTCGTCAAAATTAGAGTCGGCACAGCAATCTGCTGTTGTCGCATCTGTTTTAATACTGCAATGCCATCCATTTTGGGCATTGAAATATCCAGTAAGACCACATCGGGCCGACAGGTAGCAATCGCATCTATCACCTGTGTTCCATCACTGGCTTCCCCGACCACTTCCAGCTGCTCTGACAGTTTTAACAGGCTTTTGAGTCCCTCCCTGAGTAACTGTTGATCATCAACCAGCAACAATTTGATTGTCATACTGACAAGACTCCGGAGCTGAGGGGAATACGAATATCCAGATGAAGACAATGATCGATAATCGCTATATTCAACTTGGCCGAAAATGCATTTAACCGTTCTTGCATGCCTTTAAGACCATTGCCGAACGTAATTTTATCCTGATGGATAGCATGACCATTATCACTGACCATCAGCTGATAATGGTCAGCGTTGCGGCTCATCGCCAGATTAAACCGGGTCGCATTAGTATGTTTTAGGCAGTTGGTCAGTGCTTCCTGTATGCAAAACAGAATCGAATTGGCCAGCTCGATATCTTCCAGCTCAATATCCGCATCAATATCCAGATGAAAACGCAGGCGTGGTACATGTTCCAGTAATAATTCCAAGCCAGTAGCAAAATCCAGCTGACGACTTTCCCGCAAGGTAGACACAGCGTCACGCACATCACTCAACAGCAGTTTGGCCAGCTTATGGCACTCATCAACCTGTTGCCTGGCCTCGCCTTCGCAATGATGTGATGATACCTGCAGTTTGATAATAAGTGCGGTCAAATGGTGCCCGACCAGATCGTGCAGATCTCGCGCAATACGGGTACGCTCACTCTGTTTGCCTGCTTGGGTTAATAAATGCTGGGTCGCCAATAGCTGCTGGTTAAGACGTTGTGTTTGCTCGGCATTTTCCATTGCACGTCGGGCCTGAAAAGTCATTAATATCGCAAATAAATGAAAGGTGCCATATAACAACGCGGTAATCCAAAGTGGCCCGGTTTGCCAGCGCCAGACATAAAAACTGAAAAACACCGTTATTGCCACCAGCATCACACCCAAGGACTTCAGTACCGACATATAAAAGGGCAGTACCGATACCCAGATAATCAATAATATGGTCAGAAACAGTAACGGAACCAATGACACCAGCCCAAATATGACGGCTACCATTAGTATCAACGCAACAATTTGTGCCGGTCTCCAGACCCAGCGACCGGGTCCACGAGTCGCATAAAGAAAACTCGCCAGATAAACCATAAAGCCAGCGATGAGTAAAACAGTGACAACGGCTGTGCTGCTTTGTTTGACTTGCTGTAATGCAACGGCCGCGACCAGCAGTATGGTAATAACAGCCACCAGATCTTCTATCTGAAAAGGTAAAGATGAATAAGGGATACGGCGTGATTTTTTCATGGGGTTATTATGCCAGTTATGCCAAGCTCGGGAATAGGCCAAAAGTCATGAATAATGGACAAATTATTCCATGCCGGTTATCCGGCGCTATCGGGATACCCGCGATTGTCTGGTTCAACCGGAAATACCGAAAATGTTATGGGGTGGACAAATAGTGTCATTCCCACTGGCAGACAAATGATGTTAGTCTGCCAGTTATCCCGGTTGATCAGACCTTTGGCTTGCAGAGAGGCAGTGTGAACCTACTAGACAATAAAAGAACCCAATTGCTTGCTGCCCTGGACAAAATTAAGACCAGTTTCTGGTTTATACCCAGCTTGTTGGTGGTATCTGCGTTAGTCGCGGCGGTATTGTTTATCTGTATTGATCGTTTCAGCGGGCTCAATCAGCTCGACGCACTGCATCAGGTTTACCAAATCAAGCCTGATGCAGCCAGAGAGCTGTTAACTACCATCGCGGCCTCGATGATGACAGTGGTCAGTATTGCGTTTTCTATCACTATTGTGGCCCTGACACTGGCGTCATCACAATTCGGCCCACGTCTGATCCGCAACTTTATGAATGACAGCGGCACCCAGATTGTGTTGGGTCTGTTTATCGCCAATTTTGTTTATTGCCTGTCCATTGTGCGGGCAATTGATGCCTTTGCCGACGCTGACTATGTTCCCGGCCTGTCTATTGTGTGGTGTTTGTTTATCACCTTGGTCAGTGTGTTTTTTCTTATCTTTTTCATCCATCACGTCGCTCACTCTATTCAGGCCGATAATGTAATTGATGATGTATACCAAGAGCTTGAACAGAGTGTCGAGAGCCTGTTTCCGTCCTCTCATTCATCCTCTGAGTTACACAATACCGCCATTGATGACGACTATGGCACTCAGCATTTCTCTCACCACAGCGAAATAATCAGTGAAACAAGCGGTTATTTGCAGGCTATCGATTTTAAGGCACTGATTAAACTGATGTGTGAACACGATGCTGTTGCCCAGATTAAGATCAAGGCAGGTGACTTTGTAGTCAAAGATATGCCGATGATTACTTTGCACCACCATGAACCTGTTGACAATGCGTTAACTGCCCAGTTGCGTAACTGCCTGACGTTAGGCTCCAAGCGTTCACCTATTCAAGATCCCGAATTTGCGGTCCATCAATTAGTAGAGATTGCCCTAAGAGCACTGTCACCCGGCATCAATGATCCGTATTCAGCCCTCACTTGTGTGGACAAACTCACTGCCACTTTATGCCTGCTCACGAGTAAAACCTTTCCGCAAGGCGGCTATCTGGATCAACAAGGCACCCTGCGTTTACAGTATAAATCCGTCACTTTTAGCGGCATAGGTAACGCCGCGTTTGATCAAATTCGCCAGTACTCGCAAACTTGTCTGGCCATTTCGATTCGCCAGCTGGAATCGCTGGACAAAATTGTTCGTCAGGCTAAACATGCTGAACATCTAGATTTTGTAAAAAGACAGGCTACGATGATTAAACAGGGTCTTGAGCAACAGCAAATTACTGATACCGACTGTCAGGATTATCGACAGCGTCTGGATCATATCTATCAACAATTACCAAATTAGCTATTATCCCGACGGCTGGCTCTGTTATCCCGATCTGAGGTTGATTATTTCTTGAGTACAAATAATTACTTGCAATATACTTGATTGATCAACTATATTGCAAGCAACTATCTGTTAATCGAGAAATTCCATGTCAACTTTAAGCCCCTCAATGCAACTGGTGATGGTACTGTGCAAAACTCACAGCGACTTGCTCAAACCCATAGAGTCCAGTTTAAGTACTCACGGCATTAACTACACCGAGTTAATGGTGATGTACCGACTTAGCCAGTCTCCCAACCTGACCCTGCGCAGAATAGAGCTGGCCAACGCGGTCAACCTCAGCGCGTCGGGGGTCACCCGATTGCTATTGCCAATGGAAAAAATCAAGCTGGTAGAGAAGCAGGCCAATAGCCGTGATGCGCGCGTCAGCCTGGTTAAACTGACGAGCACTGGCCAACAGGTTTTGGCAGACGCACTGGAAAGTTTTAAACAAAGTGCGGCATGGGCCACCCAGTCGCTCGATGCACAACAGCTGCAACAATGTTTGCAATTACTTACTTCATTACAACCGCAAAGGACATAATGCGGATGAAAGATTTAACCCAAGGTTCGATCCCCAGACATCTGATTAATATGGCAATTCCTATCGCTATTGGCCTGTTTGTGCAGACGTTGTATTTTTTGGTCGATTTGTATTTTGTCGGGCAACTTGGTGACACAGCGCTGGCTGGCGTTAGTGCCGCCGGCAATGCCAATCTGATTATCATTGCCCTGACCCAAATATTAAACGTGGGCACCGCGACTCTGGTATCCCATGCTGTGGGAAGGAAGGATAAAAAAGACGCTAACCTTATTTTTAATCAATCGATTTTACTCGCCAGTGGCTTAGCGATCTTGACCCTGATTGTGGGCTACGGCTGTGGCCAATACTACATGCAAACCTTATCCAACGACGCGCAAATCGTCGAGGCAGGCACCACTTATTTATACTGGTTTTTACCTAATATGGCGCTGCAGTTTTCCATTGTGGCCATGGCTGCCGCGTTGCGTGGTACCGGTATTGTCAAACCGGTGATGCTGGTCCAGATGTTATCTGTGCTGATTAATATCCTGCTGGCGCCAGTACTGATTGCAGGCTGGGGGACCGGTTATCCGCTAGGAGTGGCCGGAGCCGGCATGGCCAGTTCTATTGCGGTGGTTATTGGTGTGATCATTTTGCTGTGGTACTTTTTCCGTCTGGAACATTACGTCTCGGTTAACTTGTCATTGTGGCGACCGGACTGGGCAAGCTGGAAAAGATTACTGTCAATCGGCTTTCCAGCCGGTGCCGAGTTTTTCCTGATGTTTTTATATATGGCGGTGATTTACTGGACTATTCAGCAGTTCGGCGCCAGTGCCCAGGCCGGATTTGGACTAGGCTCCAGAGTCATGCAGGCATTATTCCTGCCGGCAATGGCATTAGCTTTTTCGGCGCCGGCCGTTGCCGGACAAAACTTTGGCGCCCGCCTCCCTAACCGAGTTGAACAAACCTTTAAATGGACAGCCTTACTCAGTTGTCTGGTGATGGCTATACTGACAGCCATTTGTCTGTGGCAGGCACCGGCATTGATATCGAGTTTCTCGGATGACATTGCTGTTCTGACTATTGCATCGGGCTTCCTGAGTCTGATCTGCTGGAACTTTATCCCCACCGGGTTAATTTTTACCTGCTCGGGTATGTTTCAGGGGCTGGGCAACACCTGGCCTGCACTTTTAAGCAGTGCAACCCGGTTATTGTCCTTCGCATTACCGGCTATCTGGTTATCCGGTCAAGGCGACTTCTATATTGAACAAATCTGGTATTTGTCCATTGCCACCGTGACAATGCAAAGTTTGTTGAGCCTTTACCTGCTCAGGGGCCAAATGTATCGACGACTGCAATTTGACTAGCGTTACACCATGCCTCACCGGTCCGGCTATCATCTGATATTCGGACCGGTTAAAAATCGTTCATATTACCGTCATCACAACGACATATAATCTCTGCAATCTTATTCCCCTAATGGTCAACATATAGGGGAAAAATAATGGGATTAAGTATCTGGCAAATTGTTTTGGTCGTAATGCTATTTTTACTGTTATTTGGTCGCGGAAAAATACCGGCGTTGATGACGGATCTGGCTGAAGGCATCAAAGGTTTCAAGAAAGGTATCAATGATGTCGATGAGCCACAGCAACAATCCCCACAACCTTCGATTGAGAAAAAAGGCGACAAGGAATCTCCCGAGCACAGCACGTCATAATTCCCTATTGATGAAAACCTGTCCCTCAACCGGAGTCAACGATGTTTGATTTAAGCTGGATAGAACTGGTGTTTTGTGCGGTGCTGGCACTAATCGTTATTGGTCCCAAAGATCTTCCCAAACTGTTCAAAGCTGCCGGCCAGTTGATGGCCAAAGCTCGCAAGATGTATAAGGATATACTCGGCAGCATGCAGCAACTGGAACGCGAAGTGAATATCGCTTCGGGTCAAAACAGTAAAGATGATCAGTGGCGCGAATTGCTACCGGAAGAAGTACGTAATTTGCCCGCCGATTTCTTACCCGGCAGTATGAGCGCAGAACAGCATCAACAACGCCATCAGGCCATTGATCTAGCCCGCCAGCAGGCTACCTTGGCTGCTCAGCATCAAGCCCCAACGTCGTCCACGGATAAGAGTCAGTTATAATGGAAGATGAGCTGAATTTATCCAGGGCGCCGCTACTTAAACATTTGCTCGAACTGCGCAGCCGACTGCTCTATTGTCTCAGCTTTTTTGCTATCATGTTTGGTCTATCCTATTTGTTTGCCACTGACATTTACCACTTTTTGCAACAGCCGTTATTGCAGATATTTGGGCCGGATAGTGGTAGAAGGATGATCTATACCGGTTTACACGAAGCCTTTTTTACCTATCTTAAACTGGCATTTTTCAGCGCGCTATTTTTTACCTTGCCACTTATATTAATCCAGGTTTGGCGTTTCATCGCACCGGGACTTTATAAGCATGAACAACGTCGCTTATCGCCGTTATTTGTCCTCACCCCCATTCTGTTTGTTACCGGTTCAGCACTGGCGTTTTATGTGGTGATGCCACTCGCCTGGGAGTTTTTTATCAGCTTTGAGGCGCCGGGAGGGCAAGATGCCATCAGTGTTGAACTGGAGGCCAAGGTAAGTGAATACCTGGGACTGGTAATAAAACTGATTATCGCCTTTGGACTGAGTTTTGAGTTGCCAATACTACTGCTGGTCCTGGCCAAAGCGGGGTTGGTTACAGTGGAGAGTTTGCGCGAGTATCGACGCCATGCCATTGTGGCTATATTTTTGGTGGCGGCGGTGATGACGCCCCCCGATCTTATCTCGCAAATCGCCTTGGGGCTTCCCGTCGTTGCCCTGTACGAACTGTCTATTTTGCTGATCCTGTGGACCCAACACAATGCAACAACCCGGGACCCGGCGTCGACCAATAATTAACCACTTGTAAATATAAACGACATTTCTTATCCCGAGTTGGGGTTAATAAACCCCAGCTCGGGATAAGCCACGCCTCTCAATAACGCTCTTTTTGCACCTGGCAGCGTTGGGCTTTCTAGTCATAGCCCGCTATGACGTACGAAATCCCGCCTTGCCAAGCACAAAAATGTCGTCATTGAGTAAACTATTTATTCAGCAATGGTTGAGTGAATAATATAACTATCTGAATTATTTACCCTTTGTAAATATAAACGACATTTCTTATCCCGAGTTGGGGTTAATTAGCCTGAATTCAGCTTAAATATTTACTTGTCACCAAAATGTAAAGCCGTTGTCATTGAAGCTTTTCAAAACTGTCAGGCAAATTACTGACAACTGTCACACAGCCTTTTTACTCTGAGCATGCCGGGTCGTGGTCATTCATGTAGTTTGCGAATGGGCCCCAAAACACGCAAACAACTGAATAATAAGGAATCCAAATGACCAGTAATATCACTCTCCCTGATCAAGCCAATGCTCAGGATCCTCAACCTCTCGTTAATCGTCGTGATTTTATTAAAGGCGGCTCAATGGTAGCAGCAGGAAGTGCATTCGCAGCAATGTCGAACCGTGCCGCCGCGGCCAACTTGCCCTATAGCGACTCTTACGGTCCACTAATGCCGGTTGCCGACAAAGCCACAGGTTTAGAATTACTCGCTCTGCCTGAGGGATTTGAATACACCTCTTTCGGCTGGACAGGTTCAATGCAGGCCGATGGACAACCCACTCCTGGCGCGCATGATGGTATGGCGCCCGTCGCGTCCAAAGGCAGCGTTATTTGTCTGGTGCGCAATCATGAACAAAGCGGTGGAGGACATACCTCCGCTCCCCGTGGAGGGCGCGGTGTATATAACCCCGCCCAACGTGGTGGTACCAGCAATGTGTTATTCGACGTCGTGCAGGGAAAGTTTCTGTCCTCTTATAACAGCCTGGGCGGTACCATTCGAAACTGTTGTGGTGGTCTAACCCCATGGGGAAGCTGGATGTCTTGCGAAGAAACCTATCAAAATGCTCAGGGTTTCTATCACGGCTACATATTTGAAGTGCCCGGTTTTGGTATATCGGATGGCCAGCCTATTCGTGAAATGGGCCGATTCTCTCACGAAGCGGCGGCAGTCGATCCGGCCACAGGCTACGTATACGAGACAGAAGATACCGGCCAGTCGGGTTTTTACAAGTTTGTGCCTGACGGTGTCTGGGGTGATTTGAAATCAGGCGGAAGTTTGTACGCCATGGTACTGGACAACACAGCTCGCATTGATCTGCGTGGTGGTTTGGTGGAAGGGAGCGTCTGGGACGTAAGCTGGCAAGAAGTGCCCGATCCGGATGCCTTCAACCAGTCCTGTTTCGCTCAGGCATCAGACGCCGCCATTATTGAGCGGGGTGAAGGCTGCTGGTATGACGATGGTAAAATCTTTTTTGTTTCCACCTCAGGCGGTGCAGCTAACCTTGGTCAGATCTTCTGTTACGACCCGCGCAAAGAAACACTGACAATAGTGTTCGAGTCACAAAGCCGTGATCAGGTAGACGGCCCGGACAATATTGCCGTTAGTCCGCGTGGCAATATCCTGATGTGCGAAGACGGGGGCTCCAATCCCAAACGTTTGGTTGGCCTGACGCTGGATGGTAATACTTTCCATTTTGCTGAAAACCGCATCGCGCTTGATCAAGGTGATTTGGCCACCATCGATGCCATCTATCCCGGCACTCAAGCCAACTTCCTGACCAGTGTTGGTAATTCAACAGATGGTTCCAACCGCCGCAGTTTCAGCAGCAGTGAATGGGCTGGTGCCTGTTTCCACGATCGCTGGCTGTTCGTCAATATCCAGACACCCGGCGTGACTTTTGCTATCACCGGTCCATGGGAAAACGGCGCACTTTAATCTACGGCATTGCAAATAATCGGGAGCGCTGTTAGCTCCCTTCAATTTGATCATAAAGGAGCATAACAAATGAAAACGCTTATAAAATTGGCAGCTTTAACCCTATTGCTGACATTAAGCAGCCAGAGTCAGGCCGACTTGATGACCTTGTCTGGCGATGGTGACTACAACGGCTCGGTGCTCAGCGATAATGGCTGGGCCTCGAATAATTCAGGTGCAGGGGAAGTGGACTTTTGGACATTTTCACTGGCACAGGACATAAAAATGTCGGTGCTGGTTACATCCGATATCGTGTTCGGTGTCAGCCTGTACGCGGGGGAGATATTGACTGATCCTGAGTACAACTTTTCCAACTATGCCAGCTTCGACGGCTTATTTGGCGAAACATTGGACTATGTTGCCGGAAGCGATCCTTTTACACCGCTATCCGGTAACAGTCTATCTGATATTATGCTAACAGCAGGCACCTATACGCTGGCATTGGGCGGTAACGATCTGGGGTTCGATATGTTTGGTGAATACCAATATTTGCTGAATATATCCAGCCAGGCGGTTGCCGATGTGCCTGAGCCTGAAATGGCATTGTTGATGCTAGTAGGTGTGGCGGGTTTAATGCTACAACGTAAGCGGATTAGCTGACAGATTTAGGGGTAATTCAACTGAATTACCCTTTTATTGACTGACTCGCCAACCCGGCTGAATAATGCAATTTGCGCTGATTATCCATAATAATGCCTTCATAACCGGGAATGCGATTGAGCAACTCAATTCCTGCTTTAACTCCCAGCACAAATACTGCGGTAGACAATCCATCAGTAAGAATACTTTGCGCTCCCAATATCGATACGCTCTGCACCTCATGGCTCGACTTGCCACTTTTGGGCGACAAGATGTGATGATAACGCTCACCATCCTGTTCAAAATAGCGTTCGTAATCACCGGAGGTGGACAAAGCCATATTTTCTAGCGGCAACACCACAGCTTCGCGATCGCGATGACGCGGGTCACGGATCCCGACAATCCAGGGTTTGCCTCTTCTATCGCCTAACAGTCCGGTGTCCCCACCCGCAGTCACCAGCGCATGCTCAATCCCCAGCGCGCGCAGCTTTTCAAGGGCGTTGTCCACTGCATAACCTTTGGCAATCCCGCCCAAATCGATTTTGACGTCAGGATGATTGAAGTGAATGCTGAGTTGCTGTTTGTCCAATCGGATATGGTGGAAATTAATCGCATCCAGTAACTGTTCGATCTGTTGTTCATCCGGTTTGCTATGTTGCCGATAATCATACAAAAAGCCGACACTGGCAAAGGTTATGTCAAACGCTCCGTCAGTGCGATCAGACACATTTTGGGCGGTTTCGATCACCTCGAACATTTCTGCCGAAATCTTGATTGGATGCAAGCCAGCCTGACGATTAATCAAGGATAATTCACTGGATGCTTTATACGGACTCATAAGCTCGTCAATACGGCGCATTTCGTCCATAACGCTTTGTACGGCCTGTTTGCCAAGCTCCGCACTATCCGCCCAGATCTCGACCTGGATATTAGTCCCCATAATGCCTTCGGTCTGCTTAAACCATTCCGCCCTGAGCATCAATGGCGATAAGCAGATAAGCCCAACTAACAAGCCACGCATCAGGATATTTCCAGTCCCAGTTTGTATAGATCGTTTTTCTTTAATTCATAGTGACTGGCGACAAGCGCAGCCGCTTTTTTAAGCGGTAATTCCTGCATTAAACTCTTCAACAAATTAATCGCTGCAGCAGGAATATTGCCGGTATCGCGTTGGTAACCCGAAATCAGTAACACAAACTCACCCTTTTGATGGACAGCATCTTCTGTCAGCCACGCCTCTATCTGGCTGGCCGTGCCGGTCCTAAAGGTTTCAAAGGTTTTGGTCAATTCTTTGGCTAACACCAGTTGGCGCTCGTCGCCCAAAACTTTGCCAACCCATCTAATGGTATCCACAATACGCCGGGGCGACTCATAAAATACACAGGTCGCCGATTCTTCCTGTAGCAAATCCAGCGCCTGCTGACGGGCTTGTTCCTTGACCGGTAAAAAGCCCTCGAAACGGAATCTGTCGGTAGCCAATCCAGCGGCACACATTGCGGTAATGGCGGCACAGGCTCCCGGTATGGGAATAACCTCCAAGTTTTCGGCGCGACACTGATTAACCAATGCGTAACCGGGATCGCTGATCAGCGGCGTGCCGGCATCACTGATTAAGGCCACATCCAGTCCTTTTTGCATCCGTTCAATCAACTGGCGAGCACGCTGGGACTCATTATGATCATGCAAAGAAATAAGACGCGTATCAATTTGATAGTGCTGCAGCAACTTTTGGCTATGACGGGTATCTTCTGCGGCAATCACGTCGACCTGTTGCAGAATATCCACCGCCCGGTGTGTGATGTCGGCGAGATTGCCAATCGGCGTCGCGACGATATATAACTTGCCTGAATGTTCCAAAGTGACACACCTTTAATTGTTTTCAATTGCCAGCCATTCTAAACTACCGCACAGCATAAAGGTAAGTTAATGAGGGCGCATGAAATTTAATTGGCAATGGTTGGTAACAGGTTCGGTAACGATATTATGTGCCTGTAGTACGGTGCCACAAAAAAAAGCTCCGGATATCAGCGGCCCCCGCGAAGTGCAAATTGAACATCCTGCGCCAACCGAATCGGCTGAAAAATTTTTGCGCCTGGCCAAAGATGCCGAACCGGACAGACGCAACTTGCTGCTATTCCGCGCCGCCGAAATATGGCAAGTGCAACAGCAGTGTGACAAAAGTATCAAAGTCATCGATATTTTGCGGCCTGAACTGATTGTGCCGATGGATATCTCCCAGGCCAAGCTGATTGAAGCCGAATGTTTGCTGGATATGGGATTTGTCCCGCAGTCACAAAAATTGGCAAATGATATTATCGGTCAGTACGGTTTGCAGCAACGTCTTTATACGCTACGCGCCAGGTTGCTGGAACAACAACTGCATTGGCTGGATGCTGCTATCGCCTGGCAAAAAGTGGCCAGTACCAACCCACAGGCCAATGAACATATCTGGCCTTTATTAAAAAAATTATCGTTAAAACAACTGGAGCAGGCCAGTCAGCAAAACAATGATTTACAGGCCTGGCTACAGTTGGCGATTATCACCCGTAAACATTCCGCTGATGCCTATCGTATGGCGTTCGAATTGCAAACCTGGCAAGCCCGTTACCCTAACCATCCGGCCTACCAGAACCTGCCTAAAGATCTGGATATAGCATTACATACTGTAAAATATCAACCGCAAAGCATTGCCGTTCTATTACCTTTATCCGGCCGCTTGCAAAGTCAGGGAGAGGCACTCAAACAGGGGATTCTGGCGGCCTATTTTGAACATGAAAATGCCCAGCCGGAATTAACCTTTATCGATTCCAATCTGATGCAACCACAGGATAGCGTTAGTATTGCCGAGCAATACGATTTTATCGTCGGCCCACTGGAGAAAGAAAAAATTGAATCTTTGCTATCAACCTTGCCGGCCGATAAGCCGGTATTGGCGTTGAACCGCGTAGCAAATATCCCGCCGCAATCTCAAACCTACTTTTTTGCCTTGGCGCCAGAAGACGAGGCCCAGCAACTGGTCGAACATTTGCTCGATCAGGGTTTCAAAAAACCGGTATTGATTGCTTCAGGCAATAGCAGTATGCAACGCATGGTCAGTACGTTTAGCCAACTATGGCTGGAAAAAACCCGCTTTTCACCTAATTCGGTAACCTTTGAATCGAGCAAATCCATGCGTACCGGTATTGCCGATTTACTCGAAGTGAATCAAAGCCG